>JAUBOG010000113.1:0-15640 GCA_036700105.1 Microcoleus occultus BM001215583
AACTCGCGGGGAGGGTTGGGGTGGGGTGCATTATATTTTTGCAAGAGTTCTATTATTTCATTCGCGATCCTAAGAAGACCTCAGAATACGATCGCCAATTGATATGTTTGCGAAAGCAAGGAACACATTGTTATGCTGCTGCAACAATCGGAATTTCGATCGCAAATACTGTTCCTTTCCCTACTTGAGAATTTACATTCAGGGTGCCGCAGTGTTTTTCTGCCACAATTTGATGGGCGATAGCCAAGCCCAATCCCGTCCCTTGTCCGACGGGTTTTGTGGTAAATAAATGCTCGAATATTTGGGATTTAATTTCTTCGACTATGCCTTTGCCATTATCGGCGATCGTAATTTTTACAATATTGTTATCCAGGGATGTTTTAATTTTAATTTTGTTAGGATTTGCTTTGATTTCATCCAATTTCCGTTCGATATTGAATTCATCTAAAGCATCGATCGCATTGGCGAGAATATTCATAAACACCTGGTTTAACTGACCGGGAAAACATTCAATTTGCGGCAAGTCGCCATAGTCTTTGATGACCTGGATCTCTGGACGATGTTCGTTGGCTTTGAGGCGATATTTCAGAATCAGCAGGGTGCTGTCGAGTCCATCATGGATGTTAGCCTTGACTTTGTATTCCGTGTCGGCGCGGGAGAAGGTGCGGAGGCTGGTGCTGATGCCTTTAATGCGATCGGTCGCTCCTTGCATAGAATGAAGTAACTTGGGCAAATCTGCAATCAAAAATTCCAGGTCAATATCTGCGGCATTTTCTTGAATGGGCGCGGGTGCGCTGGGATAGGATTGCTGATAAAGTGACAGATGTCTGATTAAGTCTTGAATGTGCTCTTTGGTGTTGTGGATGCTGCCGTTGAGAAAGCCGATCGGATTATTGATTTCGTGAGCAACACCAGCGACTAAGTTTCCCAGGGCCGACATTTTTTCATTTTGCACCAGTTGCATTTGCATCTGCTGTAATGCTGTCAGGGTTTGCTTGAGTTCGACTTCGGCAAGGATGCGATCGGCTATTTCCCGATGAAGTTGCCTTTGAGTGTTGCGCAAGCCCAGATGAGTATTCACCCGCGCCAGGACTTCTTCTACTTGAATCGGTTTGGTGATATAGTCTACAGCACCCAATTGCAAACCAACGACTTTGTTCTGAGTCTCTGATAGAGCCGTCATAAAAATAATTGGAATATCCGCATTTTCGGGATTGGCTTTGATGCGGCGGCAGGTTTCAAATCCATCAATTCCCGGCATCATCACATCCAGCAAAATCAAATCCGGCTGAATGCTGTTAAGTTTTTCTAAGGCTTTTTCACCGCTCTTGACGACTGAAATATCGAACCCGGCTCGATCTAACACGTCGAAGAGCAAGCGAATGTTATTGGGAGTGTCGTCAACGATCAAAATTGAATTAGATGACATAGATTTATCTGGCTATCGGGTAAATGGGTTTAAAAATGCAGGCTATAAATAAGGCTCAATAAGTACGCCGATCGCATCAATGTCAAATTCATCGATCAGGGCGAGTATGCGATCGGTAAAAGCGCTGTATTGAGGATCGAGCCTGTTAATGCGCTGCGTTTCCGCTTGGATATCCGCCACCCGACACCGCTGCACGGCTTTGTACAGTTTTTTGAGTTCGTGGGATTCTGGCACCTTCCAACCAGCATTCCCGACATCGGCATCAGGGGCACACCCTT
The DNA here is from genome assembly GCA_036700105.1 of Microcoleus occultus BM001215583. Lineage (GTDB taxonomy): Bacteria > Cyanobacteriota > Cyanobacteriia > Cyanobacteriales > Microcoleaceae > Microcoleus. The sequence continues at coordinate 1,708 of JAUBOG010000113.1, forward strand.
GCTGACTCGCAGTCGTGGCTTCAAAAATCCATTCTAGCCGAAGGTATTGCTGGAGTTGGTGCAGCAGTTCTTCCGCTTGCACGGGTTTGGGCAAAAAGTCGTTACAGCCGGCGGCGCGGGCTTCCTGGCGGTGGAATTCAAACACGCTGGCTGATGAGGCAATAATAATCTGGTTTTTGAGGGTTTCAGATTGCCGTATCTGTTTCACCATTTCAAAGCCATTCATGACTGGCATTGCTAAATCTGTAATTATCAAATCGGGGTGCAACTGAAGGGCTTTGTCAAGTCCCTCTTCACCATCAACGGCTGTGATGATTTCAAATCCGATCGGTTCTAATAAGTTTGCGAGCACGGCGCGGTTTTCCCAGCGATCGTCCGCGATCAAAATGCGCAGCCGATCGCCCTGATACCCAATTACTGTACCCGATGTGGTGACGCGCGACTTAACAATCCACTCCTGTGCTTCGGGAAATTCCACCTCGAACCAGAAACAACTGCCTTTTCCCGGGGTACTTGTCACCTGAATCGTACCGCCCATCATCTGTACGAGATTTTGACTGATAGTTAAACCCAGTCCAGTCCCTTCCGTTTGTTTCTCAACTTTGCCAACTTGTTCAAATGGATTGAAGATTTTGTGCATTTGTTCGGCCGCCATACCGACTCCGGTATCCTGAATTTCAAACCTCAGCTTCCACAGATTGGAGTCGGGGAGAGTGCGACGCTCGATCGCCCTTACCCGAAAAGTAACTGAACCTAAATCAGTGAATTTAATGGCATTTCCCAACAAATTAATCAGCACTTGCCGCAGCCGTTTTTCATCCAATTTTATGCCTGCGGGCAAGCTCGGATCGGCTTGGTAGAAAAACTGAATATGTTTTTGTTCGGCGCGAATCCGGGACATTTCCACCACACTTTGCACCAATGACGGAAAGTATGTATCTTTCGGATAAAGATCCATTTTCCTGGCTTCGATCTTGGCGATATCCAAGACATCATTAATCAGCGTCAGCAAATGTTCGCCGCACTGATGGATAATGTTGGCACTTTTGCGATCGATTTCCACCAAAGTGCGCGATCGCTGCAAAATCTGCGCATAACCCAAAATCCCATTCAGCGGCGTCCGAAATTCGTGGCTCATGTTGGCCAAAAATTCGCTCTTGGCAGAGTTGGCGCTCTCTGCCAGCAATTTTGCCTCTTGCAGTTCTGCTGTGCGTTCTTGCACCCGTTTTTCCAGTTCATTCTTCGCCTGACGCAGCTTGAATTCGGCCTGCTTATTTTCATTGACAATGGCCAGCGTTGCAAAAGTAATTAGTGCCGCCACAGCCATAAATGATTGCAACAGCAAGAGGGCTGCAAACACCGATTTATCTGCGAAGGAACCCATTTGGAATTTCGCCGCTGTCAGCACTGATATCTCTACCAACAGCAGCAGTGCCGTTGTAGCCCGTTCTCCCAAGCGAAATGCCGACCACAGCAAGGGTACCAGCAGCAAATATTCTAGCGGTGCTTTGGTTGTAAAGTTAATCTGACAGATCAGCGCTAGGACAAAGATGACGATTCCCAATTCCGGCAATTGCCGCTTGTCAAATTTGATGATATTTTTCGTTTTCGGCGTCCAGGCTAGAAGAATAGGCGTCAGAGTGAACAGGGTGGCGACAGTCATGACATACCATTGTTGCCAGTATTCACCGTAGGATGACCACGGTGCTGCACCTCCCCAACAAGTCACAAATACGCCGATCGAACCATTGATTAAAGGGCTGGGCAAAATAATCACTGCATACTTGAAGATGTTCTGTACTTTGGAGAACAGGTTTCCTTCAGGAATCCAGCGTTTGTAGAGGTAGGGAACTACCAGCGGGTCGATGGTGGAAGACAGTACATATATCAGCAAGACTGCGACTGTATTCTGGGGATAAGTCGATGGCCACAGGGTAAAGTTAGCCAGCAGTTCGCTGAAAATAAGCACTGGAAACAAACGGTAGCCAAAGCGTAAAATGACTGCGACGTAAACCCCGTAGGATGGCCAAATTGGGGTCATCCCTTCTTGAAGGGCGATCGCGACAGATAATGTACTCAGCGCCATATGGATGGCTGGAATCACCGCCAGAGCGATGAGGAAGGTGCGATCGACTTTCAGAGCGAATTTAAACGGAAGCTGTCGGGCGAGCCGAGGAAAAGGCATAGGAGTCGGGGGAGAATAGAAGTTACGGCCCAGGAGCGATCGCTTTTTTTAGCGATCGTCTAATTCAGTTTTGGCACAATCTGAAAAGTACACAAATGTTCAAGCTCGATCGCCCCTCCCAAATCCCGCTCTATCTTTGCTCTCAACCCAGAAAACAAAGCATTTCTCACATCCGGCTCCAGCGCTATATAAGGAGAAAGCGTACCCAAAAGCATAAGATAATCATCAGTATTATAAATGATATTATGCACAACTTCATCCGATCTCAATTTCTGGAAGCGACCAGAATCGATGACTGTTTTGCCGATCGCTTGTAAATTCAATTTCTCCTGTTCTCTACTTGCGTAATTCCCCAGAGACGGCACACATTTTTGATACACTTCTTTTAATAGCTGAAACACTTCATGCTTCGGCGACGGCACTGCATTCCACAACAAAATTAAAGGGCAATTATCTCGCAAAGCATCAGCAGCTTTCGGACAACCAATCTCCGGCGGTATCCAGTGAAACGAAGTTGCTGCTAAAACCGCATCAAAACTCTTAGCTTGCAAATCCCATTCTTCAAAGCTAGTATTTTGAATTTCAACATTTGGATACTCACTGCAATTTTGCCGCGCCAATTGGCACATTTCTAAACTCGGTTCAACACAAATTATTGAAAAACCCCGCCGAGCAAATTCTACCGTCGCAATTCCCGGGCCGCATCCTATTTCCAGAATCTTTGCATTCGGGGAAAGCCCAGAAGATGCGATCGCACTTTCGATCGAATCCACCGGATACCGAGGTCTAACTCGATCGTAAGCTGCCGCCGCCGCCGAATACCAATTTCTTCTTGCTTCCAAATCTCGATCTGCGTACATCTGCGGTTAAATTTAAAACAAAAACTAAACAGGCAAAAACAGTTCAGACAAACTAATTTCAATCTCAGGAAAAGCCAGCATTCTAATAACAGCATTATCTGCAACAACTATCTCAGATTCATAGCCTCCCGGCGCAGGATTCCGGTAAATATACGCCTCGCGCGCCGCTACATCTAAAATCCAATATTCAGCAATATTTGCTCTAGCATAAATCGGGGCTTTTTCCCGGATATCGATTTGCAATGTCGAGTAGGAAACCTCAATTAACAGCAAGATTTCGCCTTGATTGGGGTGATGGTCGCCATAAGCACCCGGATCGATACGAACAACTGCTATATCTGGTTCCGGTTCCGAAGTCGCTAAGGTAATTGGCAACTGCGTGCGAACGTGAGCTTGTCCGGCAAGTAGTTCTTTGATATAATCTGACGAGCGCTGGGTTGTAGCGGCATGGGGTGGAGTTTGTGCGCTCATTTCTACAATTCTCCCATCTAGCAGTTCAATCTTATCACCTTCCTTGAGAATACCAGCTTCAATCATGCGGTGATATTCTTCAACTGTCCAAGTTTTTTCTTTTGTTGCTGTCATAATATTTGCCGGCAATTGCTTACGTCATATTATAGCAATTGCGGATTCAGTCATTCGATTTTAGATTTTAGATTTTAGATTTTAGATTGACACCACGTCAAGAACAGGCGAGACGCCTGTTCCACAATAATTATGGGAGATGTCTATTATAGCAATTGCGGATTCAGTCAAAAAATACTGATTTGTCCGGCGTTGGTCGATCGCCCTTTTGGAAGCGTTCCCAAGACTGCTTTAACTCAGTCGGAGCTGGATATTGGCGATCGTAAACAACAAGAACATTCGTCAAATTCCGTCCCGGCGGCAATAAAATCTGCCCTTGATGAGCCAAACCCACGGAATCGCCGCCGTCCAAATTCATCGCTTCCAAACAGCCGATAGCCAACATAACTTTAGCTTCTGCTTCCAAAGACAAACTGTCAATAAAAGTCACCAAAAATAACTTATCTCTCGAAGCCGGAAAGCCGATCGCACTTCTCGATCCCACGCCCAAAACGCTAGCATCCTTAAACCCTTCCGACAAAGGAGAAAGCCAAACTTTCCCCCCTTTAACCAATCTCGGCCCGCAAGTCAGGGAAAACCAATGCTGGCTCCAATCCGGCTTGCCTTCCGTTCTAGCCGTCACCATTTCCAGTTGATTTCCCGCCTTAATTGCCAAAGTCGTGCCGTAATTTTCCCAGCGGCTGTATTTCAGAAACTTACCCGCAGCCACCATATTTCCCAGCACAGCTTTCTGCTCGTCTTTACCAAAAAAAGTACCGTTAGCAACAACAGCAGCCCCGTAACGCGCTACCATATTTGCAAAAGGTTCATCGCCCCCAGTTGCTTGAGAATTATTTGCTAAAATGGCATTGTTAGCTAAGCCAATTGTGATATAATGTTCCGGATCTGCGAGGTCGATCGCAGTTAAATAAAAACTGGCGCCAGCTAAAGTTTGAATGCTGACTTGTACGGGTTTTGTTTGGTTTGCCGAACCTTTGATAATTTGAAGTTGAGAAGGCTGGGCAGTCGGAGAATTGGCGGGGGGTTTCTGGACCGGATTGCTCGGCAAAGGTCGATCGCTCTTGGACGATCGGACAATGGGATTTTTGGGGAGAGATTCAGGAATTTGATGGGATTGTCGATCGGATAAAACAGCGAGTAACTTGTGCCAAAGTTGATTGATGACAGTCAAGAAACTATCTCGATTTTTGGCCACAGAAAAATACTCAGCTAACACCCGCGTGACAGCTATTCCGATTAAAAACAAAAAAGTACGCCTCAGCATTGGCTGACAGCCTTGAGCCTGTTTGCGTTTAGACATAAAAAAATTTCAGCTATGATAGTGAATAGTTTTCTATATTTGTGACTGCAAAGACGATCGGACTAATTCCGAAACTCCCGGTAGCAATGCGGCATCCAGAAGCCAGCTCAGGATTGCGATCCTCTTGGAGGGCGGCGCTAACGACCTATTTAGCCGTTCCTAGCAGTTGGCGATGCCGATCGCCAGATTTATTGCCGATCGGGGTTGAGAAAAAAAGCAGATCGATAGCGAACCAGGGGTACTATCAAAAATCAACCATAAAAAACAAGTTTATTTCTTCCCAATTCGCAATTACCCAAAATGAACTTTCAACGAGTATTTGGTACATTACCCAAAACCCAAGCCAGCGCCCCCGGCAGAGTAAACCTGCTGGGCGAGCACACCGACTACAACGACGGATTTGTACTTCCGACTGCGATTCCCCAGCGCACAACAGTACAAATCGGCCCTAGCAGCGACACCAGACACCATTTTTATTCCGCAGAATATGACGAACTTATAAATTTTTCAGACGACGATACCGTACCGCAAAAATTCGTTAGTTATATCTGCGGCTGCATCAGACTTGTGGAAAAAGAAGGATACAAAATACCGCCAATCAATCTCTACATTACCTCGAATGTGCCGATCGGCGCCGGTTTGTCCAGCAGCGCCGCCTTAGAAATAGCCACCCTCAGAGGATTGCGCGCCCTCCTCAACCTGCCCCTAGACGACGTGCGGCTGGCTCAAATCGGACAGCAAGCCGAAATCCGCTATGCCGGCTTGAACTGCGGCATCATGGATCAAATGGCGTCGAGTTTAGCAGACACCAACTCGATGCTATTTCTCGACACCCGCAGCCTGAAATACCGCTCGGTGCCCTTTCCTGTAGGGACAGAAATTTTAGTAATTGACAGCGGCGAAAGCCACAACCTAGCAGCAGGAAGCGGCTACAACCAGCGGCGCGCCGAATGCGAGAAATCCGCGCAGATATTGGGAGTTAAAGCTCTCAGAGATATCGCCGATCGGCAATCGGTGGAAGTATTGCCCGAACCCCTCAACAGGCGCGCCCGCCACGTCGTTACCGAAAACAACCGCGTGCTCGAAGCGTTAAAATCTTTGCCAGCAGAGCGTTTTGGCGAGTTAATGAATGCTTCCCACGCCAGTTTGCGCGACGACTACGAAGTCTCGACACTCGCAGTAGACGCGCTGGCGGCAATCTTGCAGTCAATCCCGGGAGTTTTCGGCGCAAGGCTGACGGGCGGAGGTTTTGGCGGTGCTTGCGTAGCGCTCGTAAAGAGCGGCAAAGCGGGTGCGATCGCATCGGAGGCGATCGATCGATACCAGCGCGCGGGTTATACCGGCCGAGTTTTGGTTCCAGAAGTTAAACTTGATTCTTAATACCCGAACTATCTCCCGACAAAGAAGGCCACCGTACAGTTACGATAACCGAATCCTCCTCGGCAGACCAATAATGAGGCACTCCCGGCAACCAGAGAGCATAGTCTGCTTCGCGAGAAAGCAAGATTTCTCGCGAAGGAAATTGCAGCCGGAATCGCCCTTTTACCAGGATAGAAAGCGTGGTTGCTGCCGCATTTACCGCCCACTCAGTCCTGCAATCTCCGGCCGCGTGAATGCCCCATTTTACCTCTAACGCAGAAGTCGATCGCGCTTCGTCTTCAGGAGTGATAAAGTGACCGACAAACCAACCGCCCCGGCTTGCACCTTCAGCGCCCGCATTTCCAAAAATCACTTCAGATGACATCAGTCGATCGGGTAAAAAACAAAGATGCTTAAATATGACATCTTGCGCCATTTTCAATAAGCTTTTTATGGGCGGGCAGGATGCCCACCCCACAAGAAATTCACTCTTTGTGGAACAGGCATCTTGCCTGTTCTGAGAATGGTGCAAGTAATAAGTTAGATCGGGGGACACCATCTAACCTATTACTTGCGGCCCGAAGATTGACCTTCCGTCGTCGCGATTTCCCCAGTTTCCATAAACTGTTTAAACCGGCGCAAATCATCGGCAAGTTGCTGTTCGGGAGCTTCGCCAAATAGTTTAGCCGCAGCAGCAGTAACCGCACCGCCCGGAGGGTTGTATTCGATGACAACTTTTACCTCAGTACCGCGTCCTGCAGGTGCCGGTTGAAAGCGCACAAAACCGGAATTATCAACATCAGCTCCTTCCACAGACGCCCAAGCAATTAAGCGATTTTCTTCTTCACGGACAATCTCTGCATCCCATTCTACGCTATTGCCGATCGGCGCGCTGGCAATCCAGTGAGAACGCTTTTCATCTATTACCGCAACGTGTTTGAGATGCTTCATAAACCGAGGCAAATTTTCAAAATCGCGCCAATAACGGTACAATTCATCGGCTGGTTTGTCGATCGTCACCGTCTTTTCAACTTTAATGCTTTGATTGGTATCGGAGGCCGACTGCAAACCCTCCACAACTCCCAGCCCGCGTGCCGCCAAACCGCCACCCGCAACCGCCAGCAAAGCACCTCTGAGAGAACGCTGCGACAAACCGAAAAGCACCAAAGCCCCGCCGCCGATTAAAGATGCCCAGCGTTCGGTATCGCCGCTGTTAGTTTGGTTTTCTTTGTCGGAATTTGCGATTGATGTAGATTCCATTGTTTTAAACCTCGTCAATTAATAGCGAAAAATATACGATCGACTGTCCCAAATCAGCTCGGCAGAAATTTTTTCATTTTTTGACAATCTATCTCAAATGCCAACCCCCCTGCCTCTACCTAAAGTAAGGAGTAGCTGTAGGGTGCGTCAGCGTTGATGATATCTCGATTTTTAAAAGTTTTATCTAACTGATGCACCTGACAAGTCGATCGGACTCTCGCGTTTTATCTAACGTTAAAAAACCAGTTTCTGCCTAAATCCCGCTCAAAATTTAAAACAAGGGGTCAGTGCTTTTCACTTACCCCTACCCAATGTTTTTGCATTTTTGAAACGACCGTATAGCTGGAACATATCGCCACAAAAGCGACGCAATTGCTCCTAAAAATACTTGTCTAGGTTGAGTCCTAAAATCGCCAACACTCCCAGCAAATGACCGGCGCTCATGCAAGCCAGAAAAGCTGGTACGCTAACATTGTTGAACAGAGACGGGAAGGGTAAAGGCATTTTCGGCCCGACGTGGGGATACCAAATTCTGCGACTGAGAACTAGCAATGCTAAGATATTGCAAACAAACATCACTATCGGCTTTTGCCAATTTCCTGATGCTGTGTCAGTCACAGCCGATTCTACTACTGCCAGTAAATTTGAGTCGATCATCGTTGATGCTCCTATTTTTCATAAACTATCCGAGAGGCTCGATCGCATTTCTTGCCAAAAATACAGCAGGGGCGATCGGCTTGACGCCATAAATATCTGTTTTGCTCTCAATATTCACTGCGCCAGCGCTTGCGCCCCCGCCCGAAATCATCTAATCACAGCAAGAAGTCTTTTAATGCCATTCAAAAGTAATGAAAGATACAAAGGGACAAAACCGTACTCGCTGCCATTTGTAACTTTTCGCTTGTCTGGCAGATGCGGCATTTCCTCATGCTGCCAGACAGGAAAGACTGCTCGTCATTAGTGAGCGATGTAGGTAGGCAGAAAGTGAAGGATGTCGCGCAGAACGCTAAATCCAGCAGCGTCCCAGAGCAAATAAGCTAAGAAGCCGATCATCGCTAAGCGACCGTTCCAAAGTTCGGCTTGCGGGTTGAATCCAAACAGAAAGGCATTCCGATCTTTGCCGTTGTAGGCATTAGCGGTAGGAGGTAGGTTAGTAGGACGAGTTTCCATGTTTTTACATTCCTTAACAATGTTTCGCTTATCATCGTAGCGACCTAATTTCTACTTTGCTATCTGCCTGTAGGCTCAAGATCGACCCAAGTCTAAAGGAGGATTTTGAAACCTAAAAAAATGTGTTAAGTTTTGTTGAGCGAGATTTTTCAAGCATCGCCTGTATCTGTAGATACTGAATGCAACCGCAAGTTGAGATTGCTGCTGCAGTTGGCAAGCATCGCCCCGTAGCGAAACACAACTGCGCTGGTGACTCGACAATACTGAATCCGCGCTCTGCTAAAGCCAAGAAAATTTAGTAAAGTTAAACTGCGGTCGCAGAACACGATCGCCTCTTAGTTAACCTAAAATAGGAGATAAACAGATCGATCGGGAGAAACAGTTATCGAAACTATCTACGGCAATCTTCAAGGTTTAAAGTCCAGCCAGCTCAAACAACTCGAAAAGCTTTACCACCAGCGACTACCGGGCGATCGCATCACCACGGCAGAATTCGCCCAGCGCGTCGCCGCCATCAGTACCGAAATAGACAAACCAATCTGCACCTACATCAACCGACGCGGACAAGTAATTCGCGTCGGCGTCGGTACTCCCCGCCAAACCCAGATTGCGCCCCTAGAATTGCCCCGCTACGGGGGAGGTCGCCTCAGTGGCATTCGCTGCATCGCCACCCACCTCAAGCCCGAAACCCCAAGCGAAGCAGCCCTCACCGCAATGGCAATTCAGCGCCTGGACGCCCTTGTCTGGCTGACGCTGACCGGCGGAGGATTTCAGCGCCGCGGCGGCGGCGGCACCGGTTACATCAAAGAAACTTATCTGGCTCACCTGATACCCCAAGGAGAGCGGCCAAATTTTGAGTTCTCTGTGTTGAGCGCTAAGTTAGAACAAGCTTCAACTGATGAAATTGAAGAGTCTTCTATTCCAGAATCTGCAATTCAAGACTCATCAATCAAAACTCAAAACTTTCCCTGGAAAATATCAGAACCTCAGAGTTTGGACGACCTCGCCAACCAAGACTTTCTGGATTTGGTCGAAGGACTCGAAGCAGAGTTTCAAGCCGAGTTTGTTGCTAAGGAAGTCGATGCAGATCGAGATAAAGTGCTGCTGGTGGGTGTAATGACTCAGCACATGACTCAGTTGGAGTTTGAAGACGGACTCTCCGAAATCGCGCGGCTGGTTGAAAGCGCCGGGGGTCAGGTACTGCAAACAGTGCGCCAAAAGCGATCGCGCCCCCACCCGCAGACAGTTGTCGGCGAAGGTAAGGTGCAGGAAATTTCCCTCACCGCTCAGACGATTAGCGCTAACCTGGTGGTATTCGATCGCGACTTGTCCCCCGCACAAATACGTAACCTGGAAATTCAGATAGGTATCCCTGTCGTCGATCGCACAGAGGTAATTCTCGACATCTTTGCCCAAAGAGCTCGATCGAGCGAGGGTAAATTGCAAGTCGAACTCGCTCAGCTAGAGTACGCCCTCCCCCGGCTCAGAGGTCGCGGCCAAGCGATGTCCAGACAAGGCGGCGGCATCGGTACCAGAGGCCCGGGGGAAACCAAACTGGAAACCGAACGGCGGACGATCGCCAAACGCATTTCTCGATTGCAGCAAGAAGTAAATCAACTGCTGGCCCACCGCTTCCGGCTGCGGCAGAACCGGCACCACCGCGAAGTACCATCAGTCGCGATCGTCGGGTACACCAACGCAGGCAAATCGACTCTGCTCAACCTGCTCACCAATTCCGAGGTATACGCCGCCGACCAGTTGTTTGCCACCCTCGACCCCACTACCCGCAAGTTGACGATTCCCGGTGCTGTCACTGGGGAACCTTTGTCGATCGTCCTCACAGATACAGTGGGCTTTATCCGCGAACTACCCGCCTCCTTGATCGACGCTTTTCGGGCCACCCTCGAAGAAGTCACAGATGCCGATGCTTTGCTGCACCTGGTCGATCTCTCCCATAGAGCGTGGCAAAGTCAAATTCGATCGGTGATGAATATTTTGACAGATATGCCCGTAACTCCCGGCCCGGCCCTGGTAGTTTTTAACAAAATCGATGCCGTAGATGAAAATACTCTCGCCCTCGCCCGAGAAGAGTTTCCTCAAGCCGTATTTATTTCCGCAGCCGCGTGTCTCGGGATGGAAACTCTCCGCGATCGACTAGCCCAGCTCATTCAATACGCTCTCTACCCTCGGTAAATACTTAAACATGGCTTTTGAGTAGTTGACATTCGGGAATACACGTACATATACTGAGGACAGATATCGTCAAAGCATGAGACTATTAAAATGTAGTCAGATTGTGCATTGCAAAGTACAATACAGCAAATCAAGTTCGCGAGCCCTAAAATAATTAATTTCAGGAGGCGGCGGTCAAAATAAAAATATTCTTGGTTGATGGCTGTAACGGCTGTTGCTTGAGAGGTGGCAAAAGGATGTTGTTTCCAGCAGTGGGAACTACTAACGAAGTGCAAACCACTAACCCGATGTCATAACGCGATGTCAACGTAAAAGAAAATAAGACTGTTAAAGTGTTTGGGCGATCGCCTCAAGCGCTATACTATCTTTTACAGGCGCCCGCGAGACACAGCATCCATTTATTGTAAAAACTCTAACATCCAGCCCCGTCTTGCAACCCTAATCTGTTGCAACCCTAATCTGTAGCACTAACTCTATTTTCCGATTTTACCACTGTTTAACTAAATAGTTATGTGTACGCTACTGGCAAAACTAGCAATTGGACTCTCTGCCACAATGGCAACAGGGTTCTACTATCTAGCTGCCGCCCCTCCGGCTTCAGCAATCGACGTGTGCGGGCCAGGAAACTTTTCAAGTGCCTGCGGATCCGATCGTTCCGCCAGCCCGGACTCACCAGCAACCTCACCAACAGAATCCCCGCCCGACCCCGTACCGTCTGTGCCGCTGGTAGTCGAATCGCCTCTGGCGACACCAGAGCCGATACCCTCGGTGCCGTTGGCAGTCGAATCGCCGCTGGCCGCGCCAGAGCCGATACCGTCTGTGCCGTTGGCAGTCGAATCGCCAATACCGTCGGCGATAGTAGAGCCCGTAGTGCCGACGCCTTTGGTAGTCGAATCACCAGCACCGACGGCAATAGCAGAACCTGTAGTGCCGACGCCGTTGGTAGTCGAATCGCCAGCACCAATACCAGAGGCGATACAGCCATTGCCCCCAGTCGAACAACCTGCGGTGATACCAAATCCGATAGCGGCGCCCTCGCCGACCTTTGCCAACATCTACACAAACACCACCGCCTTGAGGACAACAGCTATCCCAGAACCGGGTGCTGTGGTAGCACTCCTGCTGATCGGCGCAGGAATCATTTATTCTGGCAGAAAACGAAACAAGCAGGTTGGTCAGCAACGCTAGGCAGGCCAAACCTGCTGCTTATTTTTAGCATCTCTCGGTTTCTGGAAGCGCGGGTGTTTTTTTTATTTTTAGGGCTAAATTAAATAAAATTGTATAAATAATCACTTTAGACCGGGCTGGCTGCAAGTATATAAAAATTAAAATAAGATTGGTTAAGATTACAATTAAAAAATATTGTGATTCTTTGAGCCTCCGATGACCCCTAAAGTAGAAATTTACACTTGGAGAACCTGCCCGTTTTGCATTCGTGCCAAAGCACTGCTGAAGCGAAAAGGAGTTGAGTTTACAGAGTACGCGATCGACGGAGATTCCGCAGCACGGGATCTGATGACCGATCGAGCCAACGGAGGCCGCACCCTCCCCCAAATCTTCATTAACGACCAACACATAGGCGGCTGCGACGAAATCCACGAACTAGACGATCGAGGCCAGCTAGACCCGCTGCTAGCAAAATAACCCATTCCCCGTTGAATTTTGAGTTTGCCCGAATTTTCCTGCGATCAATTCTTAATTTTAACTAAAAATGAAATTTGCATTCATCATCGATCCCCTCGCGCGACTAATTCCAGGACACGATACCAGCGTAGCTCTGATGGAAGCAGCTCAAGATTTGGGTAACGAAGTCTGGGCGACTCAAGCCAACGAATTAAGCGTCATCGGCGGCAAAACCTGGGGAATGCTCAGTCGCGTAGCGCTAACCCCTGTCAAGCTGGTAGAAGGACGCTGGGAGGCGGCCCCGGCTTGGTACGAGGTGGAACAGCCTTCTTTGCAGCCTCTCGAAGCAATGGACGCAGTATTTATGCGGACAGACCCCCCAGTCAACGTTCCGTACCTTTACGCTACTTACCTTCTAGACGGCATCGATCCCGCTAAAACTTTGGTAATTAACAGTCCCAAAGGATTGCGGGCGGCGAATGAAAAGATGTACGCTTTGCAATTTGAGGGAGCGATCCCCAAGACAATTGTTTCTCAAAACAAGCAGGTAATTCGCCAATTTGTTGAGAAACAAGGAGCGGCAGTTCTTAAACCCTTGGGCGGCAAAGCTGGCGAGGGGATTTTGTTCTTGGAGGCGGGCGATCGCAATCTCAACTCCCTGGTCGAAATTAGCACTCAACAAGGGCAAGTTCCGGTGATGGTTCAGACTTATCTGCCGGAAGCAAAAGAGGGAGATAAACGGATTATACTGTTGGACGGGAAGCCGATCGGCGCTGTCAACCGCATTCCCACCGGCAATGAGTTTCGCGGCAACATGGCCGTCGGCGGCCGAGTCGCAAAAACCGAAATTACCGATCGCGAACTGCAAATTTGCGCTCAGTTAGAACCCGTGCTGCAACGGGATGGACTGTACTTTGTCGGCATTGATATCATCGGCGGTTATCTCACGGAAGTTAATGTCACCAGCCCTACAGGGATCAGAGAAATCGACTTGTTTAATGGGGTTAGTTTGGGCAAACAAGTAATTGAATGGACTGTCTCGCAGGCAGGAACTAGAAGTTAAAATCTCATAACGGAGAATTACTCATCGTCAATATTGTTTTTGAAAAACAAAAAAAATCGCCTTTTTTTTTAGGGTAAAAAGCTTGACTTTGAGAATTGGGAAATGTATCATTAAATAATGGGAGTGGTGACAAAATTTAAATTTGAGTCACCACTCCCATTATTTAACAAATATATCCCGATAATCTAGAAAAATCAATAGGTAATAGTTACTTTTTTTAGGACAAAATTTTTAACAAAATCACAAAAAACTCGGTGTATTCAACAAGATTGTCAGAAGTTCATACAGCATATTCCAGGTTCATGAAGTACAGTTTGTAGGGTGCGTCGCTTCCT
>JAUBOG010000871.1:0-1326 GCA_036700105.1 Microcoleus occultus BM001215583
GTACCTCTGTGTTTGACTTTTTTGGATTTAAACTTTGAAACAGGTTTTTTGACAACTCTTGGGTTGTTTCTCTGCACTCTTGGCGGCAAAGTTGTATCAAGTATCTCCAAATTTAACCAAGTTAAAAAAAGGGGATTTCTTGTGCTTCTAGTCGCTGAAATTTTGGGACAGCGCGACGAATAACTCGTAATGTACCCGTGAAAGAGATACTTAATGGGGAAATTTCTGCACCATCTGCTGTTTGACAAATTAATGACCGCACCGCCCAATGTCCTAATAATAGACCATAAATTTCTTGTATTACTTCTCTTGGTCTTTGAGAACGAATATGAGTTTTTCTTTCTAGCAGATGTACTTTGAATTCATCAATTGTATTTTCGACTTCCCACCGTTGATGATCTGAGGCAGCCAATAACTTTGCCGGAAATTTTTGAGGGTCTAATAAACTTGTAATTAAACGATATCTAATTTCTGCTGTTGGATCATTTAAGTTTTGAATCGTGTACTCGATTACTCTGATTTGGATTGGTTTAAATCCTTTTTTTCTGAATTTGCCTGGGGGATTAATAAAACTTAAGTAAGAACCATCTTCTAGCTGTGTTCCGCCCTGGAATTTAACATTCGATGGAATTCTTCCTAAATAGCCACAACCCTTGCTGAGTGTGGCTGATACCATCGCATATGAATGTAAACCTCTATCCCACATTAACAACATTTCTCTTTTTACTGAGCGCAATAACCTTAACGCTCTGACTCTTTCTCCCATCTTATATGGACATATTAAGGCATCAAATATTAAGTGTGTTCCTGCCTCTACTAAAATAACTAATCTAGCTTGGGGGAAAGCAGCTCTTGTACCTGGACGGCTACCTGGACGGCCAAAAACTCTAGCATTTTCATCACTGTCTGGGATGTCTAAACAGGTGCCATCTATTGCTACAACTCTCAATCCATTCAGAAAAGCTCCCACTGTTTTAGTTGTAGCCATTGGTCGTACTAACTGATGAAATAACTGGCTCATTACAGAAGGTCCTAATCTTTTTCGGGCTTTAGTAATAGCTGCCTTGCAGGGAGTTTTCCAGAATTTACCAGTTTTTAACCCGACTTCATTAAGTCCATCAATCAGATTTTTTAGTACGTCCCGCATTGAGTCTTTCGACCATAAGCTCATTGCTACTATCAAACATACTACCAGTTGTGATGGTAGCGCACTTTCGGCCGTTTTTCTCTTACTTTTGTTTTCAGGATAGCCGTTTCTATTTCTGTTGATGGAATCGCTATCTCTATTGCTTTGAATATCTCGCTACTTCTGAGCTTGGGAGATTC
>JAUBOG010000872.1:0-1325 GCA_036700105.1 Microcoleus occultus BM001215583
CAATATATGGGCGTTTTTATGAAGATCCGAGCGAGCGCAGGATTGGTGTGTTTTGCCCAATATGGCATCGTGATAAGGATGGAGCATTTAAGGATGCCCTTAAAGCTTGCTTGAAAAGATATCAAGAACAGATTTATATTGGTCATAAAACCTTGCATGAAGAAGCAAAAAAGTATTGGAAAAGCTATGGTCTTTCCGATCGAGAAGTTGAAAATTTGCCGACGCTTTACCAGCAGTATATGAAGGAAAAGGATGATAACGAAAACTTAATGCTTTTCTAGTTGTTTATCTAACAATCCGATGCAACGGACAATAATATGCGGCTTACATTCTGTTCCATCGCCGCCAACGCCAACCGCGCCAAGGCTGTATCAATTGCCTCTCGTTGGTCTAAAATCTCCTCATCCGCCTTCCAGTCATACACCCAATCCACAAACTGCCCGTATAAATCTGCCTGCGTTTCCGGTAAACCGCCCCCCGTCTGCCAAATTTGACATAACATCCACAACCGCAACGGATTTTGTATCAACTCCTTGAGACGGGAATTTTCCGACTGTGCTAACGCCGCCTCTAAACTCTCCCCCGTCGCCGCATCCCCTATCCGGGCAAACCAACGGCGAATATATCCGTCCGTTACCTGATGATTAAACCGCAGAGGCCACAGAGTCAGAGAAGATAGAGATGAATAATTCTGATACCAACGGATTCGATCTAACGCTCATTCTTTTGGATTGCCCTAGTCTTCAAGTTCTAAATATCGAGCCAAAATCTGTTAAATTTGTTGTAGTTGGTGCAACTCCAATTGCCCAATACAGCGCACAAGTCTGCGTTTATCAAACGTCATCGGATCGACGCAAACGATAAAACTCTCGGTACTCAGACCATTGAGAGTCGAAGGAATTACAGGCAAAACAACAGCTCGTAAACCCTCGTTTGGAACAGCAGAAGTGATGGGTAGAACTGTGACTTTGCTGCGTTGATTAAAAGCAGTTCCTGAAATAATTACCGCCGGTCGAGTCTTGCGGATTTCTGTACCGACTGAGGGATCGAAATTTACAAGCCAGATGCTTCCCAGTCGGTAATCGCTGCTTGCTGCCATGCTTCATCCTCATCGGTTAATTCATCACTCAGTTCATCCAGCAATAAACAGGCTTCTACCATTGCCTGCTGTTCTTGTTGTTTGCGCCATGCTTGCAATAACAGCTCAATTAGCCGACTGCGATTTTCTACACGATCGTCAATGTAACGCACTAACTCATCTGGCAAAGAGATAGATACTTTCATAGACAGTATTTATGCCACTTTTAATGCTACCAATGGTAGCA
>JAUBOG010000114.1:0-15598 GCA_036700105.1 Microcoleus occultus BM001215583
CCCCCCCTTGCAAAAGGGGGGGACAAGAATACTGTTATTTCGTTTGAAATTGGTTTAAACAGTTGCCTTTAGATGCAAAAATTTTCAATAATTTGCACCCTATAAAATCTAAAATCTAAAATCTAAAATCGGATGACTCACCTGTTGTAACTATGCCCTATCCGGTACCGCCGCCAGAACCCCCTGCCCTCATCTACATCGCCCTCGCCAAGTCTAAGAAAGTCCCCCTCACCGCGACTGCTAATGATGGAGACACCCGCAGCAACCCCGCAGAAATACCGGAACCAAACCCAGAAATCCTTCAGCCGCCCCAGCCACAGGCCGCCCCAGCACCCGCCGCCGCACTCCTCGGTACCGACCCAGCCACCGGCAAGCCTCCAGAAATAATCGCAGACCCCCTAGCGCCCGCAGAAAGCGGCGGCGCAGCAGTCGGATTTGGGAGCCCGGTTACTGCGGAAGTTCAGCAAGATAGCTCGTTTACTGCTTACCAATTGGGTTCGGTAGAAAATGCCGTTGCCGCTCGGAATCGGAAACGAACCGCACCAGCGCAGATAAAAGAAGACAAAAATGCGATGGGACAGCCGGAAAATTGGTATCAGGCTCAAGGTCGGCAGTTGCAAAACAACTCCCCCGAACCCGCTGAGATTCCCGTTCCAGAACCAGCGCCCGAACAAAGTCCCGCCGAACAGCAACAGTTCGAGATTCCAGCACCCGGAACCGCCCCCGCACCCGCAGCGCCCCCAGCGCCACCAAAGCCCAAGCCAGCCGCGCCTCCGGGAGTCCGCACCGCCCCTTCCCAGCGGACGGTTCCTTTTCCGGTCAGCCCCGCCGATACCATCGAAGTCAAGGCCGACAGCCAAGAATTTGACGAGAAGCAGCAAATTGTCACGGCGGTTGGTAACGTTGTGGTGCGGTTCCGGCAAACTGTGATTGATGCCGATCGGGCGATCGTCAACTTAGTCACCCGCCAAGTGGTAGCATCCGGCAATGTCGCCTATACCCGCGGGCAACAAGTAGTGCGCGGCCAGCAGATGGAGTTCAATCTAGGGCTAAACAGCGGCTCCGTCGAACAAGCCAGCGGCGAAATATTCCTACCCGCAGCAGGTAGCGAACTCACCCCCACACTGCCGACAGATATCAGTGCGGGGACGATTCTCGAACAGCCTCTGAGCGATCGAATTACCAGCCAGCAGCCCGTGCGCGGAGTCAGATCCCCCGGCGCGGCCACAGTTACCATCGGGGGCGGCGGACAGCTAGCAGCCCCCCAAGTTGTCGGCGCCGTCAACCGCGTCCGCTTTGAAGCAGAACGCCTCGAACTCCTGCCAGACGGCGCGAGAGTAGCAACCAACATTCGGATTACCAACGACCCGTTTTCCCCGCCAGAACTCGAATACAGGGCCCGGACAGCCACGATTAGAAGAATTTCGCCCACGGCCGAGGAATTGGTCACAACTAAACCCCGGTTGGTGTTCGACAACCGCGTCAAAATACCCGTGTATCCCCGCAGGCAAGTCTTTGACAGCAGGCAGCAGAGCGGCCCGTGTTTGACCTTTGGCTACGACGGAGGCGATA
The DNA here is from genome assembly GCA_036700105.1 of Microcoleus occultus BM001215583. Taxonomy (GTDB): domain Bacteria; phylum Cyanobacteriota; class Cyanobacteriia; order Cyanobacteriales; family Microcoleaceae; genus Microcoleus. Next base: position 1,573 of record JAUBOG010000114.1, read on the forward strand.
GAGGCGGTTTGTTTGCCGAGTGCGGTTTTGAGGTGCTGCAAAACGGGCCGGTGCGGCTGACCCTGACGCCCCAAGTTTACCTCCAGCGGGTTGTGGAAAAGCACGGCGGCAATCCGTTTTTTCCAGACAGCTACGGGCTGAAAGCGAAGTTGGGCGCTAGTTTGGGTCGTCGCACCAGGCTCGACGGCTCGGCAATATTTCTGAGTTTCGACAATTTCCCGAATTTGCCGGAAAACAGCTTTCGGGGCAATTTGCGCCTGCGCCAGTCGATCGGCACTCACACTCTGGCTGGAGAATACAGCTACCGCGATCGGCTGTTTAACGGTTCTCTGGGCTTTCAAACCGTGCAGAGCAGCCTCGGTGCCGTCCTCACTTCCCCAGTCATCCCGATCGGCAGAACTGGCATCAATCTCAGCTACCAAGCAGGGTATCAATTTATCAATGCCGAGACCGATCGGGCAGACTTGCTCGAACCAGTGCGGGACAACAACCGCATCGACCTCGGCCGCGCCCAAGCCAGCGTCGCCTTGAGCCGCGGCTTCAACCTGTGGCAGGGTCAACCGCTGCCCCGCACTCCCACCCAGGGTTTGCGGTACACGCGGACGCCGGTGGTGCCTTTCGTGCAACTGGCCTTGGGAGTCCGGGGAGTTGGCTCTTATTACAGCAGCGACGACCGGCAAAATTCGATCGCCAGCAGCATCGGCATTCAAGGGCAGTTCGGCCATTTCTCCCGCCCTTTTCTCGATTACACTGGATTTAACGTGACTTATACTCAGGTAGCGCGGGACGGCGTATCGCCTTATTTGTTCGATCGCTTAGTAGATTTGAAAGTTCTGTCTTTTGGACTCGTCCAGCAAGTCTACGGAGGGTTTCGAGTCGGCTTTCAAAGTGCTATTAATTTAGACAGCAGGGAAACAATCAGTACGAACTACACCTTAGAATACAGCCGCCGCAGCTACGCAATTATTTTGCGTTTTAATCCCGAACGTCAAGTCGGCAGCCTGACTTTTAGAATTAGCGACTTCAACTGGAACGGCACTCCCGAACCTTTTTCCGGGGACGTGCGAACTGTAGAAGGAGGAGTGCGTTTATCCGATTAATTCAATTGGCTAATTGGGAATTGGGAATTGGGAATTGGTCATTGCGAATTGGTCATTGGGAATTTGGAACCAACAGAAAACAGTCGTACCGCCAACAGTCAACAGTCAACAGAAAACAGTCGTACCGCCAACAGACAACTAAGCAATAACAAATGACAGAAGTGACAGCAATATCTGCACAAGCAGCGGCTCTGCTGGTTCACTACGGTTTTGACCTAGGTGGCAAAAAAGCAGAGAAATTAGCGGGTGAATGGCTGACCAAGTATCCCGGCTATTGGCTGCGTTTAGCAGTGGTTGAAGCGCTTTATCAAGGGCGCTACAAGGCTGTTTCTGTCGAACAGCTATTGAGTATGTGGCATCGGATCGGTCAACCCCTCTATCATTTCAATCGCGAGTTTGAACGCTTAGTCTGCAACAATTTTCCTCAAGATTTAACCCTTGAAAGAGATGCGAAACTACCGCCGGACGGTATGCTTTTATCGACCCCGGAATCGGAAGTCAGTCTCGCAGAGTTAGATTTAGTTGAGCCGTCGGAACCTGAAACCGATCGCGCGCCCGATGCAGAAGTCCCGAACGCAGAGGCCCGGGAAACAGAAAAACTGCCTGCAGCCGACGATCGCACCAAAGAAAATACAGAAGTTGTAGTATATGAAGATGTAGCTATTAACGCCCTAGCCGATCGAGCCGAGGTCGATCGCTCCTTAACCGATAAACCTGCGGCAAAATCATTCCCAGTTGTCAAACACACGGACTTTCACACCAAATTAAAAGCCATTGCGCGAGAAGGCCGAAGAAAGAAAGGAGAAAGCAGAAAACAGAAATAATATCAATGCCGGTGGCACTCAACAAGAGTTGACTGTTGACTGTTAACGGTTGACTGATTCATGACTATTGACTAATGACTATTGACTATAGTTGTTTGTCACTCTGGAGTTTTCGCAGTTACTCCCATCCGAATTTCCGAACAAAAAGACGCTTGTTGAGTACCGTTAGCTTGCTTGACAACGCTAGTGCGCAGCCGCAAGTTTGGCATCAGATACCACAGCTTTTCTTCGGCCTGAACGGTGTCTGATTCTGTAATCAATGTCAGCACATCGCCGGCCCCCATCACGTAGCGGCTGTTTCCCTTGTCTTGCAACACTTGGCCAACGCTGGGATTGTCAGGATTCGGGACGATCGCTAATATTGTAGAGCCGATTTGTTTAGCTTCGGCGCGATCGGCAATACCGTCCCAACTAATCCGAACGCCAAGCAGCTTAGTGGAGGCCGGGTTAATCGAGTGCTGTTGGCAAAGTTTAACGACTGCTGCATCGCCTTCTGTCAGCATTTCTATTTTGAGGTCAGATTTACCTGCCTGCAATTGACCAGAATTGAGATTGTGTACGGTACGCTGAGAAAACCATTTGCCTGCACTTAACTCAAAAAACTCGATAGCATCCATGAAATTTGTCTCTAAACTTAAATAATTCTTTATTTTCGATCGCGAGTTGCGCCCTCTGGAGTCAGAAACCCAGTTTCTGAGTGCACACAAGGCGGTCAAACCAATGATTTTGGCTAGAAACCAGATTTAAGAGTGCTAGTCCTGTTCTATATTTTAAAGGAATGGAGTGCGCGTGCAAAACTTTCCGAGAAATTTGAATGATAGCAGATTGCAGGTGCGGTTGAGGTATAGAAGAAGGAAGGAAGAATCGAAATACAGTCATAGTAGTATTTTCAGCGATTCAGAATGCGATGGGCTGAATGCAGTCCAAGTCTCCTTACCGCCCTTGAAGGTGGAGGTGCCAAACCCAACCGGCCGGATATCGACCTCGCTGATGGGACGGAATTCACGGAAAATTAGAGCATCCCGAATCGTGTTTCGCTATCGAAAGCTTGGTTCGGACATCAAATAGGATTGCGACACATCGAAGTTTTTAGCTTTAAAAGTGTCGATCGACAATTCTGGCGCTGCCTGCAGGTATATTAAGAAAAACAGCGATATATATCAGCCTTTGTCGATCGAACGGTAAATTTGGCGCTGCGCCGGTTGAATTAGATTAGCTGCGGTTTACTCAAATCAGACAAGAAGAAAAATTTTTCAAGTAGACTGCGACTAAAAAACGAGCAATTCATCAACCATAAGCAAACCGAGGGCAGTACCAGGCGTAGCAAATAGCATTCAAATATGCCATGCTAAGTAAGCGAGCTAAATAAGCGAGAAAAGATTCTCTATCGAGTTTCCGGCAGGGTGCAGCTAGCGATCGCATACATTTAAAAAAAGACATCCACAAATTTATGAGCGAGTTTACACAAGGGCTGGATAAAATGCAGCCCGCAGAACAAACACACTGTTTGGGAATCCTGCCAAATCAGCTAGCAGCGACTTCAGACTCAGACAAATTATACAGCTTACTAACAGATTACAATTTTATTGAAGCCAAGCTGTCAGCATCGGGAGTACAAGCGCTAATAGAAGATTACGATTTAGCAACAAGTCCAGATATTATAACCTCAGACAAAAAAGCCGACAAACTCAAATTAATCCAAGAAGCAATTCGGCTTTCCGCCCACATTCTCGCCAAAGACAAAAGCCAACTAGCCGCCCAACTAATTGCCAGGTTGATGCGCTTTGAAATTCCCGAAATTCAAGCACTGCTAGCACAAGCGACCCAGCATAAAAGCCCCTGGCTGCGGCCTTTAACCCCCAGCTTTACCCCTCCCGGCGGGAGACTGCTGCGCACCCTCACCGGACATACAGACTGGGTACAAGCTGTAGCGATCGCCCCCAACGGCAAGCGAGCAATTTCTGCATCCTCCGACCACACCCTGAAAGTTTGGCAATTAGAAACAGGAGCAGAACTTTACACCCTCAAAGGTCATCTTACCTACGTCAATGCTGTAGCTGTCACCCCCGACGGCACCAAAGTAATTTCCGGTTCTTGGGACAATACAATTAAAATTTGGGATTTAGAAACTGGAACAGAAATATTGACATTTACAGGCGATACTTTTGCGGTAGAAGCAGTAACAGTAACTCCCGACGGCAAGCGAGTAATTTCCGGTTCTTGGGACGGCAGCATAAAGATTTGGAATTTGTCAACCGGGGCAGTAATTTTCAACCTCAAAGGTCACAGCAGTTTTGTCCAGTCCGTAGCAGTAACTCCCGATAGCAAACGGTTGATTTCCGGTTCAGGAGACAACAGCATCAAAGTCTGGAACCTCGAAACTGGAAAAGAACTTTTTACTCTGATCGGTCATGGAGATTGGGTAAAATCTGTAGCAGTTACTCCCGACGGCGAACAAATAATTTCCGGCAGTTACGACGGAACTGTTCAAGTTTGGAGTTTGCCAGAAAAACAGCAACTTTTCACATTAGGAAAACACGGCAGTTTCGTTCAATCTGTGGCAATCAGTCCCGACGGAAAACGCGTTATTTCTGCTTCCGGCGACAAAACGCTAAAAGTTTGGAATCTCGAAACAAAACAAGAACTTTTCACTTTTACCAATCACATTGCCCCAGTGAATGCTGTAGCTGTCACCCCCGACGGCAAGCGGATAGTTTCTGGTTCCTCCGACAAAACTCTCAAAGTTTGGCACTTAGAAATAGGCCAAGAAAATTTATCATTTGCAGGTCACGACGACTGGGTAAATGCTGTAGCAGTGACGGCGGACGGTACCAAAGCAATTTCCGGTTCCGGAGACAACAGCATTAAAGTTTGGAACCTCAAAAACGGACAGGAAATCTTTACTATTCCCGGACATCAAGATTGGGTAAAAGCTGTAGCAATAACAGCAGATAGCAAGCGAGTAGTTTCGGGTGCCGGCGACAAAACCGTGAAAGTTTGGGATCTTGAAACCGCCCAAGAAATCTTTACTTTCACGGGTCATGCAGACTGGGTAAATTCTGTTGCAGTGACTGCGGACGGAAGGATGGCGATTTCGGGTTCTGGAGACAAAACTATTAAAGTTTGGAGTTTAGAAACTGGAGAGGAACTTTTTACGTTTTCAGGTCATTCTGACGGGATAAAAGCTGTCGCAGTCACTCCCGACGGAAAATGGGTAATTTCGGCTTCCGGCGACAAAACGCTGAAAGTTTGGAGTTTGGGAAAAGAAAAGAATATTTTGGCAAATGTCTGGAATTTAGCCGTCAAAAATCTACTTTTCACTCTCAAAGGTCACGAGAGTTTTGTGAATGCTGTGGCCGTGACGGCGGATGGCAAATGGGCGATTTCGGGCGGGCGGGAAAAGAATCTAAAAGTTTGGGATTTGTCAAGTAGAAAAGAAATTTTTACTTTGGCAGGTCATGACGATGCGGTAACATCTGTGGCGACTGTGGGAAATAAAGCGATTTCTGTTTCGGATGACAATACTCTGAAAGTTTGGGATTTGTTGAGTCGAAAAATCGTTGCTACTTTCAGGGGAGATAGTGCTTTAAAAGCTTGCGCTATTGCACCTGATGGGGTGACGATTGTGGCGGCAGAAGCTTCGGGACAGGTGCATTTTTTGAGGTTGGAAGAGGGGAAATAGTCATCAGTCATTAGTCATTAGTCATCAGTGATTAGTTATAATGGCGATCCTCTTCGAGGGCTTCGCCAACGCATTTTTGCTTTCACACAAGCCCGATCGCCCGATCGGCCTTTCCCCCAGTCTAGTTTACAATTATTCCGGGTCAATCCCCATCGATCGCAGTCTTTCGGCTAGTACAGAAGCCCGCTGTTCGGCTTGTTCTGCGCGCAGCCGTTCTTGTTCTGCGCGCTGTTCGGCTTGTTCTGCGCGCTGTTCGGCTTGTTCCAAGCTGCGAGAAACCTCCTCGTAACTTGCAAACGGTTCGCCGTCAGGGCGATAAATTTGCAACTCTTCACCCGACAAATCAAAGCGAATTCCGAGTCTGGGGCTGACCCAATTGCCGATCGCATCAATGACATCCAAACGCCCCTCCGAACGCATCCAACCGCTAAAATCGTTGCGTTCCGGGTCATACAGGTAATATTCATCTACGCCGTGGCGATCGTAAAATACCTGTTTTTTATTCATTTCTGTCAGCCTGTTACCGGGAGAAAGAATTTCAAAAACTACTTGCGGCGCGATATTTTCTTCATCCCACTGTTTGTAAGAACCCCTATCTCCTTTCGGTCTCCCGAATACTACCATCACATCCGGGCCGACAGAAGTTTTGTTATCTCCTTCGACAGGATACCACAGCAAATTTCCCGCGACAAATACATTCGAGTCATCAGCAAACAGCCACGCTAAATTTTGTTGAATGATGAGTATCCAGCGAAATTGTTTGGTATTGTCAGACATCGGTTGGCCGTCGCTGTCGGGATAAATTACATCAGGTTTTTGAGGGGACTTGAGTTGAGTTACCATAACTGTTGTCCGGGGTGAAAGACTGTTGAATTTAATTTTAGCACTTTAAGAAGAGTGAGAAGTGCGATTCGCGATCGGGATAGCTACGATCGCGCGTACTTTCTCAAAACAATAACCTATTCGTCTTTCTCCTTCCTCTCTTCCTCAGCGCCCTCTGCGCCCTCTGCGGTAAAAAATCTCATTCACAAAAAAGCGCATCAAAAATAGGGCACATCATACACAACTACTTCCTCAGCAACTGCACCCCGCGAATCGAACAATCCAAAAGCTCGATCGGGTGCATCAAAGTAACAGCTTTCCCCTGCAACTCCAAATGCTTCTTAATTTGCAAAGAACAACCAGGATTAGAAGAAGCAATCAACTCGGCCCCAGTATTCAGCAAATTCTCCACCTTTTGCACCCCCAACTCATCAGCCACATCCGGCTGAAGCATATTGTAAACCCCCGCGCTGCCGCAGCACAAAGCAGCATCCAAAGGCTCTTTCAACTTCACACCAGGAATTTGTTGCAGCAACTGGCGCGGCTGCGAACTAATCTTTTGCCCGTGCAACAAATGACAAGCATCCTGATAAACAATTGTCAAATCTCCCTCAGTCAAAGGATTGAGTTTCGCCGTAATTCCCGCACTTGCCAAAAACTCTTGGACATCCTTAACATTAGCCGCAAATGCTTCGGCTTTTTCGCGATATTCCGCATCATCGGCTAAAATGTGACCGTATTCTTTCAAAGTGTGGCCGCACCCAGCAGCATTGATAATCACAAAATCAACGCCCGTATTTTCAAAGCTATCAATCATCTGTCTCGCCAAAGCTTTCGCCTGTTCAGCTTGTCCTTGGTGTTCCGGCAAAGCAGCACAGCATCCCTGACTTTTCGGAATCACAACCTCGCAGCCGTTAGCCGTCAAAACACGCACCGTAGCCTCATTAACAGGCGAAAATAGAAGCCGCTGCACGCAGCCTAAAATCACGCCGACTCGATAGCGTTTCTCCCCTTGTGCGGGAATAACTTCGGGTAAATTATCCCGAAAAGAATCAACTGTTACCTCGGGCAAAATGGATTCCATCGCCGCCAAACGGGGAAATACTTTTTTCAGCAAACCTGTTTTGCGGACAAGCTTTGGCAGTCCTAATTTTTGATAAACAAACAGCGGTACAAGTAAAGGCCGCAATCTGTGAGGATAAGGAAAGAGATTAAAAATCAGAGTCCGAATTACATTGTCAGAAAAAGTGCGTTTTTGATTTCGAGTAACTTGGTGGCGAGTTGCGGAAATTAACTTGTCGTATTGAACTCCAGAAGGGCAAGTGGTAACGCAGGCCAAACAGCCCAAACAAGTATCGAAATGCTGCGAAGTTGCTTCATTCAAAGGTGCATCGCCTTCGTTAATGGCATCCATTAAATAAATGCGGCCTCTAGGCGAATCCATTTCTTTGCCTAGTACGCGATAACTCGGACAAGTTGACAAACAAAAACCGCAGTGGACGCAAGTATCGATCAACTTCGGATCGGGCGGGTTATTAGCATCGAAACCCGGGATTTCGAGAGTTTGCAAGTGGGGATTTTGTGCTAAAAAATTGCTTTCTTTAGCAGGTTTTAAATCGTCGCTGGGAATTGTAGAATTTTCTGAAGTTTGCATATATTACCTAATTTTTTTGGTTCGCAGTAAGGACTTTAGTTTTTTCAAATTTCCAGCCTAAATCCATCAAACAAACAAAAACTTCTCTTCTCTTCTTTTCTCTTCCTTTGCGCTCTTCGCGCCTTCGCGGTTCGTTCAAAAAAATCTAGTTCGCAAATGATGTAGACCGGGATTCAAGAAAACTGAACTCCTGACTGCAAACTTTAAACTAAATACCGCTGATAAAACGATCGGGACTCAAAATATTTTCCGGGTCAAACTGCTGCTTGATCCGGCGCATTAGATCGATCGCACTTCCAGTATAGCCCCAAACATCCAACTCTTGCTTGATGCCAGTCGGCGCCGCTAAAACAGTCAAAAAACCGCCTTTAGCTTCGCACCCTCGGCGTACCTGCAACAGCGTTTGAGCAGTCGCAGTCTCAAACCGCAAAACCCCCAAACCGCTGCCGGCATGAATCAAAGCGTCCTGTAGCGGCAATTCGTTAATTGCCGCTACAGCTTCCGACGGTCTGATTCCTATTTTGCATATAATTGCCGGCTTTGTGTCAGAATCCCAGATTGTTTTTGGCAATCTTTGCCATAACTGATGCTCATCATTTTCGGTGCAGCTAGTGCCTTGCAAACCCAACTTTTCGCCAACTTCCAACAACCGGGCGGATTGTTGTTTAACGCTTTCGGCGATGCTTTGAAATCTGACTGTTAATCCCGTACCTTTTCCTAAACCTAATTTGGCGGTTAAATCAGGTGACAGCAAATCAACGGCTGCGGGTGTCAAAGCAGAGGATAACAGGATTTGAGCTGCTTGACTTAAAGCCCCAGCTTCCCCAGTCAAGATTACAGTTCCCGATGATTCGGGCAGCGGATAAACTCGGAAAGTTACTTGAGAAATGATGCCCAAGGTGCCGTAGGAACCGGTCAACAGTTTCATCAAGTCGTAACCGGCGACATTTTTAACTACTCGACCTCCGGCTACGGCAATTTTACCGTCCGATCGCACAAAGGTGATTCCCAACAGCAAATCGCGCACGCCCCGATAGCGGTGGCGCAGGGAACCCGTGTCAGCAGCAGCGACAATGCCGCCCAAAGTTGCGTGTTGCGGATACGCTGGATCGATCGGCAAAAATTGACCTGATGCGGCTAAAATTTGCTGCAAATCGGCAAACTTCATTCCCGCTGCCGCAGTCACGGTTAAATCGCCCACAGCGTGTTCTACAAGCTGGTTCAGGCGCGCCGTACTGACAGCAATATTTACTCCTTCAACCAAACCGCCCCAATCGAGTTTGCTGCCGCTGCCGCAAGGCAAGACGCCCCACCGATTTTGCCCAGCGCAAGCCATCACCGCCGCGAGTTCTGCTTGAGTATTCGGGTAAACGGTGCAGGCGATCGAGGTACCGGGCGCAACTGCTTTTTCTACCCGTTCTTGCCAAAAAGCCTCTGTGTCCTGCTGCAGACAGATGTCAGAATTGCCGGCAATACTTTGTAATTCTTGTGTGCTAACGTAATTTTCGGTAGAGAAAGATTTCATGAAGGTTGCGAGACGCCCGGTCAAAAAAATTATCAAAACACTGCCTAAAACCATTAAATATTAATACGGGCCCCATATTCAAAACATGAACAAACAAATGTCTCAAAACCGGCTTTCTGTAGGAATTACCGGTCTCAACGAAGTGATTGGCGGCGGCCTGATCCCCCAGCGCTCTTATTTGGTACGCGGCGGCCCGGGTACGGGCAAAACTACACTGGGCTTTCACTTTTTGGCCGCAGGTGTGGCTGCGGGAGAAACGCCCCTGTTTATTACTTTAGGAGAACCGGAAGAGCAATTGCGCGCCAATGCCGAAAGTCTCGGTTTTGACGTTGAAGCGATGGCGTTCCTGGATTTGAGCCCGTCTTCAGAATTTTTTACTGAAGTTCAAACCTACGACATTTTCTCGGCCTCGGAGGTTGAGCGAGAACCGACTACGCAAAAGATTATCGAGAGAGTCCAAGCTGTCAAGCCTTCTCGGGTGTTTTTGGATGCGATTACTCAATTCCGCTATTTAGCTGCGGATGAGTTTCAGTTTCGCAAGCAAGTTTTGTCTTTTCTGCGGTTTTTGGTGGAAGGGGGGGCGACGGTGGTGTTCACCTCAGAAGGCACATTAAGTGCTCCCGACGACGATTTGCAATTCATCAGCGACGGAGTAATTTATTTGGAACTTCTCCCAGAAGGGCGCACTCTGTCTGTTACCAAGCTGCGAGGTTCCAACTTCCGCGACGGCCGCCATTCGATCCGTTTGACTGAGACTGGAATGGAGGTATTTCCGCGGCTGCTTCCAGACAACTACCAGCAGGATTTTGTCGCTGAACCGATTTCTGCTGGGGTTCCAGAAATCGACGAACTGCTGCACGGGGGACTGGAACGGGGGACTGTGACGGTGATTACCGGGCCTAGCGGCGTGGGTAAAACGACTGTGGGGATTCAGTTTATGAAGGAAGCGGCGGGAAGGGGGGAGCGATCGGTAGTTTACATTTTTGAGGAGTCAACTTCTACTCTGCTGCGCCGCTGCGAATCAGTTAACATCCCGGTTGGGGCGATGATTGCGCAAGGTAGTCTTTCGGTGATACCCGTGGAACCTTTGCTGTACTCGCCGGATCAGTTTGCGCGCATGGTACGCCAAGAGGTGGAGCAGGAAAAGACGCGGATTGTGATGATTGACAGTATTTCTGGCTATCAGCTTTCGATGCGGGGGCAAAATTTGGTGAACAATTTGCACGCTTTGTGCAAGTATCTCAAGAATATGGGAGTCACGGTGATCTTGATTAATGAGGTAGAAGCGATTAGCGGAGATTTTCGGCTGACCGAGATCGGGATTAGCTATTTGGCGGATAATCTGCTGTTTATACGCTACCTGGAACGCCAACTGCATAATAGGACAGAAATCCGCAAGGCGATCGGCGTAATGAAAAAACGAGTCAGCAATTTCGAGAAAACTTTGCGAGAACTCGAGATTACTCGCTACGGCATCAAAGTCAGCAAACCGATACGGGGGCTGCGCGGCATTTTGAGTGCGGCGCCGGTGTGGGTTGAGGGCGTAGCGGATGAAGATTGAATCAATTAGTTGTACTGTTTATTTGCTAATTTTCCACTATCTATGGGGTAATATCAATTCCGGTAACACTCATACATGAGAGAAACTGAGGACACCGCAGTGCGGTGTCCCTATCTGGATTAATTGCGCAAGAAACGGCCGGCGCGGTGTCCTGATTTTGGATAAATTTAATTCTGATGCTACCTAATTTGATATCAGGTGCGCCACAAGCACCCTGCTTTAATCTAAAATCTAAAATCTAAAATCTAAAATGGTATAACCCGTATTCGCAGGAAGCCGATCGATGACTGGCAACTCCATAATTTTAGCCGTAGACCGCAATCAGCGAAACTTGGAACTCTTAGCACAATTTCTCAACAAAGAAGGATACCAGACGATCGCGGCTGATAGCTTGGAAGAGGTCGCACGGGCGATCGGCGAGCCTGCTAGGATCGGGATGGCTTTAGTAGATATTTCAGGTTTCGACCGCCGGATTTGGGACTGCTGCGAACAACTGCGGAATCACCAAATCCCTTTTCTGATACTCTCGCCCAAACAAAGCATAGCCCTTCAGCACGAAAGCTTCTCCCGCGGTGCTCGGAGTATACTGGTAAAACCTTTAATCGTTAGAGATTTGCTGGGAATTGTTCACAGCTTGCTAGGAGAACCTGCGTGAGTCAAATTTTATTGCTTGTCGAACAGAAAGAAAATCGCCGCTTGTTATTAGAATGGCTGGCAGTTCACTATGAGGTATTGCTGCCAAAATCAACAGAAAATATTAATAATTATTTACCATTTAATCAATCTTTCGACCTGGGGATAGTTGACGGTCTTGCCCTGAAAAGGCACTGGCAATGGATCGCCGCCCAAAAACAAGCCGAACGCCCGGTATGCTTGCCTTTTCTTTTGATTACGCCGCGCTCGGATGTAGGGATGGCAACGCGGTTTATTTGGCAAACTATTGACGATTTAATTATTGCTCCGATCGAGAAGATAGAATTGCAAGCGCGGGTGGAAATTTTACTGCGATCGCGCCAGTTATCTTTAACTCTCAAATTGTCTCACGACCAACTCGATCGCGCTCTGCAAACAGCCAAAGAACTCAACGACATGAAAACCTCTTTGCTGTACATGATTGCCCACGACGTTCGCAATCCTTTAAACTTCATCATCGGCACTACACAAGTTCTTACTCAGTACAAATCGAAATTAACAGATGAGAAAACACAAGAAATGCTAGACAAAACTCAAGCAGCAGCAAAAGGCATCGATCAGTTATTAGAGGATGTTCTGCTGCTCGGCAAGTTTGAGTCGGGAAAAATCGCGTTTTGCTTGCTACCGCTAGACTTAGCCGCGTTTTGCAATGAGTTGGTAGCGGAATTTCAGAGTAGCCTGAAGTTGAAACCTCAAACCGAGCCGGTAACGCTGATTTTTGTGAATAACAGTCCATCGAGAATGGCGTGCTTGGAGCCGAGATTGCTCCGCCGCATTTTGAGCAATCTGCTGTCAAATGCTATTAAGTATTCTCTCCCAAATAGTCAAGTAATATTTGAATTAAAACTTACTGAAAATGAGGCTATTTTTTCCGTACAAGATGCCGGAATTGGCATACCTGCAACAGACAGAGAACGGCTGTTTGATTCGTTTTTCCGGGCTAAAAATGTCGGTCAAATTCCCGGTACTGGATTGGGGCTGAACATTGTTAAAAAATGCGTGGACTTGCACGGCGGCGAAATTACTTTGAGCAGTGAAGAAGGTGCCGGCAGTACATTTACGGTAACGCTGCCGATCGCGCATCTTGCAGAATAACCAGTCTCGCATTTAAATTGTATATTCAGGGCGGGCGGGACGCTAGGGCCCCTACTCCCCACAAGAGGGGGAATTGTTTTTTGACAGACAATTTAAATGCCGCAACAGCTTAACCAGCCTCGCCTGCAACGCCTTAAACTAGATGCAGATATTATCGTGGGATATTCAGTATGGAACTCGAAGATGTAATGGCGCTCGTCCATCCGGCGATCGCAGTGGCGGTAGTTTTCCCGATTATTGGTACTGTTGTCAATGCGGCTTGGCAAACTCGCCAGCGCAGGCTGCAAGTCGCCAGCGGCGACAAAAGCAAAATTCCTCCTACCGTCGGCCCGGAACATCTAAAATTGGGTCGGTTGCTGACTGGGGCGATCGTCGGAATTACGTTAATTGCTCTGGCTTACTCTATTTATTTTAAAAGTATTTTGGAGAAGGAGCTGTGGAAAAATTCCCCCAGTCAAGTAGTTTTCATTGCGCTGATGTTTGCCGCGACAATTGCTTCTCTGGTATTTTTGTATCAAGCAAGGCAGAAACTTTGGCGCGGAGTTTTTGCGACTTTGAGCGGTGTCGGTTTGGTAGTTTTGGGATTCCAAGATGGAGTTTTTCGCAGGGACTATGAATTGCTGGTTTCTCATTTTTATTACGGCATCGCTGCGGCGCTGTTGATGGTTTTTTCCTTGGCAATTGCGCCGGAAATTTATCAGGATCGATCGCACCGCTGGCGGAAAATTCACACTGTTTTAAACTGCATCGCCCTGCTGCTTTTTTTCGGTCAAGGTGTTACGGGTTCTCGCGATTTGTTGGAAATTCCTTTGAGCTGGCAAAAAGAACACGTCTATCAGTGCGATTTTCAATATAAAACTTGTCCGAAACCAGCCCCAAAAATATAAGCTGCTGTGCGTGTATTATAGGGGAAGAGGATTTGACGACTTTTGACAGGCGAGCGAAGTATACTTTTTTGTTTATGACTAATATCAATTCCGGCTGCGGCGGAATGACAAGCGAGGAAACGGCAGTGCCCATAGGTGTCAACAACCAGGTCAAATCCAGTCAGAGATTGCTGGCAAGACTAT
>JAUBOG010000873.1:0-1318 GCA_036700105.1 Microcoleus occultus BM001215583
CAACCGTTTTGCAAACAGACGGTGTTACAAAACAACTACTGTTGCTTAAATGCTAAGTAGTCGGGTACAATTTGTGCAGTTTAACCCTGGCATCCGGGGTCTTGAATTGCCAGTTGGCCTTAGCTTGTTTGGCATTCCGTTTAGTTTGCCAGGCATTAACCTCGCTTATTAATAACTCTTTAGTTGCAAAATGCCGATTCAGACAATCACGCTGTAAAATAGACAACTCAATCTCGGCCATATCTAACCATGAACCATGCTTAGGTGTATATACAAACTCTATTCGATCCAAATAGCTTTTAGCTTTTTCGGGCCCGTAGACGCTGTAAAATGCACTTGGTTTATGAGCACTTAAATTGTCGCCAACCAACGTCATCTTCAAGCAGTTTGCATAGGGACCATCTAATAACCCTGCAATTACACCCACCCAGGTGATAGCTTTGTGGTCGTCCTTAACTTCCACAAAACGAAGCCCTGCCAGGGGCTCAAAAGCCATATAAATTTCACCTACCCCATGCCGTACATATTCAGAATCTTCAATACGCGTTCCATTAGTAGCCCGGTAGTGGACAATCTCAAGAAGTTGTTTAGGCGATTCATCCAAACAAACTACAGGATACAACGCGGCATAAGGACGTTCGTAGACTGTCAGTACGCGTTCCATATGATAAACAAAATCAGCATTCTGCTTAGGGGGAATAATCCAGCCTTTAACTCGCCAAGGCTTCAACTCGTTTTTTTTAACACCGTCGCCACGCTGGTATGTGACAGACTCTCAACTACATTCAACTCGACAAGCCGGTCCGCAATAGCCTGTAATTTCCAACGGCTTTCCCCCGCTGGTGGTTCTCCGCAGACAATGGCGATCAAGTGGGCTTCGACCTCGCCAGTGAGTTTTTTGTCTGAGCGTGGCTGACGTGGTTTAGGCTCAAAAACAGCCATGCCCCGTTCACAAAAATCTTTTCGAATCCGCTCCACACTCCGTACTGAGAGATAGTAAGTAGCAGCTATACTGGTTTCACTTTGCCGCTCTAAGGTCTCATCACTGGCTAAAATGACGTGTGCTTTTTGGACGGTTCTCGTCTTTGATTTGCCTTTCTGAACTTTGGCTAATAACTCAATTCGCTCTTGGGGCAGAAGATTAATCCGATACTTTATCATGTCAAGGGGCGTTTCATCAAAAAGAAATGCTACCTGCCATTCTACTCTTTAAGCAACACTAGAACGGCTGGGCCACGTTCCGAAGTCAGGCGAGACAGTTCACTGGCACGAATTCATACTCACTGTTGAATGTATGGACGGGGTACGGATCGAACAG
>JAUBOG010000874.1:0-1317 GCA_036700105.1 Microcoleus occultus BM001215583
GCTGACAGGTGTAGGTTTTTTACGACGGGGTAGTATAAAGTCCATTAAACCAGGCGAAAATAAGGGTGATTCAACGAAACACGTGGCTGGGGGAAAACCTAAATGCTGAAAAATAAGCATCTCTTGGATTGGTCATGTATTGTCTCCAAACAAATGCCTCACCTCTCCATACCTCAAGCGATTGGCTTAGCGACTTGGAGCTTTGGTGTAGTCATGACCAGATCTAGCAGCTTAACCCAAGTTTCGCATTTTATCGCTGGGCTCAACGGAGAAAAGCCGAATACAGTCCGTCAGCGATTAAAAGAATGGTATCAAGAAGCCCCAGCTAAAAAAGGACTTCATCGTCGTGAGTTAGATGTGAGTGGTTGTTTTGCTCCATTACTGTTGTGGGTGCTAAGTTTACTGCCGAAAAATGTTTCTGACATTGCCTTAGCCTTAGATGCCACTAGCATCGGGGATAAATTTACAGTTCTGTCGATGAACATCTTATTGGGTGGGTCGGGAATTCCTGTAGCTTGGTGTATTGTTAAAGCCACAGAGCCCGGAAGTTGGAAACCCCATTGGCAAAAACTGATTTCTGTTGTTCAAGGCGTGATTCCCGCTAACTTTAGGGTGATAGTTGCCGCTGACCGAGGATTGTATGCTGATTGGCTGTATCAATTGATTGAAAGTGTGGGCTGGCATCCATTTCTACGTATCAACCATCAAGGAACTTATCGTCTGCCGTCTCAACAGACATGGCAGCCACTGGCACATTTGGTTCGTCAAGGTGGACAATCATGGTCTGCCGAAGTCGTGTGTTTTAAAACTAATCCTCTGTCTTGTACACTCTTAGCTCGTTGGGATCTAGACTACAAAGACCCCTGGTTGATTCTGACAGACTTCAAACCGGAAGAAGCAAACGTTCTCTGGTATGGACTACGTTCTTGTACCGAATGTGTTTACCGCGATTTCAAATCCGATGGCTGGCAATGGCATAATACACGTTTACTCTCACCACAACGAGCCGAACGAATGTGGTTAGTGCTGGCTGTTGCCACTTTATGGATGGTGTTCCTGGGTGGCACTCATGAAAATCAATCACTTGCCTCAAATTTTCCACAACTTCCCCTTGGACATACTGCTTTAAATCAGCCTCAAGGCCTCAAAAAAGGGCGTCATTTGTCTTGTTTTCTTAAAGGCTTTGTGACTCTGATGGCTAATCTACTCAACAATCGAACCATTCATCTGGAGCGTTGGAGTTCATTCCCTCACACTCCTGTGGATGCCTTTTATGCTTGTAACTCCTCCTAGTTGTAAAAAACCTACACCTGTCAG
>JAUBOG010000115.1:0-15487 GCA_036700105.1 Microcoleus occultus BM001215583
GGGGGCTAGGGGGGGTTCCGATTGGAGTCAGAAAGTAGCGGTAATTTTGGGGAATGGCGGGGCTGCGAGGGCTGTTGTGGCTGGATGCGCTCAATTGGGATGCCGACAGATTCACGTTGTCGGCCGCAGCGCCCAAAATTTAGCGGAATTTCAGCAGAGTTGGCTCAATTCTCCGATGCCCGTGCAGAATTTGCAGGTGCATACTTGGGATAATTTGTCAATGTTAATCTCGCAGGCAGATTTGCTGGTGAACACCACGCCTGTGGGGATGTATCCGCACGGGGAAAAGTCGCCTGTTGCCGATCGTGCGCTCGATCGCCTTCGTGCAGGTGCGATCGTCTACGATCTAATTTACAACCCGAGTCCTACCCAGTTTCTCAAAGATGCACAGCTTCGAGGGGCGATCGGCATTGACGGACTCGAAATGCTAGTTCAACAAGGAGCAGCCGCCTTAAAAATTTGGCTCGACAAAGAATCCGTCCCCGTCGATGTGATGCGCCTCGCCTTGCGTCAGCATTTAGGCCTAGCCTAATCCCATTTGTGGAAAAAGTAGCCGTAGTTTTTAGAATTCCTACTTATAGGAATTTGAGCCTGAATTCGCGGTAAGCTGAGAATTAAAATATACGCTAAGCTGCCATTTATGAAATTTCGAGCTATCAGCCTTTTTTTTGCTACTTGCCTGATCGGAATTTTTAGTTTGGTATTCACTCCACCTGCTTGGGCTCTAACGCAGATTAAACTTTCTGACCTTTCTTATCGCGAATGTTCGGCCGAAATGGCCGAAGGAACAGTCACTAGCGGCAGTTCTATGGAAGCTAACTGCTTTTTGATTACTGGGAAAGCTGAAAATACCAGCGGCAAACCAGTTGTCAATGCTGATATTTTCGGTCGCATTTATGATGCCGACGACAATCCGGTGATGCAAAACCGCACTCGCTTGGGTTCTATAGAAGAAGTTCCTCCCGGAATTAGCGATTTTCAGCTCAGAATTTCGGTTGCCGCCAATCAACGAACACCTTTGAAGCTCAAGCAATTTAAAGCTACAGGTTTTACTGGCGTGGTTCGCCGCTAATCTCAAGTCATACAACCATCAATAGTTTGTATTGATGGCTAAGAGTCCTCAACAATAGTGGCGGGAGGACTCGAAATCCTCACTGCAAATCAATTTTTGGCAATAGAACCGGACATGATAAGTAGGTCGCTCTAATTAAACGTAAAACACTCTTCTATTAGATATTCGACTTTTTAAAGCAGTCGCTTATCAGGGTATTCTGTTTTTTTAGGCGGGCCTACTTAACTAAAAAGCTGTTTGCAAGTTGCTCAAAAGACCGATCAAGATTTCGGAACCGAACTGAAGTACAAAAAATGCAATCAGCGGTGAAAAGTCAATCCCTCCCAAGGGGGGAATAATCGATCGGAATAAATTCAGGTAAGGGTCTGTTAACTGACTCAAAATTGAAAACGGGGGGTCGTACCAATTGATATTCGGGAACCAGCTTAGCAGCACCCGAAAAATCATTAGGACTACATAGATTTGCAGAAATGTGGACAGGGTGGTTGCCAAAAGGCCTATGGAATAACTCATATATTCTCGTTGAAGTTTGAGTAAAGTTTACAGACGCTTTAACTTTGAGTTTAGCATAGGTGGGGGAGAGGAGAAGAGGGGGAAAGTGGGAGCATCAGGCTTTTTAGGGGCGGATTTCCGGCCAACCCCACAATCAAATTCACTCATCAGTGGAACAGGCCCTCGTTGCCTGTTAAGCGAGAAGGATACCAGATGTGGGTAGTCTCCATCGATCGACCAGGCCAATCTAAAATCTTAAATCAATTTAGGAGTCAGGGGCGATCGAACCCTCGCTGTTATGAGCTTGCGCGCTGCCGTTTACGTCGCCGAGCTGCAGCCGCACGTCATCTATTGCCTGATTTAGCTGGGCAATTTTATCTTCTAAACTCAGCCTTGCTACTTCCATCCCTTCGGCTTCGAGGTGGCCGGCTTTCCTCTGGCGGATCTTTCTTGCCTTTGCTCGATCGGGGTCACTCAGCAAAGCTTCAGCAGCGCGCCGCGACAGCACCGCGCCCAAAACTGCACCCACCAAGCCGCCAACTGCGGCTCCAGCAATAAATCCCCCTGTAAAACCCTCTCGATTGCTCATGACTTAACTCAACTGCGCTATATTTCCTTGATTATTTCATTTTAACGAGACCAGAGGGCAGATTTTGCCACAGTATGCCCGCTCGGATTCTAGATTCTAACTAAATCCGCCCCTTGTCTCCTAAAAAAGTCAGTCGATCGTACTGCCCGTGAGTCGATCGTACCGTCACCACGCCAAACACCTTACCAAAATATTCTAACCACCATCAAAGACTTCCAAAAGAGTGAAGTTGACAAAATTGAAATTCACCGCAGTTTTGGTGCTACTTCCCTAAGCCAATTCACCTACAACAGCAATACTGATGCTTTATTCTTCGGTGCCGTTCAGTTTGCAACTCTTGAGAATAAGCCAGCAGGCTTCTCGGTACCACAGGATATTATTCTATTACCGTGAGGATGAATTGAGTTTTATCTGAGTCGATCGGCAGTTAATATCAATTCCGGGTTGTACCGGAATGACAAGCTTTCGACACGGCAGTGGATAATAATTCCGATGCTACCGGATTTGATATAAAAGGCTTTCGTAGGTTGGGTTGAAGCATGAAACTCAACATTTCCAGGGCGTTGGGTTTCGTCCCTCAACCCAACCTACACAGGTTATTTTAATCCGTGATGCTTAGCAATTTCAGAGCCAACTCAGAGAGTACCCATTGGGTACTCTTTTGTGTTTTTAGATTGCAGCATAAGTGACTGAATCGCTGAATGCGACCATGTGCAAAAAAGCCGAAAGCTTTTTATGGCATAGCTTTCAGAATTTATTTTTTGCTGATTTTCAGACAGTAGCTTAAGTGGCTAACTTAAGTGTCTAACTGTCCTGGACGTTGAATGTCAGTCAGGACAAAGTTGATATATCAGGTGCAGCGTTAGATTGAAACCAATTAGGAAATTAATCCCATGCTGCTTAAATATCTAGGTTCTTAACTTTGAGAACTAGAAAAAACAAGGAAACAAATTTCAAAATTAAGGAGAAACTTCGATGACTGATATTAGAGGTTCAATCTATGACGACACTTTGGACGGTGATGGCGGCAATGATACTATCTCTGGCGAAGCGGGCAACGACCTGATATTTGGCTGGGGGGGCAACGATAAGGGTTATGGGGGTACTGGGAATGATACTTTGTACGGATACTCCGGCAATGACACCCTCTTAGGTAATGAGAATAATGACGAAATCTATGGCCAAGATGGCATGGATAGCCTCTTGGGAGGTGAAGGTAATGATTACCTCAATGGTGGTGACATTTGGTGGCGACCTGGCAACGATGGCGCCGATATACTCAAGGGTGAGGGAGGCAACGATACCTTAGATGGCTGGTATGGCAACGACACCCTTTACGGTGGATTTGGCAACGACGAATTGGCTGGCTCCTTTGGCCATGACTACCTGGACGGTGGTCCTGGTAACGATCGGCTTGGTGGTGAGCCTGGGAATGACACGCTTATAGGGGGTTATGGAGCAGATATATTCATTTCTTACTCACCCTATGACGGCGTTGATGTCATCAGAGACTTTAACCCCTCCTATGATAAAGTCAACATCTCCAAGAGTGGATATGGTGGAATATCCTCAACTGAGGGATTTAATTACAACCAGAGCACTGGCGCGTTGAACTTCTTTACTATTCCGGTTGCAAAGTTGCAGGTTGGTAGTGGATTTGTTCCCAGTCGAGATATCACCTTGGTTGTTTAGGACTCCTTGTCTTTGCTAGGAGTTGTCGATCGATTTGATTTTTCGCAGGCAAAGCCTGCGAAAAATCAACCCAAAGCTGATATCTGACTAATTTCCGATCGCACCCAACACCTCCAACGTTGCTTTCTGAGCTTCCGTAATTCCCGTGACTCTGGTAATATTCATACCTTCATAAGGGCGATCGGTCAACCAATAAGTTGATGTGCTGATAAGTCACAGCAATGTTTAAATTTGTAAGAACTCCAATCAAAAGCTTGAGTCTGTTTATTGACACTGCGACCTATAAATAGTCAGCTTGCAAATTCCATTCGACTTTACCTATTGGTTTAACTACAAAAGTTGTAACTATTTGACTTGCACTTATTGTTAAACCAATCCTACTTTCATCATTTCAATGACAACTTATTATCAGGTAAGACATCATGGCTTTACAAACAGATCCATCGGAACCGCGTCGCTTAATTGGTGACAATACATCCGAAAATGTTTTTTTATCGATCGCAGATGCCAATAATTTCCCTTTGGGAGTCTGGATGCTCGGAGGCGACGATACAGTTAACATTTCAGCAGCTAACAATTTGGTGTATGGCAATGAAGGAGAAGACGTTCTCAGGGGAAACTCGGGTAACGATTCCTTATTTGGAGGCAGGGGGAAAGACTTACTAGGTGGAGAGGCTGGAAATGACTATCTCAGCGGAGGGCAAGATGCAGATTTGATTTATGGGTTTGGGGGAAACGATATTTTATTGGGCGGTAGAGGCAATGATTTCTTAGTTAGCGGTAATGGGTATGACACTCTTATAGGAGGTTTGGGGCGAGATATTTTATTTGGATTTGATGACAATATTTCTGGGCCTAAAATCGGCAGCAACTTGTATGTCTTGCAAGCAGAACCCGGAGTTACAGATATCAATAATGCGGATCTGATTAGCCTTTTCAGAGTTGGTTTCGATCGAATTGGATTAGCAGGGGGTTTGACTGCTAGCGATGTAGTTTTGGAAAACCTGACAAATGTGACAATTATATTGGGGTTTGACGGGCCACAAGTTTTAAAAGACCAAGGTCTGACAGGTTTACTCAATCCTGGCCCTATTGTAACGACAGGAACTCTCATCAAAGTTAAAAATTCCGGCAATATATTAGGTTTTGTTGATGGTGTAACTTCGGCACAGCTTCAAGACAATATCATCTCGGTTCAAGGATCCTAGTATAGTTGCGGTCTATAGCGCTTAAAAAATGTATTAGACCGCAACTGCGGTCTAATTATAAGTTAGACTATAAAAATAGAAAATTATCAGATTTATCTAATAAATTTGCAGATCACAAAAAATGAGTAACCAGCAAATTGAACTAATACATCAGCTATTTTGCGAAGCAGATAAGATCGAGATGCCATTGTGGCTCGGAGGTGGTTGGGCTATAGATGCAAAAATAAATCGAATAACACGCGAGCATGAAGATATCGATATTGTCTATCCATCTGACCGAAGCACAGAGTTCCTCTCATTGCTCCACTCCCTCGGCGGTCATATTACAGAACAGACCTCTTATGGGTTTTTAGCTAATTTGCATGGTGTTATTATTGATTGTGAGCCGTGCATTCTTGTGGATGACCATTACGAGATAGAAGGAGTGCCATCGGGAACTTGCCCACCGGAGCCAACGGGACATCTTGGTGGCAAACAGCTTCGATGTACAAGCTGGGAGGCTATTCTTTGGGATTACTTCTACTACATTGAAGAGGTTCCACAAAGTGCATGGCGACCAAAAGATTTTCCTAGTTTTGCTATCGTAAAAACCTCATTCGGCGAAGCTGAGACACAGAAATTACATGAGCAATTCAAACGTCAGTATGCAGTCTAACACTGCGTTGGAGCCGACCATCAAAAGCGATCTTTATAAGCTACAATTTGTCTGTGGTGGCTCAAATTAGCCGTTATACAGCTATAATCAAGCATTATGTTATCTAGCAAATGACATGATTAAAAATGTAAAATCCCGACAAGAAGTGCTGGAATTGTCTCATAATAACGGTTTGAATATCGAGGAAAGTTCCATTCAATTCAATGAATCGGGTCTGGATTTTCAAGTAGTGTTAGCAACGGACGTAGATGGAACACGCTGGATTTTACGCCTTCCTCGGCGGGAGGATGTTCTGCCATCAGTAGATAAGGAAAAACGAACGCTGGAACTGATTGCTCCGCTTCTTAGCGTAGACGTGCCACGCTGGACGATTTGCACCGATGAACTGATTGCTTATCGGGCATTAAACGGTGTGCCAGCAGGCACGATCGATCCAGAAGCAAAAGCCTATGTGTGGGAGATTGACCTGGCGAACGTACCTAATCAATTTTATGAGTCGTTAGCGAAGGGAATCGTTTCCTTGCATCAAGTTGGCGTTGAGAAAGCACGAGCAGTGGGGCTTCCTGTTAAGACTGCCGAAGAAGTCCGTGTTGAGATGAAACATAGAATGGATGCTGCCAAGAGCGAATTTGGTGTTGGTCAGACGTTATGGGAACGCTGGCAGTCCTGGCTTTATAATGATGAAGTTTGGATGCAAGAAACGGTTTTAACTCATGGTGATTTACACGCTGGTCATATCCTGATTAATGAACAAGCGCAAGTAACCGGATTTATAGATTGGACTGAGGCATCTGTCGCCGACCCAGCCAGAGATTTTGTTGCTCATTACCGCACGTTTGGTCAAGATGCTCTCAATAAACTAATCTCGGCATATGCAGAGGCAGGTGGGCGCACGTGGTCGAGGATGGCAGATCATGTGATTGAACTAAACGCTACTTTTGCTATAGAAATTGCAGAATTTGCGCTAAAGTCGGGTTTGGATGAATACAGACAGATGGCTGTGCAGATGCTCTGCATGGGTGAATTAGCGTAATAGATTAGATGTCTGAATACAGTCCACAATGTTGCTAGTTGTATGGTGCGTCGAAGAGAAAATCAAAAGAAAGCAGCGAGGGTTATTAGTGGCGACGCACCCTAGGAGAGTCTAGCTATAAAAGGGGTACTAAACCCGGATTTGGGATAATGCTGGCTAATTTCCGATCGCACCCAACACCTCCAAAGTGGCTTTCTGAGCTTGTGTAATGCCCGTGACTCCGGTAATATTCATAGCTTCATAGGGGCGATCGGCTCTGATAGTTTTCAAACATTCACCTGTATTGACATCCCACAGCTTAATCGTCTCATCAGCACTGCTGCTTGCAAGAACAAAGTCGCGATTTGCTGAGAAATCCCCACCAACGGGACGCCAAGAAATCGACCAAACTTGACTTGTATGTCCTTCCAAAATCTTCAAGCATTCTCCCGTGGCAGAATTCCAAAGACGAATTGTTCGATCGTGCGAACAACTGGCAATTATTTGACCGTCGGGACTCCAGACTGCTGCTTTTACCATATCGCTGTGTCCCTGCAAAATTTTCAGACACTTGCCAGTACAGCTATCCCAGAGCCGGATGGTGAGATCCTGGGAAGCACTGGCAAGGGTTTGGCCATCCGGGCTCCAAGCTACATATCTAATGGAACTTTCATGTCCCTGCAAGACTTCCAGGCATTGACCGGTGCTGCTATCCCAGAGTCGCAGATTTCCATCGTGGGAACCGCTGGCAAGGATTTGGCCCTGGGGACTCCAGGCTAAACTGCCAACCCAATTGTCATTTCCCTGCAAGATGTTAAGGCATTTCCGGTGCTTGACATCCCACAACCGAATATTCAGCCCGCCGGCGGCGCTGGCAAGAATTTGACTGTCGGGACTCCAAGCGACAGCCCAAACCCAGGCTTTGTGTCCTTCTAGGGTTGCCAAACATTCTCCGCTGCTGGCATCCCAGAGTCGAACCGTGGAGTCATCCGATCCGCTAGCAAGGGTGGTGCCATCGGGACTCCAGGCTAAACCCCAAATCCAATTGCTGTGACCCTTTAATGTTTTCAAACATTGACCTGTGTTAGGATTCCACAACCGAACCAGACGATCGGCACTGCTGCTGGCAAGGATCGTGCCATCGGGATTCCAAACCGCCGCAAACATAGAATTGCTGTATCCCTGCAATGTTTTGAAACTTCGGCACTGATTCGATCGACTGCGATCGACCTCCCACACTCGCACGGTTTGATCGTGGGAACCGCTGGCGATCGTTTTCCCATCTGGACTCCAAGCTACAGTCACGTTCCAAATTGAATTGCTGTCTCCCTGTAAGGTTTGCAAGCATTGACTGCTTTCTAGATCCCAGATCGCGATGTTCTGGCCTCCACTGGCGCTGACAAGCATTCTGCTATCGGGACTCCAGGCGAGGGAAAATACTGCCCGATCGTCTCTTTGCAAGGTTTTGAGGCATTCACCGCTATCGGCATCCCAAATCTTCACGGTTCGATCTTGACTCCCTGTGGCGAGAAGTTCTCCGTTGGGACTCCAGGCGATCGACCAAATTCCATTAGTATGTTGGGATAAGATTTTCAGGCACTCACCATTCTGTATATCCCAGACTCGAACCGTTCGATCCAAGGAAGCACTGGCGAGGATTTGACCGTCGGGACTCCAAGCAACGAACATCACCCAGTTACTGTGGCCGTCCAAAATCTTGCAGCATTCTTTGGTACGAGTATCCCACAGTCGGATCTGACGATCGTCCCCGCTAGCCAGGATGTGTCCGTGCGGCTGCCATGCTAGGGTTCTGATGGTAGTCTGATGTCCTTGCAAGATTGCCAAACAACTTTCAGATTCAATACTCCACAGTCTGATAGTTCGATCGGCACCGCCGCTGGCGAGAATATACCCCCCTGCCTTGTCGCCGTTAACAGGCAAGGGAATGAGACTCCAAGCAAGGGCCCAAACCCAACCCTGATGTTCTCTAAACATCCCTCTGGATTTTCCGTTAGAAACTTGCCACAGGGACACCAGATTGTTGCTATCTCCAGTTGCTAGCAGTTGGCTGTCGGGGCTAAAGGCAACCCTTAAAATGCTGCCTAACGGTTGGGTAAACCGCGATTTTGACAGGTCAGAATGGGTGAAATTGACCCGATGGAGATTCGCATCTTGAAAATCGGCCTGCCAAATATTGAGATAGGAAAAGTCGCGGTCAGTCAGGTCAATCTGAAGGTGGCGTAATATATTTATAATATTGCCACCGGCATATCCAGCCTGATTCGGACACTCGGTTTGCAGGCGATATAGAATTTGATTTAGTTGATATACGATGTCTTTTTGAGAACCCAATTGACTCAGCAACCGATCGCTCAGTGGCTTCAGAATCATGCGAATTTGGCTGTCGCGAATGTAGTCTTTGTCCTGTGCTTTGATTAAGGCATGGGTTTGCAATAGGGAATAATTTGACAAGGGAGTCGGCGATGAGCGATCGGAAATTTCATCACAAATGCGATCGCTCAGCGTCTGCGTGACATATTCCATCACCACAGGTTGTAATGTAAACTGACTTCCGTTAGTTTCAATCAACGATCGCCATTTCAAATTTTGCAGGGCTTCCATCAACTGCGTTTGGGATACGCCCGCATTCAAATCTTCTCGAAGTTCGGCAAAGGAAACCCATTCGCGATCGATCGCCAACCAGCACATTACTTGATTCTCTAAGATTGAAAGACGACTGCATTGTTGTTGAATCAACTCTGAAACATCACCAAATACAGTAACATTTTGTTCTAGGAAAAGAGCAATATTGCCACTGAATAAATCCCGAATGGTGGTGGCAACGATTTTTAATGCCAGGGGATTGCATCGATAGCGATCGCACAACTGGTGTTTTTGACTGTCCGATCCAGTTAATCCCGTCACCTTAATCAATGCTTCTGAGGCTTCTGGAGAACCGCCCAGGGACAAACTTTGTACTGCCAAGTCGCCCGCTTCCGATTGAGCGAATTGAGGGCATTTTTCCCGGCTGGTTAATACCAAACAGCTTTGATGGGGAGTCTCGGCCACCACTCGCAGCATTTCTCCGTAAGCTTCATAACCGGGACGATATTGTCCGCTTTGATCCCCAGGTTGTGAAAGGCTTTCGGTATTGTCTATAACCATCAGACAGCGATGATTCCGCAGACACTGAATCAAGCTGCTAATTTCTGCTTTTGTATCCTGTTGTCCTGAGAGGAATGAGACTAATTCTGCTAAGAAAATTTCCGGTGGCGGCGCATTGCGGAGACTTCGCCAAATGACGTAGGTAAATTGGTTTTGTAGCTGTTGGGCCAGTTTGACAGATAAAGCCGTTTTGCCGATGCCGCCAATTCCAAAAATACCCACCAACCGGCAATTATCTTGTAGAATCCATTGGGTGAGAGTGGTAAGTTCTGCAGTGCGCCCGTAAAAGCGGGAAACATCTACTGCTTCTCCCCAATTTTGGGCGATCGACTTTACGGGCTCTCGTTGTGGGGTTTCGGGTTCTGGCTGGATATAATCTTGTTCTGTTAGGGTCAGATTGAAGGTACGAAACAGATTCTCTAGGGTTTGGCGATCGACTGCTGCTTTGCAACTTCGCAGCCTTCCAATCGATCGAGCACTGAGCCCTGTCAAATTGCTTAATTGCTCTAAGGTGTAGGCATATCCCCCATTTTTGGCAATGGCTAATTGCTCTTGAGTATCCTGGAAACGCTGCAAACCCCAATCTGAAAGAATCACGCCTCGGCGCTTGCGCTTTTGCGGAAGTTTAGTCATAGTTTATATTTCTCTGCAAAAATGCCCGATACCTCTTGCAGCATGAGTTTTAATCCTGATGTCACAAAATATTAGGTGGCGCAATCGAATTTAAATTTCATTCGATCGATCTGGAGTTAAGCTAAGAGCTTAATATTCCTAATTGTAGAGATTCCACGACTAGGAAATATCTGGCAAACGTCTTGATTCACACTCAACTAAGTAGAGCAATACCTGTTAACTTTAGTTAATATGCCAAGTACAATTGCTTAAGTCTTTTGTCGATCGGATATTATTAAGCTGTTGTGGATTTAAACTGTATATTTCGAGTCCAGATCGAAAACCGTCAAATCCTCTCGCCATCCGACTCTCTAATCAGCACAGACAATCTCGATCGAACACAGCTTATGCTCGCGCCGATCGGAGACGAGATTTATATTGAGCCAGAAGGAAAACAATTAGTCGTGCATTTTGTCACCGAGCAACCACGGGAGCAATATCTATTGTGGCTTGAAGAACAGCAGTTCAAGACAGTATACAGGAATTTTGCGGTTGCACCTGTTGATTTAATTGCTCGATCGGTTGTCAGGATGAGCGAGAATCCCTACTTCTCGGTTGAAACGGATCATTTCTAAAGATCGATCGCCGTAAATATCTTCAATGTGCTCTATGCAGCAGTCGATCGCGAAATCGTTCAACTCGGTCGGCTCAATCCCGTACATATCCTGAAATACTTCTGAGTCTACCCGACAAAAGCGCGGTCGATCGGCATAAATCCCGCATTCTCGCGTCGTTCGGTCAAAATTGATACACCAACCGTCATCTCCGACTAAGCTCAAGTAGAGCGCTAGTTCCTCTGCGGATAAATACTCGTCTAGGTCAGGGCGCTCTGTTGGTTCTAGGTAACAACAAGCACCGCACTGCTTTACGCAACGCCAATTCGCCATAGTTTTTCGATTTGAGATTTGAGATTTGAGATTTGAGATTCGCAACACTCTCCCGGAAGAGACCTCAAGTCCCTGGTTTCGGGTCGCTGGGAGGCCGATCGTTCTTTAACTTTTGTTGAATTTTGTAAACTTCCTTAAAAAATAGGGTCGTTCCCCCGGTAAAATCAGAAGCGGATTTTCTAATTCAACAATCTAGACTTAATCACTACAGTCAGGAGGACACATGGACTTTATAACCGATCTTTTTAGCGGTCTCGGTGGAAACTACCAACTTATTGTTCAAGTAGCTTTACTTGCAGCAGTCGTGCTTTCGGGCCCGATCGTAATTTTTCTGCTGGCAGCTAAAGGCGGCGACTTGTAATTATAGCACGCTGGTTGCGGCGATCGAGAGTTGGGAGTTTGAGTTTTAAATTATCCAAAATTCACAGCGCTCGATCGCCAATCTTGCCCAATTTTCCCCGCTGCACTGGCTTTGCTATCAAATACCGAGGGCGTGTTTAGCAGTTTGAATCAAATTCTCGAAAAAAGGTAGAGATACATCGACTTCCCTAGCATCCTTGCGGGAGTTGCCTAACAAACCGATGTTTTGTCCGGGCCTCACAACCAGAACTTGTCCCTGAGAGTTGCGAATTCTCAATTCTTCGATCGACCCTGCGGGAGATAGACTGCAAGAATAAGCGCGATCGCAATAATCAAACTCAACTTTTCCAAACACCGGCGGCCTCGAACTAGCAGCACTTGCCGGCAGCCGAACGCCCAACAGCTCTAACTCAACCGATGTCTTGCCATTAAAACTATTTTCCCGCAATCGGTAAGCAATATCAACCCGCTGAGGCAAAGGAAAATATTCCCCCCAACGCCAAGCAATCCCCTTCACGCTAGCCGATACATTTCCATCTTGTCCATCTTGAGTTGCAGTTAATTTAACGTGACCTCCTTTACCGACAATTTTTTGTTCAGTTATGCAAACATTAGGCGTCCAAAATACAGGAGCCTTATTTTCAATCCCGCAAGGTTCCAGAGCATCAATTTGCCGGTAAAGGTCGAGATTAATCTCAGCCAAATCTGCTCGCACGTCTACTGAAACCAGCGGTTTTAGGTGTTCCGGCTGCAAACATTGATTCGCAAAAATTGACAGTTGATTGCCAAATTCTTCTAGATTATCGGCCGGCATCGAAAAACCGCCCGCCGCTTTGTGTCCGCCAAATTTAGTCAATAAATCCGCGCAAAAATTCAGCCCGTCAAATACATTAAACTCAGGAATTCCCCTCGCCGAACCCCGCACAATGTGATGCGCCGCCGCGCCGTCGCCCGCCTCATCCTCAAAAGTACCGATAAACACGGGTACGCCGTAGCGTTCCACCAACCGAGAAGCCACAATCCCGATCACCCCGTGGTGCCAGCCGGGCTGTACCACAACTAAAACCCGTTCTCGCTGCAAATCGAGATCCCTTTTTTCGCACCAAGCGATGGCTTCCTGCTCGATTTCCTGGCACAATTCCTGCCTGCGCTGATTGATTTGTTCGCACTGCATCGCCCTTTGAAGTGCCAATTCGCGATCGTCCGCTGTCAGCAGCTCGATCGCAATTTGAGGGTCAGCCAGCCGCCCCACAGCATTAATCCGAGGCCCCAGCCGAAAACCAATATCTTCAGGCTTTAACGAATTATTACTTTTATTTTGCGAGTTGAAAAGTGAAGGACTTTCCGCACTTTGCTGCTGCACGCCTGCTACCTGAATCAAAGCCTGAATACCCGCCAATTGCGAATGAGGTAAAAGCCGCAAACCCCGCTTTACCCAGCGGCGGTTAACTCCAGTCAAAGGCGCTAAATCCGCAATAGTTCCCAAAGTAAATAACTCCAGCAGCGGATTCACCAACCCGCCCACTTTCTGCATATCTTGAGCCAAACTGATCGCCAAAACATAAGCAACGCCTACCCCGGCCAAACCGCGATAAGGCGAAGATTCCGCAATTAATTTCGGGTTGAGAATAGCATCGGCAGGCGGCAGTTTTGGCGGCAAGTCGTGGTGGTCTGTAATAATAACTTTGACACCGAGTTCTCGCGCTCTGGCAACCGGGCCATAAGCTGCAATTCCGTTGTCAACCGTGAGAATGAGAGCGACACCTTCGGAGTGAAATTCTTCTACAATGCGATCGTTAATCCCGTAACCTTCCCGCATCCGGCTCGGAATAGCATAATCCACATTCGCCCCCAAAGTCCTGAGAGCTCGCAGCAACAAAGCCGTACTCGTCATCCCGTCGGCATCGTAGTCGCCGCAAATCGCAATTTTTTGCCCTCTTGAAATCGCCTCCCGCAACAATTTGACACTCGCAGCCAAATCGGGAAACTCATCCATTGGCGCCGGCAAAACCAGAGATTCCGGTTCGATAAACCCTTGCACTTCTTTAACAGAATCGATGCCGCGATTGATCAATACCTGCGCCAGCAAGGAAGACAAACCAATTTCAGCGGCTAACAGTTCGGCTTGCTGCGGTTTAGGCGCATAAATTTGCCACCGTTGGTTCGGCAATCGGTGAGAATTCGGAGGCGCAGATGTGGGTAGCTCTTGCACGGAAGCTGAGGTCTAAAGATACACGATCGATCTTACCGAATTAAGTGCATCAGTCAATCAATTTTAGATTTTAGAATTTAGATTTTAGATTTTAGATCCTAAAGATGAGTTTTTTGGGTAAAATCCGAAGGTTGTTTGCAGGAAAGCATTTTTCGCAAGCTCTCACAGCAGCCAAATAGGGATAAATATCTAGGGCGGTATCCCTTACCCGCCCTGCATCAACCTGAAATCTGCTGTATCTAGGAGAGTCAATCTCAAATTTCCCATGTCAAATCGACTGTTTGGAGCCGAAAAACCAAGTGCAGCAGGATTTGTGCGACTCGCTAAAACGCTAATTTAATTTAATTCGATCAGGAGAATTGCATGAGTGTCGATCGACCCGCTTGGTTTAAAATTGCATTGCAGGTTCGGGGGTCAGTCATTCCCTCAATTTTGCCCCGCGTCTTGCTGTGCGGTTGCTTTGGAGTTTTTATTGCCCTGCTTCACTTCTTGAAATTCCCAGTTTCCTTGCCTATTTTATCGAGCATTGTACCCAGTATTGTTCTCGGTTTACTCTTAGTTTTTCGGACAAATACAGCCTACGAAAGATTTTGGGAAGGCCGAAAATTTTGGGGAACTTTAATCAACAACGTCCGCAATTTAGCGCGCCAAATTTGGGTAGCAATTGAGGAAAAAGACCCGCAGGATATCGAACTCAAAAAGTCAGCCCTGCGACTGTTACCTGCCTTTGCAGTGGCGATGAAACTGCACCTTCGGCAAGAATCTGTAAATTCTGAATTGGAGCCGTTAATGTCCCCGTCGCACTACCGCAAACTCAAGTCGATGAACAATCCGCCCCTAGAAATTGCCTTTTGGATTGAGGATTATTTGCACGCGCAGTACGAGCGCAACTGCCTCGATGTCTATCAGTTAACTGGTATGAACGAGCTGCTAAACTCTATGATTGATGTATTAGGCGGCTGCGAGCGAATTTTGAAAACGCCTATTCCTTTGGCCTACGCGATTCACCTGAAACAGCTATTGTTGCTTTACTGTTTGGCGCTGCCCTTTCAAATGGTGAAAGATTTGACTTGGGGAACCGGCCCAGTTGTGGCTTTAATTAGTTTTACTTTGTTCGGCATCGAAGAAATAGGTATTGAAATAGAAAATCCCTTCGGACACGATGCAAACGATTTGCCTTTAGACAGTATTTGTGCAGCCATGCAGCGCAATATAGATGATTTAATTACTTTATCTCCTAGCGTTCACGATCTCGTTAAAGATAAGTAGAGTTATGAGTCATTAGCCATCAGTCATCAGTCATTAGTGAACTGTAGGGGCGGGTTCACCAATAATCCTCACAGTGCAAACAGATTTAATAAACCCGCCCCCGCCCCACCATAAAACTCTTGACTAACGTTAATTGGGTGCATCTCAATTTGGCAATGGCGAAGCATTTCGGCAGACAATTTATTAGTGATAACCAGAGATT
>JAUBOG010000875.1:0-1312 GCA_036700105.1 Microcoleus occultus BM001215583
ATTAAGGGGGGCTAGGGGGGATCGGATTCTATGCAGCCTCATAAAAAATTGGTATGAGAGAGAATTCGACTATTATCAATAAAAATGAATTGAGGAGCGAGTTAATATGAGTTACAGAATGAACCGCCGCGCTTATGCGGAAACCTTCGGGCCGACAACGGGCGATCGCGTCCGGTTAGCCGATACCGAATTATTCATAGAAGTTGAAAAAGACTTCACCACCTACGGCGATGAAGTTAAATTTGGCGGGGGTAAAGTCATCCGCGACGGCATGGGACAGTCGCCAATTTCTAATGCGGACGGCGCTGTTGACACGGTGATTACTAATGCTTTAATATTGGATTGGTGGGGAATTGTCAAAGCAGATATCGGGATTAAAGAAGGCAATATTTGCAAAATTGGCAAAGCCGGAAATCCTTATATTCAAGACAGAATTGATATTATTATCGGCCCGGGAACAGAAGTAATTGCGGGTGAAGGAATGATTCTCACTGCGGGGGGAATTGACTCTCACATTCACTTTATTTGTCCGCAGCAAATTGAAGTGGCGATCGCCTCTGGCATCACGACAATGATCGGCGGCGGTACGGGCCCAGCAACGGGTACTAACGCCACAACTTGCACTCCCGGGCCTTGGCATATGTACAGAATGCTGCAAGCAGCCGATGCTTTTCCTGTAAATCTAGGGTTTTTAGGTAAAGGAAATAGCAGTCAACCTCAAGGATTAGTGGAACAAATCTTGGCTGGTGCAATGGGTTTGAAACTTCACGAAGATTGGGGAACTACGCCAGCAACGATCGACACTTGTTTGAATGTAGCTGAAGAGTACGACGTGCAAGTTGCAATTCACACCGATACTCTCAACGAAGCGGGATTTGTCGAAACTACAATTGCCGCTTTTAAGAATCGGGCAATTCACACTTACCACACCGAAGGTGCAGGCGGCGGACACGCGCCGGATATTATCAAAGTTTGCGGTCAAGCTAATGTTTTGCCTTCGTCAACTAACCCGACTCGCCCTTACACTGTCAATACATTGGAAGAACATTTAGATATGTTGATGGTTTGCCACCATTTGGATCGGGGCATTCCTGAAGATGTGGCTTTTGCTGAATCGAGAATTAGAAGGGAAACTATTGCTGCTGAAGATATTTTGCACGATTTGGGCGCGTTTAGCATGATTTCTTCGGACTCCCAGGCGATGGGAAGAGTTGGAGAGGTGATTATTCGGACTTGGCAAACGGCACATAAAATGAAGGTTCAAAGGGGGAATTTACCCCCCCAAACCCCCCCAAACCAAAGGGGGAGTTTA
>JAUBOG010000116.1:0-15408 GCA_036700105.1 Microcoleus occultus BM001215583
CATTCTGTGACTGGGTTTGACGTTAAGTTGACACTAATGGGCTCTCGGAGTGTCCTCCGTTTATATAATTCCGATAAAGAGAGGATTGGGTGCATCTCATTTTTGCAAAATATTCGTTGGGGCGAAGTATTTCGGCATTAAATCTCTGATTCTCACTAATAGATTGTCTGCCGAAATGCTTCGCCCTTGCAAAATAGAGATGCACCCAGAGGATATAGAATAACTAATAAGTGATAAATTAAGTTTCCGAATTTTTTACAGGAGCCAAATCGGTTTCCAAACCATTAGAAACCTGCGGCAAATTACGCAGTTTTTTTTCTCGATCGCCCGCAATTTTCATAGCAGTTTCCCAAGTAAAAGTAAAAGAATGAAAAGAATCAGAATCAATCCGATCTTCATCCAAATCCACAATCACTTGTTTGAAAATATCAAATAACTCTTCTTGCAATCCGTCTATTTCCTCAAAACTTCCGGCTTGGCGAATTTTTTGAATCAAATTTAGGAGAGCCAAATTAAATTTATCAGCTTGATTCTTTTGTTTCTGCAAAAACCGCGATCGCCACTGCCAAAACCAAGACGCAAAAAGCGTTAGAATCGAAAAAGACAAACCGATAAGATCGGAATTAGCAGCCACAAAATCCGGCTTTTCGCGATCGTAATAAGCCTGAGCGCCCCCGTGCACCGGCAAAGCTAAACCCCCGCTCCCTCCCGGCTGACTAATCATTGCCGCCAGGGAATTAGCAGCCACCAAATTGCGCCGGTGCTCGAACAAAATCCGCGTAATTTCGCGCACGACTTCCGGCTGGACATCTTCCCGAACCAACAGGGTAGCCTGCACTCCCACGCTCGCCAAATCTGTATCGGGAACAGCGGGATCGGCTTTGTAAGTACCTTTGGGAATTACATCCGCTTCCAAATAAGGTAACTTGATTTTCATCGCGGCTCCTTGGTCGATCGCTACTAATTTTCCCCGCGTATTTTGCAGCAAATCGCTAACCAAATTGCTCCCCGGCGGCAGCACCCGAAAAATAGCATCAACTTTGCCATTGCTAAACAATTTAGTAGCCTCTATCCAAGAGGTAGGAGTAGATATAAAATCAGTTTTTTGTAAGCCGTAATGTTCGCTCACAAACCAAAAAGAACTGTAAGAACCGCTGCCTTTAGCCATCAATGCAATATGTTTTCCCTGCAAATCGGAAACGTTTTCAATTCCCGAATCTTCGGAAACAATTAAGTGAAAGACCTCCTTAAATAATGAAGCAATTACCCGAGCCGAAGGTACTGCCGCCGTATCGTTCTGGACGATCGCCAATTGAGCCTCATTTGCCTGAAGCCTCCGCATATTTTCCTCCGCACCTTGCGTCTCAACAACGCGAATGCGCAGGCGCGGATTTTGTTGGAAGACCACCTCAGCAATTGCTTGTCCGAAAGGATAATAATTCCCCGTTTTTGTTCCCGTCGCTAGCGTTAATTCATAGACTCGCTGCTTGTCCCGGTGAAGCTTCCAGCCGAAAGCTCCAATCAGGACAACACTTAATAGAGCAACGGGTAGCAGAAATTTATTTTGCATGGATGTTGAGAGGCGATCGATAATGGCAAAATTAAAAGTGTTCTCGCTGAACATGAGAATTAGATGCCAGAAATTGGACGCAGGGGAGACTGCTGGATTGGGATCTAATTCCCAATTACCCGTTACCAATGCCCAATTCCCCATTCTATAAAGGCCCAATGCCCAATTCCCAATTACCAATTCCCAATTCCCCATGTTACTATCCCTCAGAATAGAAAACTTTGCCTTAATTGACTCCCTGGATCTAGAATTCGGCCCGAGTTTGAACGTATTTACAGGGGAAACGGGCGCCGGCAAATCGATTATCCTAGATGCGATCGATGCAGTTTTGGGCGGGAAAGTCGATCGCCGATCGATCCGCACCGGAGCAGCGCGGGCAATATTGGAAGCAACCTTTGAATTGGACTCATCCTCCGCGCGGTGGCTGGGCGAGCAAGAAATCGAACCCATAGACGGAAATTTAGCCGTTTGCAGCCGGGAAATTAACACATCTAGCGGTGCTCTGCGCACTCGATCGCGTTTGAACGGAATTCTGGTCAACCGCCAGTTAATGGAGCAACTGCGCGATCGGCTCGTCGAAATTACCGCCCAAGGCCAAACCGTCCACCTCGGACAAGAAACCCTCCAGCGAGAATGGCTCGATTTGTACGGCGGCAAAAATTTGACAGAGGCCCTATCTAACGTCGCCGCCGCGTGGCTGGGAGCGAACACGGCCAAAACAGCCCTCAAACGCAGGCGCCAGTCGGAACAGCAGCGGCTGCAAAGACTCGATTTGTTAGAATACCAAGTCCGAGAACTCTCAGAAGCCAACATCGAAGACGGCGAAGAACTAGAACACCTAGAACAAGAATCAATCCGCCTCACCCACATCGTCGAATTGCAGCAGCAGAGTTACCGAGTTCACCAAGCCCTTTATCAAAACGAAGGCGACAGCGCATCAGCCGCCGACTTGCTGAGCAAAGCCGAAGTAACTTTGAGCGACATGGCTGTTTACGACGTGCAGTTGCAGCCGATCCTGGAAATGGTCAGCGATGCTTTAGCTCAAGCCACAGAAGCCAGCAGGCAAATTAGCAGCTACGGCGAACAGCTAGAAGCAGATCCCGAAAGACTCGAAGAAGTAGAAGAGAGAATTCGCGAACTCAAACAAATTTGCCGCAAATACGGGCCGCTCAAAGAGGCGATCGACTACTACCGCAGCATCCAAAACGAACTAAACGAACTTTTAGAAGGCGGCGAGTCAATGGAAGCCTTAGAGCTCGCATATCAAACCGCCCTAGAGCAATTAAAAGACGCCTGCACCACCCTCACAACCCTGCGGCGGGAAGCGGCCCTCAAACTCGAAACCCACCTGGTGGGAGAACTCAAGCCGTTAGCAATGGAAAAAGTGCAATTTCAAGTGGAAATCTCGCCTTGCACCCCAACCGCCACCGGTGCCGACCAAATCGCCTTTTGTTTCAGCCCCAACCCGGGCGAACCCATGCAGCCCCTAGGGGCGATCGCCTCCGGGGGAGAAATGAGCCGCTTTCTGCTCGCCATCAAAGCCTGTTTTTCGCAAATAGACGGCGCGGGAACCCTGATTTTTGACGAAATCGACGCCGGAGTCTCCGGGAGAGTCGCCAGCGCGATCGCCAAAAAACTCTACCAACTCTCCGACAAACACCAAGTTCTCTGCGTTACCCACCAGCCGCTGATCGCCGCGATGGCTGATTTTCATTTTCGGGTTAACAAACAGACGATCGAAACAGAACCAAGTATCGGCGAATCCGCAGCCAACTCCGAACCGGGCGAACGCACGGTAGTCAGAGTTGCCGCCCTCAACAGCGAACAGCGGCGCGAAGAACTCGCCCAACTCGCCAGCGGTCGATCGGTCACAGAAGCCATCGCTTTCGCCGAATCCCTGCTCGTGGAAGCCGCCGGATTGCGCCAAGCTCAGTGGGCAAAACCCTGAGTCGATCGGGGGGTCAAAAGGCGGAGTTTTTTCAACCGGAGGTTACACTAAAAATAACAACCGCAAACTTTACAAAAAAAGTTGAAATCCCAGTGACTTTAGTCCCCTGATGAAAGCTCACAGCAGCAAAAGTGACACAAATTATAGTTGAAAACCACAATTGTGTAGAGAAGGGCACACATCGCTAACAACTGGTAGTGTCACAATTGGCGCTAGTCCTGCAAGACTCTCGCTTTTTCAGCAGTTTTTCCTTGCACTCCTGTATTCATGTTCCCGATCGCACGATCGGCGGAACCTACTTAAACCAGGCACGCACAATGTCAAAATCAGTTAATAAATCATTTAAACATGATTCACCCTCTCTAAAAAAAGTGCAGCAAGATCGCAGCCGTCGGGCCGTCCCACCCTCAGTTCGCAACCTCTGTCAACTGAATTTCCCTTGCCGGGAGGCCGGAGTTCTGTAAACTGGGAAAGAGTTTCACACCTATTTTAGTTTTGTGCGACTTACCCGCTAATCAACTTGCCTGCTCTCCTAGCTTAGAGACTAACCCTTACACTTAAGATTCTGTAAAGGTCTATGAATCCTCCTGCATCTTCCACAAATTACTCTTCTCTCGACGCGATAGAGGCCGCTGTTGTCGGCGGCGAAACTCATCATCAGGAATATTATTCTCCCTCTCCCCCTAGCAGTGCAATTATCCCGTCACAGGGAAACTTCTCCAGCATTCTCGCGCCCCTAAATAAGGATAGTTTCAAATTAGTAGTTAAGGAAGCAGAATACAAACTTAAGGTTGTCAATGACACCCTGGGAATGCTCGACAATATCCTTAAGAGCGAGGGATTTGACGCCATCCTCAACGATATGTTGCAGTCGATTACCCTCAAGACAGGGGAATTGCTGAATGCCGATCGCACCACTATATTTTTAGTAGATGACGAAAAAGAGGAACTGTGGGCGATCGTCGCTAAAGACGAAAACGGCAAAAACCTAGAAATCAGAGTTCCGGCCCATGTGGGCATTGCCGGAGAAGTCGCCACGTTCCAAAAAGTGGTTAACATCCCTTACGATTTTTACAGCGACCCCCGATCGGCTAACGCCAAAAAATTTGACGAAAAAAACGGCTACCGCACTTATACAATGCTGGCGATGCCCCTGATCAACGAAGAAACAGGAGAGTTAGTAGCAGTCGTTCAACTGATTAATAAACTCAAACCAAATCACGAACATTATGGTAGTTTAGACGAACAAATCGACCGGCACGGATTTACTCAAGAAGACGAAAAACTTTTTAAAGAATTTGCTCCCTCGATTCGCCTAATTCTAGAATCGTCCAAATCTTTCTACGCAGCAACTCAGAGACAGCGGGCCGCCACGGCGCTGATGAATGCTGTCAACGCTCTTTCTCAGAGCAGTTTAGACTTAGAAGATACCCTAAAAAGGGTGATGGATCAGGCCCAAGAACTGATGAATGCCGATCGCAGCACCCTGTGGCTGATCGATGAAGACAAAGATCAACTGTGGACAAAAATCCCGATTAACGGTCAACTTCAAGAAATACGCATACCCAGAACCGCAGGTTTTGCAGGTATCGTCGCCGAATCCGGCGAACCGCTGCTGATTCCCTTTGACGTCCACGACGACCCCCGCGCCAAAACGGCCATAGAAACAGACCTAAAAACCGGCTACCGCACTTGCAGTATGCTGTGTATGCCCGTGTTTAATTCCGATCACAAATTGATTGGAGTTACTCAATTAGTCAACAAAAAAAAGCAAGGAGAATTCCCCCCCTACAACGCATCAAAGTGGCCGGACGCCCCCGAACAGTGGAAAGCGAGTTTCAATTCCAACGACAGGGAATTTATGAAGGCGTTTAACATCCAAGCAGGAGTCGCCCTGCAAAATGCTAAACTATTTGCCGAAGTCAAGCAACAAGAACAAAGACAAAAAGATATGCTGCACGCGCTAACTAACGGCGTGATATCTACCGATAAAAAAGGCAATATAGTAGCCACAAATCCCAGTGCTCAGAAATTGCTGGGAGTCAGCGATGCCGAATTAGCCGAAGGTCAATCTTTGCGCGATTTAATTAAGTTAGAAAAAGGCGATTTTGCCAAATGGTTCGATCTGGCTTTGTCTCCCGAAGACGATAAAGACCGCCAGCAATATTACCCCGATCAAGTTTTGGTGTCCTCGGAAGCACAATCGCAGAGTATCAATCTCTCGATCAATTCGATGACCGACGCTACCGATCCAAACAAGGTCAACGGGGCGTTAGTTGTGATGGAAGATATCAGCAGCGCCAAGCAAGTCAAAAACTTGATGTACCGCTACATGACTCCAGAAGTAGCCGAAGCGCTGCTAGCTTCAGGGGATACAGGAATGGGCGGCAAGCGCAAAAACGTTTCGGTGCTGTTCTCCGATATCCGTGGCTATACCACACTTACGGAAAAATTGCAAGCCGAAGAAGTGGTGGTAATGCTCAACAAATATTTTGAAGTGATGGTGGATGTCGTATTCGAGTACGGAGGCACTCTCGACAAATACATCGGCGATGCTCTGATGGCAGTTTTTGGCTCTCCAGCGCCCCTAGAGGATCATGCTTGGTGCGCGATGCAAACCGCAGTCAAAATGCGCGACAAACTTGCCGAGTTTAATGAAGAGCGTATCAGCAATAACGAATTGCCGATCGGCATCGGGATGGGCATCCATTCCGACGAAGTTGTCAGCGGCAACATCGGCAGCAGCAAACGGATGGAACTAACTTCGATCGGAGATGGGGTCAACCTCGCCTCTCGCTTAGAAGGCGCCAGCAAGCAGTACGGCACCGACTTAATCGTCAGCGACAACACATACAGAGACTACAAAGATCGGCTCTACGTGCGGGAACTCGACTTCATTACCGTCAAAGGCAAAAGCGAACCAGTCATCGTTTACGAACTCGTCGGCATCCGCGAGGGCGCATCGCCAGTTGGCAAGCCCTTAACCGAAAAACAGCAGCAAATTGTCGAAAAATACAACAAAGGGCGCGAACATTACAAGACACCAGTCACCCAAAGACTCTCAGAGGAAGAGGTGAGAGAATTATTAGCCGCAGTCGAGCAGATGCCGGAGGTAGAGCTAAAAAAACTTACCTACAATGTCGAGCAACAGTTGGAATACCAGCTCAAAAAGCTGTTATATCAACTTAAAAAGCTATCAGAGTACGATCCTAAAAATTTGTGCGAAGCAGACAAGCTCATCGTCCTGTTGCAGCCAGAAATCCAACTGCTGAAACTCGAAGGCATGAAAAACCTCTCCGAGGATGAAGCGAAACTGCTCCTGCAAGCAAAAGTCAAGCAGCTATCAGCAGAGGACATTCAGGACTTGCAAGAGGGCGAAGTCAAGAAGCTCTTGGAAGCAAACATTAATAACCCCTCAAATCCCAAAATCAAGAGGCTCAAAGCCTCAGAGATCAGGCAGCTATTGCAGGCAAAAATTAAAAGTCGAGCCTCCGAAACAGTTGCAGAAATGTTAGATGAGGAGTTTGAAAATCTGGGACTCGATCGGGTCAAAAAACTGCTGAGCGAAGTTAAGAAAGCCTTAGAACCCAAAGCCAAGCAAGCTTTTAAAGACGCCGAACGCGAATTTAACGAGGTTTTGCACATCGATCCCAAAAACAAGGCAGCTAAATTGCACGTCGATCGCTGTATGTTATTTCAACATCGGTTTTCCGACGTACTCAACTGGGACGGCGTGTGGAACCTGACAGAAAAATAGCGACAGAC
Source organism: Microcoleus occultus BM001215583 (assembly GCA_036700105.1). Taxonomy (GTDB): domain Bacteria; phylum Cyanobacteriota; class Cyanobacteriia; order Cyanobacteriales; family Microcoleaceae; genus Microcoleus. The sequence goes on from JAUBOG010000116.1 coordinate 7,284, forward strand.
AGAAGCCCTCGGGGGGCGCGAGCGATCGGGGGGGTGCGTCTTCCCCGATCGCCATTCAGCTTAATATCCTATGGAACCAATTCTAAATAAGCTCCAACAGGTATTATTGTTAGATAACCGGATTTGGACTCGCAGGTATCAAAGCCTGGGTTTCGGCCGCCTCTGTATCGATCGCGCGATCGACCGCAGCTTGCACGAGCACTTCTACTATTTGAAGCGCTGAAAAATAGTTATCAGTTGCGGCCGCGTTACCCGATTTCCGAGAAAAATTTTGGAGAAAGGCGGCGAAACATCCGCTCAAAAACCGGGTTTCTCACCCCGCCGGCGTAAATCTTAATAACCTTAGCGGTTCCTCAAAACAGATTCCTTCCCAGATCCTGAATGTTCCAGTCTTAAATATACAAAACTAGCGTCAATTATGAATAATTGGAATTCGCAATCGGGAGATGTTGAGTGGGTAGATCAAGTTTACCAACTATTGCTGGAAATTGCTCGCAGCTCCCTGTCAGATATCCCCAGAATCCCGGAAAACATCACTGTAAAAGCTATCCCTCTGATTCAGAAGGTACAAAGCATTCAACAAAGACCAGACGGACAAGTGTTCAAATCCGGCTCTTTTTCAGTGAACGATCGCGAATGGGTCGATCGAGTCTGCCAGCTATTGGTAGAACTAACCAGCGCATCTTTGTCAGAACAGCCCAAAATGCCGGAAAACCTGGCAGGCCGGTCTTTAGCCCTCGCCGACAGAGCCCAAAAAATTAAAGAAGACATCGAAGAAAATGCTTCGCAAACCCCAGCAGATGAAGATGAAAACCCCTTACATTCTCCTGATACTCTGCTGAACCTCTTGCACCACAGTTTAAAAATTCAGCGCGCCAAAAGCTACAATCCCGATGCTCCCGAATGGCAGCAAGTCTTGAGCTTACTCGACGTAGTGCAGTCAGTGTACAAGCAAATCCAACATTAAATTCAAGCTTTAATCAGGGGCATTTTCATTGTGCGCGATCTCTGGCAATTAAAATCGGTTGCTCTTTAGCAGAAAAAGTTTTTTGCGGTAGCGAGCATATTTTAGACGAAAATTTTAGTAGCATTACCAGATACGGTAGGGTGCGTCGCCATCAACAATCTGTAACTAAAATCAAAAATCTGGCAGCGACGCACCCTACTCAAACAGTAAATCGGCTTAAACAAGGGCAGACAATTGTATTTTTGTCAGCTAAGCTAGGTTTAATCGCTTTGTAGGGCAGATGAACATGAGCGGACAAAACATCGGCGGTTTGTTAGGAGAAATATTAGCAAATCGTTACAAGTGCGATCGGCGACTCGGCAAGCAAGCCGGACGGCAAACCTTACTCGCCCGCGACTTGAAAACCCAACAGCAAGTAGTAGTCAAACTGCTGTCATTCAGCAGCGACTTTAACTGGGAAGACTTAAAACTGTTCCAGCGAGAAGTCGAAACCTTAAAATCCCTATCCCATCCCGCAATTCCCCAATATCTAGACTCCTTTGAAATCGACACTCCCAGCCGCAAAGGATTCGCCCTAGTTCAGAGTTACATCGAAGCCAAATCCCTACAAGAATATCTTTCAGACGGGCGCACCTTCAGCGAAAACGAAGTCAAACAAATAGCCACAGCATTACTAGACATCCTCGCATACCTGCACCAGCGACAGCCTCCGGTGATTCACCGCGACATTAAACCCAGCAATATCTTGCTCAAGAATCGATCGGGAAACAGCGTCGGCGAAGTCTACCTAGTCGATTTCGGTGCAGTTCAAACCCTAGCCACGCAACAGGGAAAAACAGTCACCGTTGTCGGAACTTACGGCTATATGCCCCCAGAACAATTCGGCGGGAGAGCGGTTCCCGCTTCCGATTTGTACAGCTTGGGAGCGACATTAATCGCCTTAATTACCAAGCAGCATCCAGCAGATTTACCGCAGCAAGATTTGCAGATCGAATTCGAGCAATTCACCGAATTAAGTCCCGGTTTTACCAGTTGGCTGAAGTGGCTGACGCATCCGAGTTTAGAGCGCCGTCCCGCCGATGTTCAGAGCGCAAAAGAAGTTCTAGGAAAACCGCAGAAAATAAATAAATATTCCTTGCCATTGAGACAGGGAAAAACTGTGAGTACCGACGAATTGTTCTGGAATGCGATGGAGTATGGCACTTGGAGAGCAATTCTAGCTGTAGGAGCTTGTGGAGGAATTTACAGCATCTTTTTTATTGGGGTATTGGGGGCGACTATGGTAGTGTTCCTAGGTATTTTTTTCGGCTTGCTGCTGGGGTTAGGAAACGGAATAATTATAGTAATTGTGACGAGATTATTTTTTTACCCTCTAACTAATCCCAAACTTCATAGACAGGTTTTAGCTGCTATCAGTATCATACTCTCTACATTGACAATCATCATTTTCATGAGACTGAAGATTTCAAATTATTTCAATGATATGACCGTTGCTTTTGTAATAGATGCGATTTTGCCATCGCTAATTGGAGGACTGTTAATGGGTGTAAATAGCAAGTATTTTGCCCGGTGGTATCAAAAAGAAAGCGGACTGTAATCTCAAATTTATATAAAATAGGTTGGGTTGAGCGCGAGCGTTACCCAACACTTGATTTTAAATGAAAAGTTGCGCGAAGCTAAGCGTAGGGTTCGTGACCTCAACCCAACCTACATATTGTGGTTTGTACTCAAGTTAAAATTAAGGTAATAAAAGATGAGCGGCAAAATATTAGCAGAACGGTACGATGTACAGCGAAAACTAGGAAAACAAACAGGCCGCCAAACGCTACTGGCTCGCGATTTGCAAACTCAAGAATTAGTTGTCATCAAACAGTTATTCCTCAGCAGCGATTTTGAATGGCAAGACCTCAAGCTATTTGAACGGGAAGCGGAAACTTTAAAAGCACTTTCTCATCCAGCAATTCCCCGCTACCTCGACTACTTGGAAATTGACGAACCAGAGAGTAAAAGCTTTGCTTTGGTGCAGACTTATGTAGAGGGAAAAACATTGGAAGAGCATTTGAAAGCAGGACGTACTTTTAGCGAAAGCGAGGTAAAAGAATTAGCTAAATCGCTGTCAGCAATTTTGATTTATTTGCACGAGCAAAATCCTCCTGTCATTCACCGCGATATTAAACCCAGCAATATTTTACTGCACAGCAGATCCGGTCATAGTGTCGGACAAGTTTATTTAGTTGATTTTGGTTCGGTGCAGAACCAAGCTGCCAAATTTGGCGGCACAATTACAGTAGTGGGAACTTACGGATATATGGCACCGGAACAATTTGGCGGGCGATCGGTTCCGGCTTCGGATCTCTACGGTTTAGGCGCAACTTTAATTTATTTGGTAACGGGTTTGCATCCCGCGGAAATGTCGCATCATGATTTGAAAATTCAATTTGCCGATCGCGCAGGGCTGCTCAATCCTAATTTAATCGATTGGCTGGAGTGGACGACAGAACCTAGTTTGAACAAACGGTTATCTTCGGCTGGAGAAGCATTGCGATCGCTCGAAAATCCCCGCAAAATCAAGAAAAGTCCTAGGCCAGTGCAGCCACCAGATGGCGAAATTCAACTCACCAAAACTTCTGAATTTATAGAAATTGTAATCCCGCCACGGGGAGTGGGTTTTGGTTTGATTGCCCTGCTTTCGGCTGCGGTTGCTGTGAATAGCGCATTATGGCTCAATATTAAGAGCATTATGTCTTACAGCGATCCAATCATTAATTCAGGGATAGAGCTGCTACTTCCTATGATGCTATCAGGAAGTTTTTTATCTCTGGTAGGAGTCATGTTTCTGTATGCACTATTTCGGGAAGTGCGTCTGAGAATCGATCGCCAGCAAATCTCCTATACCAGCTATCTACTAGGGTGGGAATGGTATTATTCCCCGCCAGCTCCCAGACAAGATATTGGCCAGTTGGAAATTGAACAAATTGAATATACTAGGCGCGGCACAAAACAGAAATTATCTAGAGTTTCTCAGATAATTATTCAAGCGGGCAACCAAAAATATCAACTAGGAGTGAAGCAGGGACTAAGTGAATCAGAAATCGAGTGGTTATCAGCCGAACTCAGCCAGTGGTTGGGATTGAAAATTAAAAGAACTTTGACAGAGGGTAAAAAGAATATATCGATTTAAAAATATTTGCCGATCGCACACGGGGGATTATCCCATTTTGCGAATAGATCCCCAGGGGCGAAGCATTACGGCAGATAATTTATGGGTCATAAGCAGAGATTCATTGCCGTAATGCTTCGCCCCTACACGCATGGGAATGCTGCCGACTCGGAGAGCCGATCGCACTGGCCCGCTTTCTCTCAATCTCGTGCAGCATCGATCCCGATCGCCCGTAAAATGCTATCAAAGGGATTTGGCAACTAGCGCCGATCCCCGATCGTCTGTTAACGTGGAGATATTATTGTGGACTTATCGCTAATTCCGGCACAGCCGAAACCAGGACTGCTCAACGTCCTGATCGAAATTACCGCCGGTAGCAAAAACAAGTACGAATTTGATAAAGACTTGCAAGCCTTTGCTCTCGATCGGGTGCTTTCTTCCTCAGTGCAATATCCGTGCGACTACGGCTTCATACCCAACACCTTAGCCGATGATGGCGACCCCCTCGACGGCATGGTGATGATGGACGAGCCCACATTTCCAGGGTGCGTAATTCTCGCCCGTCCGATCGGAATGCTAGAAATGATCGACGGAGGCGACAGAGACGAGAAACTGTTGTGCGTTCCCGACAAAGACCCGCGCTATGCCCATTATAAGTCCCTCAAAGATGTAGCACCCCACCGCTTAGATGAAATAGCCGAATTTTTCAGATCCTACAAAAATCTGGAGAAAAAAGTCACCGAAATTCTGGGCTGGCAAGATGTCGATAAAGTAATGGCATTAGTCGAACAGTGCATCGCAGCCGATCGCAGATAAGCCCGTAGGGCGTGTTGTTAAGCCCGCCTCCGCCTCCGAGTCCCCCTCAACCAGGGGGGACGCGAGGAGAATCTCAATTTGATTGTAAAGGCAAGAAAACACCCCGCTTCCCTGACTCCAAGGGCCGCAACCAGACAAAAAATTCAGCCAGCCGAACTTAATGCGACCAATGCACGTCTGGGAATTTCAGTCAAGTCCTGCACCGGCATCGTTAAATCACTCCTGAATGCTTATTCACAGGGACGTAGAGCACAGCAGCCACTCCTGCGGTAAAATTGAAAAAAATATTAGTAGAGCCAGTAGAAGCTAAATTTCCCTTCCGCCGACGGCCTTCTACGTTTAAGGAAATTTAACCGGAAAATTTACGGCGCGAGCGTAAAATCAACGCTATCTTAATCTAAACGGATTGCTCAGAACGCAGAAAATATTCAACCGCTTTCCAGGGTGGAGAGAATGCTCTCTCAAGTCTAAAATCAAAAAACTAACAACGAAAAACTAAAGTCTCAATTCCCAAATTCCGGCGCGAAAACCTAAAAAAAATGCCTGATTCCGAACAGTCCTCCGCCAGCACACAGCCTTCCGATCGCCAAGCCAATATGGAAAATAGCCCTTTGACCGAGTTTGTCGTTCAGTTTTGGGGCGTGCGGGGCAGCATCGCCACCCCCGGCACCAAAACAATTCGTTACGGCGGGAACACCTCTTGCGTAGAAATGCGCTTGGGAAAAAAACGCCTGATTTTTGACGGCGGCACCGGTCTGCGGGTTCTCGGCCTCAACCTGCTGCGGCAAATGCCAGTCGAAGCCCATATGTTTTTCAGTCACACTCACTGGGATCACATTCAAGGCTTTCCGTTCTTTACTCCAGCCTTTATTCCGGGGAACTGCTTTCACATTTACGGAGCGATCGCCCCGAACGGCACTACAATCAAACAGCGTCTTTCCGACCAAATGCACCACCCCAATTTTCCCGTCCCCATCCAGGTGATGCAGTCAGACCTCAAATTCAACGATTTGACGCCTGGGGATATTCTCGAACTCGACGATGTGAAAATAGAAACAGCCTTGCTCAACCATCCGAATACCGCGATCGGATATCGAGTCACCTGGGAGGGACACACCGCAGTCTACTGCACCGATACGGAGCATTTTCCCGATCGCTTGGACGAGAATGTGCTACACCTAGCTCGCAACGCCGACGTGCTGATTTACGACGCCAACTACACCAACGAAGAATATTATGATTTCAAAACCCCGAAAGTCGGCTGGGGACACTCAACTTGGCAAGCAGGAATAGAAGTAGCAAAAGCTGCTGGAGTCAAAAAAATTGTGATGTTTCACCACGATCCGAGTCACGACGACAATTTTCTCGATCGCACAGAAGCAGAAGTGCAGGCAGTTTTCGCCAATAGCTGCTTGGCCCGCGAAGGCATGAGCATACCAGTGATTTAGGAAAAAATCAACAGATGATGAAACAGAGAAAACCCCGCCAGCGTCGCAGAGTAAGCTGGCGGGGACTTTACTCAACTTTGCTGCTGTTGGTAGTTATCTGCTGCAGCGGCGGATGGGTTGCAGCTCAGACTGCCTACTCTCGCACCCCCGCGCGACTGGCTCAGGTATCTGCGATCGAAGATAATGCAACAGTCGATCGAATTCCCCAACGCTACCAACTCGGACAGCAACTCTACCTCGAAAACTGCGCCACCTGTCACATCGGTTTACCGCCGCAAGTCTTACCTACAGAAACCTGGCGCCGGCTGCTGCAAGATTCCCAACACTACGGACAAACCCTCAAACTGCTCGTAGATCCGCCGCGCCTGCTAGTCTGGAACTACCTGCAAACTTTCTCTCGTCCCCAAGCCAAAGACGAAGAACTCGCCTACCGAGTCGCCAGTTCTCGCTATTTCAAAGCTTTGCATCCCAGAGTCAAAATGTCGCAACCCGCAAATATCAGCAGTTGCGTTACTTGTCATCCCGGCGCATCCAAATACAATTTCCGCAAGCTTACCGCCGAGTGGGAAAACTCTCCGTAGGGAATGCAGGGGAAAACATTAATTTCTCCTGCTTGATTCCTTCGTTCGATAAAAGGAAACCGTTTAGCATTTCGCATCTTCTTTCGTTTCTTCTTGTTCTAATAAACTCATTAATTTACGAGCAGCATAACCACAATCATAAGGCGACCAAACACGATAACCCGCGTCATTATCCAATGGTTTTAACATTTCTTCTTTCGCCAACTCAGCCATTAAAAACTGCATTATTTGAAACTTATCGGCTGGGGATAACTGCCGCAGTTGGTCTAATAATTCAAAATTTGACATAAAACGCCATTGAATTCATTTTTCCATCTTACCACGACCTTGAAATTTAAACCACTCCAAAACATCTTGGTTTTAAGTCTTTATCTGCGTTCATCAGCGCTTACCTGCTCCCATCTGCGGTTAAATTTCAAACACAAATTTACCTACTTGAAAATTTACCCGATCGCACTTTCTCTCACTCTCATTGGTTATAATCAGATTTAGAAGTTTCTGGTGCCATTAAAATGACTCCTCAACTACAGACTCAGCCACCCCTAACCAAACAACCAGAAAAAATCCTGTATCCAGACAGCGATGGACAGCCCATGTCAGATAACACGCTTCAATTTGCTTGGATTGTCAAACTAAAAGAAGGGTGCGAAGCCTTATTTAAAGACAATCCAACTGTATTCGTAGCCGGGGATTTACTGTGGTATCCCGTCGAAGGCGACAATAAGACGAAGCGCGCCCCCGATGCTATGGTGGTATTTGGCAGACCCAAGGGATATCGAGGGTCTTACCAGCAATGGCTGGAAGATAATATCGCTCCGCAAGTCGTTTTTGAGATTTTGTCACCGGGAAATACGTTATCGGAAATGGCGCTGAAGTTGCAGTTTTACAACCGCTTTGGTGTAGAAGAATATTACCTTTATAACCCAGAGAATAACGATCTAACTGGATGGCTGCGAGGGGAAACAGGACTGACGGTAATTGAATCCTTGGATGGGTGGATCAGTCCGCGTCTAGGAGTTCGGTTTGTGTTTGCAGAACCAGAGTTAGAGGTGATTCGTCCCGATGGACAGCGGTTTTTGTCTTACGTAGAGTTGATGGAACAGCGGGATGAAATCGAGCAACAGCGGGATGAACTGGAACAACAGCGGGATGA
>JAUBOG010000876.1:0-1306 GCA_036700105.1 Microcoleus occultus BM001215583
AACTGGTTTACGCACTGCTGTTATTGTACCTCATCTTTCTGAGAAAGGCTATAGCAGGTGAGGGCTAAAATTGAATCGTATTGCTCTTTTAGAGTAAATCGGGGTTTGTTGGGTGCGGACGATCGTACTATTTTAGAATACGCCTTTAACGACGATCGCATACTGGTGATAGCGAATGTCGGCGATTTTGAAAGGTCATGCCACCGCATATCCCGTATGAGGGCGAACTTCCGGCGGTTGAAACCCCAAGACAATCCGATCTTTCCCAATCCCGGCTTCGACTAGCTCATTTGTAATCCCATCCTCAATGCCATCGCGTTGAATCCAAATCTTGTCATCAATAATTTGGACGTGAGTTATACATCCATGCACTCGCCGTTTTTGCTGCCAACCCACATCAAACAGCATAAAATGATTGCGCTCGCGATCGACAATTAAATGCTGATCTATTTCTCCAAAAGAATAGGGAATTTCTGCATACTTTCGTAAAATCGTCTCAATCGTTTGCCGATAAAACTCTAAGTTATCCATCTTCTAATCTCCGCTGTGCTGGCATCAAAAATTAGCAATTTTAAATGATTAATTTCAATCATTAATTGTGGCAGTTCTTCTGAAAAAAAATCTAAAAACACGCTTTCTGGAATTGCTAAGTACAACAAACGCCCGGAATTCTGCCGCTCCAAAACTTGTGAATACATGATGTATTGACCTAGCGCCTGCTCCAAATCGTGCACGGGTGATGGGCCGATAAAGCTTTTCACTTCCACTGCAATCCGCCGATCTTCTTTCTCTGCTGCCAATAACTTCTGTGCACCCAAATCTACATAAGCCGAGCGTCCTCCTATCTTCAAGGTTAACGGATCGTTAGTAATCGTCCAACCATCATTTTCCAGAGCCGTTCTCACCGTATTGTGGTAAATGTCTTTAGCCATCTTCAGAGTACCTCATCCAACTTAATGTCGGCTCCTAGTCGCCCATTATACCCTTGCTGCGGGTGGGGAATACTGAGTTTGGCTATAGTTCAGTCTTTGGCCAGATGACAACCCTGAACTGCTCGCAGCAAAATCGATAATATTTCGGGTCAGGGTATATGCCGCAATACTTCGGAAAACTCCAAACAACAGAACAGCCTTGGTCAATTATCGGCTCAGTACAATCGATCGACAAAACAGATCGCACAATTCACTTCAACTGTACCAATGCCGCACTAAAAATCAGCATCCTCGCACCAAATTTAATTCGAGTGCGAATGCGGCCAAACCCCCCCCAACCCCCCCTTAGTAAGGAGAGGCAAGAAATGCTATCC
>JAUBOG010000877.1:0-1301 GCA_036700105.1 Microcoleus occultus BM001215583
GTCAAAGTCCCCCTTCTTAAGGGGGATTTAGGGGGATCGAGACTCGGCTATAAACGAGAAATACAAAAGGTTTTAGTCTTAAGTTGACACGATCTCGGTTCTGGCCGTGTCCCTACCAAACTTCTTGCAGTTACAAAACAAGGCATAATAAAATGAGTGCAGAAAAACCAACTATTTTAGTAACGGGCGGAGCTGGATATATTGGCTCTCACGCGGTATTAGCGCTGAAAAATAGCGGTTACGGTGTGGTGATTTTGGATAATTTAGTTTACGGACACCGAGATATAGTAGAGCAGGCTTTGCAGGTAGAGTTAGTAGTTGGCGATACGAGCGATCGCACTCTCCTCGACAACCTGTTTGCCACCCACAAAATCGATGCGGTAATGCACTTTTCTGCCTACGCTTACGTCGGCGAATCTGTTACCGACCCAGCTAAATATTACCGCAACAACGTCATCGGCACGATCGCCCTTTTGGAAGCGATGATAGCTGCTGGAGTGAAAAAACTTGTGTTTTCTTCTACTTGCGCCACTTACGGCGTACCGCAGAAAATCCCGCTTACAGAAGACCACCCGCAAAATCCGATCAATCCCTACGGCGCTACTAAGTTAATGGTAGAAAGGATTTTGTCTGATTTTGACCCTGCGTACGATTTAAAATCAGTTTGTTTCCGCTATTTCAACGCGGCTGGCGCCGATCCGAACGGGTTGTTAGGGGAGGATCACAATCCCGAAACTCACCTGATTCCGCTGGTGTTGTTTGCTGCTTTGGGGAAACGAGATTCGATCGCAATTTTCGGCACGGATTACGATACTCCTGACGGTACTTGCATTCGCGATTACATCCACGTAAACGATTTGGCGTCGGCTCACATTTTGGGATTGGAATATTTGCTAAATGGTGGCAAATCTGATTTCTTTAATTTGGGGAACGGCGGCGGCTTTTCGGTGAAAGAGGTGATAGAAACGGCGCGCCAAGTGACCGGAAAAGAGATAAAGGCTGTTGAGTGCGATCGGCGTCCTGGAGACCCGCCTGCTTTGGTTGGTAGCAGCAAAAAGGCGATCGAAACCTTGGGTTGGCATCCAGAATATCCCGCGATTAAGGATATTATCTCCCATGCTTGGCAGTGGCATCAAAAACGCCACAACGATTAATATAGCACTTTTCAGGTATGTGAGATACATAGTTCTTGTAGGGACACGGCTTTTGGACATTGGTGTCAACTTAAGGTCAAACCTAGTCAGAGACTGTTGTTTGACTATTAAGTCTAGATCCCCTGAATAATTCCCCGCCCGATCAAA
>JAUBOG010000117.1:0-5492 GCA_036700105.1 Microcoleus occultus BM001215583
AATTAATATTACCCGAAATCAGGACACGGCAGTGCCGTGTCCCTACAATTAATCTGGCGCTGCCGTGAAACGGCACTGCCGTATCCTCGCTTGTCATTCCGGCTGCGCCGGAATTGATATTAGTTCCATGCACCACCTGTTCAAAAAAAACCAGGTTTCTTCAAGAAACCTGGTTTTCACGCTCAGACTGCGTGTTTTCGATACCACTCGATCGTACTTTTCAACCCTTCCTTAAACTCAACCTCAGCCGCAAAACCAAACTTTTCTTTCGCCCTTTGCGTATCCAAACAGCGCCGCGGCTGACCGTTCGGCTTGTCTGTTTCCCAAACAATTTCTCCCTCAAATCCCATCAATTCGCAAATCGTTTCCACTAAATCGCGGATTTTAACTTCGCTATTCGTTCCCAAATTAACCGGGTCAGATTCATTGTAAAATTGAGCTGCCATCACAATTCCGCGCGCGGCATCTGTGGAATACAAAAACTCGCGGCTGGGGCTGCCGTCGCCCCAAACAGGCAGTGTTTTGTCTCCCCTTTCTTGCGCTTCGTGGACTTTGCGAATTAATGCCGGGATGACGTGGGAACTTTTCGGATCGAAGTTATCTTCCGGGCCGTACAAATTCACGGGTAGCAAGTAGATACCGTTGAATCCGTACTGCTGGCGGTAGGATTGCAGTTGCACTAATAAGGCTTTTTTGGCGATGCCGTAAGGTGCGTTAGTTACTTCGGGATAGCCGTTCCAGAGGTCGTCTTCTTTGAAGGGAACTGGGGTTAAGTTGGGATAAGCGCAAATTGTGCCGACGCAGACAAATTTTTCGACTCCTGCTTCGTAGGCTGCGTGGATTAGTTGCGCGCCCATCATCAAATTGTCGTAAAATAGTTCGGCGGGTTTTACTTGGTTTAAACCGATGCCGCCGACGTGGGCTGCTAGGTGGATGATGATGTCTTGTTGGTCGGCGGCGCGCTTGCAGTTTTCCATGACGCGGAGGTCGCAGTCGATCGATCGACTAACTGAAATTTTATCAGCATCGGCGCCTGCTTTGACTAACTGGTCGATTACCTGACGGCCGAGGAAACCGGCGCCGCCTGTGACGAGAATGCGCTTGCTGCTTAAATCCAAGCTGGTCATAATTTTATCCTGGGGATTTTCAATAAAGGTCGATCGACTATTTCAAATTAAAATCTGGTAAATCTGTTTGACACTTCCGGGTAAAACAGATATGCGGTGGTTTCTTCGAGGGATATACCAGAAATGGCTTGCTATACGAAAGCAGTCATTGTCAGGTGGGTACGCCGGCTGTGCCTGAAAGTTGCCCCGCGCGCATTTTTAATTGAGTTGACAATGACTGCTGGGGTTTGTCAACTAATCAAATCCTTTGCCAGAACCTCGAAATTGAGCTTCGAGAGCTTTAATGTCAGAGTCTACCATTAGTTGTACCAACTCTTTAAACGTCACAGAAGGTTCCCAACCCAACTGCTTCCGCGCCTTAGTAGAGTCGCCAATTAACAGTTCAACCTCTGCAGGACGCAGGTAGCGTTCGTCAAACTCTACGTACTCGTGCCAATCTAAATTAACGTGCCCGAAAGCTAAATCTAGGAATTCTCGAATGGAATGGGTTTCGTTGGTAGCGATGACGTAATCGTCCGGTTTGTCTTGCTGTAGCATCAGCCACATCGCTTTTATGTAATCCTTCGCATATCCCCAGTCGCGCTTGGAATCGAGATTGCCCAAGTAAAGTTTTTTCTGCTTCCCCGCTACAATTCTCGCCACAGCGCGAGTAATTTTGCGGGTGACAAAAGTTTCTCCGCGGCGGGGAGATTCGTGATTGAACAGAATGCCGTTGCAGGCAAAAAGTCCGTAAGATTCGCGATAATTGACGGTCTGCCAGTGACCGTAAACTTTCGCGCAAGCGTAAGGACTTCTGGGATAAAAAGGCGTGGTTTCTTTTTGGGGAACTTCTTGCACCAAACCAAACATTTCAGAAGAACCTGCTTGATAAAAGCGCACTTCAATGCCGGTGCGCTGTTGATAGTCCCGAATTGCTTCTAGCAAACGCAGCACGCCCATTCCCACTGCGTCAACGGTATATTCCGGGGAGTCAAAGCTAACTCTGACGTGGGATTGAGCGCCCAGGTTGAAAATTTCTGTAGGTTGGACTTCTTCGATAATGCGGCGCAGAGTAGTGCCGTCGGTCAAGTCGCCGTAGTGCAGAAACAACCGGGCATTTTCGCTGTGAGGATCGACGTAAATGTGGTCGATGCGATCGGTATTGAAACTAGAACTTCGCCGGATAATACCGTGAACTTCATAATCTTTCTCTAGCAGGAATTCGGTCAAGTAAGAGCCGTCTTGACCTGTAATACCCGTAATTAGCGCTCGCTTCCGTTGCGTCATCTAAATTTTTCCTTGACTGATTGTAATTTTTGTGGCAGGGCGGTGCTGTTACCGGCCGATCGTATTCTCAAGCTTTACGTTAACTCACAATTCTTCGATCGGTCTCAAAGAAAAGTTGAGTTTTTGCAAAGACTTAGCCGCTTGCTGTCAGTAGTCAGCATCAGTGGCCAGTAACAAACAAAACCAACTACCGATGGCTGACTGCGGACAAAAATTAATATGCGCCGTTATTTTTGGGAAAAATCACAACTCCTATTGTTTTGAAAACAATCCACATATCCATCCAAAGGTTTTTGTCATTGGCGTAATAGAGGTCGATTTGGACTCGGCGGGGATAGGGAATGTCGTTGCGGCCGGACACTTGCCACAAACCTGTAATTCCAGGTCGGATGGTGAGAATTTTGTTGATGTGACGGCCGTATCTCGGCAGTTCTTCTTCAACTAAAGGTCTCGGTCCGACGACGCTCATATCTCCTTTTAAAACATTCCAGAACTGGGGGAATTCGTCTAAACTGGTCATTCGTAAAAATCTTCCAATCCAGGTAATTCGAGGGTCTTGTTTCAGTTTGAAATTGTCCTCAAACTCTTGACGCAAATGCGGAGATTTTTCCATGATTTCCAGCAATATGTCGTCCGCATTTTCCACCATCGTTCTGAATTTAAGGCAGTAAAACATTTTACGGTTTTTGCCTACTCGTTCCTGTACGTAAAAAATAGGCCCGGACGAGCTTAAGGCGATTGAGAGAGCCAAAAGCAGGTAAACCGGAGCAAACAGGATCAGAACCGATAAGGAAAAGAGAATGTCAAATAACCGCTTGAAAAATTCTCCGTCGAGTCTCTCTAGAGAACGACTGATGCGTCTATCTCCTTGCAGGACAGGCCCAAAACCGCGTCTTGCGATCGCTCGAATTACCTTGCCGGAGATTAGTTGGCTGTCGGCAGTCATCTTACTCCTTCACTTCACACCACACACAGTCACGATCATAAAGCCTCAAGACGCTTTGTTCTCTGAATTATGTTTCAAATACTCAATTTTCTTGCGGAAAGGGGCAGTTGTCTGTTGACGGGAAAGCAGTTGACGGTTGGCTGGTTGGCATTTGGCTGGTTGGCATTTGGCAGTGGGCGGTTGCACTCAAACAAGATGGAGGAGACGGCAGTGCCGTGTCCCTACGGTGATTAATGTAGGGACACAGCACTGCCGTCTCCTAATTTCGGGCAATGTTAATTCTGGTGCAACCGGAATTGATATCAACTCTGCGTAAAATCGGGGGATTGAAATTCCTGATAGCAGCGTTCGACAAAACTTATATAGCGCTGTTCAAAGACTTCGGGGGCAAAGGAGGCCGCGCGCAACCGCGCCTTTTCCGGCCGAAATTTGGCTTGCAACTGCTCGAATTCCTCGACTGCTTCGACTAGCGCTGCTGCGGTTTGGGAGGGGAAAAATAAACCAGTCCCAGTTTCTGGGTGTTGGCGAATGTCGAGCACTGTCTCCAAAGCGCCGCCTGCTGCATAGGCAATGACTGGTGTCCCGCAAGCTTGAGCTTCTACTAAAGCGATGCCAAAATCTTCGCAAGCGGAGTACACAAAGGCTTTGGCTTCTGCCATGTACTTTTCGACGACTTCGGCGGGCTGCCAGCCGAGCAGTTGCACGTTGGGTTTGGCGATTTGCCGAATCGTGTCTAATTCTGGCCCGGTGCCGATGACAATTAGGGTACGCCCGAGTTGATTGAATGCTCGGACGATCGCACTTACGTTTTTGTAGCTTACCAATCGGCAAACCGTGACATAAAAGTCTTGTTTTTGCCGCATCACCGAAAATCGCTCGATATTTACCGGCGGATAAATCACCTCGGCCCGCCGCCGGTAGCACCGCCAAATTCGGCGCGCCGTGTGTTGGGAGTTGGCGATGAAATAATCGACGCGGTTGGCGGATATTACGTCCCACTGCCGCAGCCGGTGCAGCAAATACCGCGTCAGCAGGCCCGGGATGCCCCGCCCGGCTTTGCTGCTGTGCAAATAGTCAAAAGTTAAGTCCCAGGCGTAGCGCATGGGCGTGTGGCAGTAGCAGACGTGCAGTTGCCCTGGACTGCTGAGGATGCCTTTGGCGACGGCGTGGGAGGATGAGAGGATGATGTCGTATTGTCGCAGGTCTAGTTGTTCGATCGCGATCGGCAGGAATGGCAAATATTTTTGCACGCCGCTGCGGGCCTTAGGGAAATGCTGCAAAAATGTCGTGCCAATCTGCCGCCCGAATAGATAGCTTTCGGGATTCGCCGATTCAAAGTCAATCAGGGCATAGATATCAGCGTCTATGTATTTGAGGATTTCGGAAACTACCAGTTCTGAACCGCCCGTAGCTAAAGGTGTCAGCCATTCGTGCACGAGCGCGTATTTGAGTTTTTTCACTTGTATGTAGCCGATCGAACGATTTATGAGCGCCAGTTCTGTCAATATTAGTCTTACTGAGGGATCGCTTGCGTAATATCCGGCCGTCAAGCGGGTTTCTACTTACGTATCCCGCTCAAACCAAAGATTTTGGGAATAAACGGGGTTTTGGTGACATCGCCGACGGCAAAATCGAAAAGTGTCGCAACGATTCTCGCAATTGTTGACAAAAAATGCTATCAGGCGGAATACTGTAGGGGATTTGCGATCGGCTGAGTCTTCGGAACGGGCGATCGAATTAATGTGGTGTGAGGAAAAAAATGTCGAAATTTTTGTGGAAAGGACTTTTAGTCAGTCCCGCTGTATTAGCAGCAAGTTTAGTCGTATCTTCAACGGCCTTAGCAGCAGAACAGCCGATCGAAATTGGCTCCGCAACGGTCGAGAATCAATCGCAATTAGCAGGTAGTGCGATCGAGCCTGCATTGCCTGAGACAGCAGCGGTGACGGTCGAACCAGTGTCATTAGCTAGCAAATCGACTGTTGAAACTATTGAGAATGCAAGTGCGGTTGCCCCAGTTGCCGAACAGGCAAAAACACCAGAAAACACAGTCGCAGCAGCAGATTTAAGCGAAACCCAACCCGCAGTCGCAGCAGCAGACTTAAGCGCCGAAGCACCCGTGGCCCAGCAAATCCCCGCAGTCGCAGCAGCAGATT
>JAUBOG010000117.1:5592-15316 GCA_036700105.1 Microcoleus occultus BM001215583
GCCGAAGCACCCGTGGCCCAGCAAATCCCCGCAGTCGCAGCAGCAGATTTAAGCGAAACCCAACCCGCAGCAGCGCCAGCCAACTCAAGCGCAGAAACACCGGCCGCGCAACCCGAGCAGATTTCCCAATCGACTCCTCAAATAGCGCAACCTCCAGCGCCGTCAAATGTTTTAGAACAAATCAACGAATACAGCACCGAAGGTAGCGACGAAAGTGCTGCGGGTCAAGTAACCTCAGTTTCGCAGCTTTCCGACGTGCGCCCGACTGATTGGGCCTTCCAAGCATTGCAATCCCTAGTAGAGCGCTACGGCTGTATCGCAGGCTATCCCGACGGCACATTCCGCGGCAACCGGGCGATGACTCGCTACGAATTTGCAGCCGGTTTAAATGCCTGTTTGGATAAAGTTACCGAACTGATTAGAGCCGGTACGACAAATCTGGCGACGCGAGAAGATTTGGCTTCTCTGCAAAGATTGCAAGAAGAATTTGCGGCAGAATTGGCAACTTTGCGCGGCCGCGTCGATGCTTTGGAAGCGCGCACCTCTGAATTAGAAGCAAATCAGTTTTCGACAACGACTAAACTCAACGGCGAAGTCGTATTTGCTTTGACTGGTATCGCCGGGGGAGATGATGCTGAAGGTAACGAAGCCGATACAACTACGGCTTTTGGCAGCAGGGTGCGTCTCAATTTCGACACGAGTTTCACTGGGGAAGACTTGCTGAGAACTAGACTGCAAGTTTTAAATTTGGGTTCGTTTTCTACTAATAATACGAAAACCGCTGAAGGAGAATTGCGGTTTAATGCCGGGCCGTTTGGCGAGGCCAGCAATACTGTAGCTTTAGATGCGCTGTTTTACCAATTCCCTCTAGGCAAAAACACGACTGTAATTCTCGAAGCCAACGCCGGCGCTGCAGACGACTTTACCAATACTGTCAACCCTTACTTTGACGGAGATGGCGGCAGCGGTGCTCTTTCTAACTTCGGTACTCGCAACCCGATTTACTATTTGATTGCCGGTTCTGGCATCGCTCTGCGGCATCAGTTTGGGGAAAAACTCGAGCTGAGTTTGGGATATATGGCCGGCAACGCTGCGAACCCGACGCAGGGTAACGGTTTGTTCAACGGTTCTTACGGTGCATTGGCTCAGTTGACTTTCAAACCGAACGACAACATGGCTTTAGGCTTAACTTACGTTAATTCCTACAACTTCGTCACCGGTACGGGCAGCAATGCTTCTAATTTCCCGGTGCGTCTCGGTTCTTTCGGAATCGACAGCGACAGTAATCTGCCAGTTTCTAGCAATTCCTACGGCGCGCAGGCTTCGTGGAGAGTGCGGCCGGGATTTGCAATTGGCGGTTGGGCGGGTTACACCAACCAGCGCTTTTTATCCAACTTGACTACTCCTACGGGTTCTGTCCAGCGGGGAGACCAAAAAATCTGGAACTGGGCCGTTACTTTGGCTTTTCCCGATTTGTTGAAAGAAGGAAATGTGGCGGGGCTTCTGGTAGGTATGGAGCCGCGGGTGACGAGTTCTACTAATTCAACTTTGCCGGAAGATAAGGATACTTCGCTGCACATCGAAGGTTTTTATCAGTTTAAGTTGAGCGACAATATTTCTATCACTCCTGGTGTGATTTGGCTGACTGCTCCCGACCACAATAAGGATAATTCTGATTTGGTGATTGGGGTCGTCAGAACGACGTTTACTTTCTAGCTCCCCGTAGGGACGCGGCATTGCCGTGTCCCTACACTTGGCAAACCTGGAATAGGCTTTAATTAGGTTAAGCTGTGGAGCATTTAAACCACTAACGAGGCCTGTAGGGTGCGTGAGCTTTCGCTCGATTCCACCGGCAAGGGAAACGCTGCTGGCCGTGGCACCCTACAATACTCTTGCCAGAATTATGAGTTTTTGGTTTGTTTTTTGAACTATTCTGCACCGGTGCGTCGCTGTGAAATTGTCGCTTTTTTTGATGATTTAAGGGTAGCGACGCACCCTACAGCTAATGTTGCATGATTTTTTAGAAGTAGTATAGTTACAGTAGGGTGCGTCGCCGCGATAATTCTAGTTATTTACGATTATCTAATAGCGACGCACCCTACCACTTATAATCTCCCCAAACTGACAAAAGAAGGTTAGATGGAAGGTTTCAACAGAAACGACCAGCTTTAACAAAAGCTGGTCTGCACAAATAGTTAAATCCGTTGTTGTTCTCACAGTGTTGTTCTGACAGTGAGGAAACCCAAGTTGCACGTTTCTTTGCAGCGGGTTCTAAGAGAGATATCATCTCTCTTAAGCGGTATTTTTGCAACAAAATTTATTTTTTTGTCATAAAACTTTACATTTGGCGGATCGAGATAGTATCTACAGCCCGATCGACCTTTTGTCTCACTTTGTATAAATCAAGCCGGGGCTTGCTGCGGTCTTCCCCAGACAATCCGCTCCTGTTTGTATACAACCATACCCGGTTTCGCACCTTTCGGCTTGTATACATATTTAGGTTCTGTATAAACCACCGGGACTTGTTCGCTGTGGCGGGCGCGACTGTAGTAAGCAGTCATGTCGGCGGCAAACTGCAAATCGGTTTCTTCCGCAACTGTACCGGGTTTGAGACGCAGCAAGGCGTGACTTCCGGGAATCTCTAGGGTGTGGAACCACAAGTCGTAGTCGCTGGCGGTGCGAAATGTGAGTTGGTCGTTTTGGCGGTTGTTGCGCCCGATTAACAATTCAAAGCCGCTGGGGGTTTGATAGCGGTGAAATTCGATCGCAGCATTTTTGTCGGTACTGCGGTAATCTGGTACGACGAGATATTTTTGCTGGATCAGTTCTTCGCGGATTTCGGCGAGGGTTTGCAAATCTTGGGTGTTGCGGTAGGTTTCCAATACCGAAAGCGCGGCTTCTACTTGTTCTAAATAGTCGATTTCTTCCTGTACCGCGGCTAACAATGGTTCTACTGCAATGCGGGCTCTTTTAAGTTTTTGGTGTTTTTTGTAGAGGGCTTGAGCGTTTTGAACGGCGTTTTTTTCCACATTTAGCGGAATGGTAACTGGTTTTTCGGTTTCAAAGTCGGGGAGGGAAATTGATTTCATTCCCGGTTCCCAATGCTGCAAGTTTGCCATCAGCAAGTCGGCTTGGGATTTGTGGGTGTCTGCGTCTGCTGACTGCTGCAAGCGTTCTTTAAATGTGTTGGCTTTGAGGCGCAGTTTTGCGAGGACGCTGTTGAGTTTTTGGGTAAGCTGATGCCGCAGTTGGGCGAATAGTTGTTCGTTGATTTCGGCGGTGTAGTAACTATTAAGTAATTCTTGGACGGAAGCAGGTTCGGCAGCGGATTTTGCAGCGGATTTAACGGATGGGGAAGCAGGTTCGGCAGCGGATTTTGTAGCGGATTTAACGGATGGGGAAGCAGGTTCGGCAGCGGATTCTGTAGCGGATTTAACGGATGTGTGGAGGGAGGAAGAAGGTTCGGCAGCGGATTTTGTAGCGGATTTAACGGATGGGTTGATGGAGGGGGAAACGGAGGAAGAGGAAGAGTTTTCTGGTGTTGGCCAGTCGATGACGCTGTAGCCTTCGGGGGTGAAACTCGGGTGAAATTTGGAGTTTTCCAGGCATTGCAGCCAGTACAGCCAGCGCTGGAACAGTTGCTGCCATTCGTCGGGATTCAGGCTGTCGGTGGATTGTTCGGGGTCTAAATTTGCAGAAAGAATCATGGACACGATTAAGGCTTTGCTCAACCCCCGGTAATTCTTGAGCAGATTGCCCTTTAATTGACCGGGAACCAGGCTGATTCGTTCTTTCCAGCGATCGAGAGGTTCGCTCAAACTCGGCACTGCATCGGTCAAAGACGGGGGCATTTCGTAGGGTTGCCCGGTTTGGATGGGACGGACGCTGGATTGTTTGGCGCTGACTTGGTGGGCGCAGGTGACGACGAGATTGTCTTGGGCGGTGAGGATGACGTTGCTGTATTTGCCCATGATTTCGGCGTAGAGGTGCCAGAGGGCTGGTTCGCCGGGACGTTTGGCGAATTGCAAGTCGATGACTCTTTCCCAAGGGGAAACGGGGGCGATGGAAACTAAGGCTAAACCGCTGAGTTGGTGCCGCAGTTGTTCGCTGAAGGTGAAGGTGTCGGGAATGCGGGGCGGGGGGTCGCCGACACAGATGCGGGCGGCGACAGGATGGGAGGAAATGTCTATCCAGCCGCGTCCGTTCATGGTGCGCAGGGCCAGGGATACTGTAAATCGATCGCGCTGGTAGACTTGTTCTAAGCGCGCTGGCAGCCATTGGGCTCGCAGTTCGCTGCAAGCTGCGGTTAAAGTTGTAAAGTCTACGGGTTGCACGGTGGCCTCTTTGCGATCGATCGAGCTATCTACTTCTATCCTGACAGATATAGGTCGTATTTGACCGATTCTATCAAATTCTTCTTTACTCTTCCTTCGCGTCCTTCGCGTCTTCGCGGTTCAATAACTCCATATTCTTCGATGCAGTCTGGGAAAAGGAGAATTTCACTGCTATTGCGATCGGCTTATTTTATCATAAAGCTGGCTTTTTCCGCCGAGTCCAAACAGCCAAATTGCCGCCGCCGCCCAATGAATAAAAATCGCCGCCCAAGCAGAACCAGTCAGCGCATAAGCCGCAGTACAAGCTACACCCAAAAATCCGGTCAAAATCAAAAAAATCGGTTGGCAAAATGTCGGGTATCCCTCTGGAAATAAAGTGTTTGCCCTCAAAGGATGGTAAATTACGTACAGGAACAAACTCAATCCAATCGACAGCATCCAAGCAATTAAAGTCACTCCTTCCGTGGGATGGGGAAGCAGCACAACTCGAAACAGCCATTCCTCGATAAGTACCGGAATAATTAGGGCTTTGACTGCCACCAAAAGCAGACTGCCAACATTGCCAGCAGGGGCGCTGACCTGCAAAAAACCTTTCGACACGCCTAACGGAATTGCGATCGCCCCGTAAAGCAACAAAACCCAAAGTACGATCGACCATTGCCCCGGACTCGGGAAAGTCGTAAACCCGGCAAAAGAGCGAAATATTAAACTAGCTAAAATCGGAAATTGCCCGAACAAAACAGTAGGCGCGACTGGTACAATATCCGGGTTGAATCCTCCGACTCCATCGGTGCGAATAAACCAAAGTTGAGCGCCGGCTTTCAGGAAAATCCGGCTTAATTCATCGTGAGCTCCGCGCGGTAGGATTGTGCGCCAACTCATCAAAGCTGCAAATAGATTATTGCCGATCGCAAATTCCGGCGATGCGCCAGTTCCCGATAAAACTTTAGCATTTTTTTGCCAGTCCGACCGCACAATTCCCAAGGGGATTAATTGCTGTTTCAGCGCATCTCCCAAAGCTACAAGCTGCCGAAACCGCAAAGTTTCTGAATCCGAGGGATGGGCTGCGATCCAGTTTTGGATTGCGGGATTTGAATTGACTTTTTGGGTAAGTGATTCTATAGTTAAATATAGGGCTTGATTGGAATCTTGCACGCAAGAAGTAGCCGGAGTTACTGCCGCACTTCCCGTGCCGTCGCCCGTGCGGTATCGGGCTGCCATAACTTGCAATTTCCGCTGCAATTCGTCGAGGGGAGAAAGCACAATTTCGCCAAACTTGTAGTCGCGAGAAATTGCATCTAATTTAACGATAACATCCGAGACTGGACGAGTGCCCAACCACCCTCTCTGCAAGTTTCCCATATAATTCGCCCAAGTTGTTTTTCCGGCAACAATTGCTTCGGGATTGTTGGCGTAAACTTGCTGGTAGTCGATGTCAAACTGCAATTCTTTTGTAAAAGGATCGCGGACAATTTTAGCGGTTCCGTAGGCGAAATGTCCGGTGACAGTACCGAGTGTAACACTATCGCCGCCTTTGCCGCCGATACCGCCGAATAGGTGAATTACTAAAGCTCGATCGCCCTGTTTCCATTCTGACACTAAATCGCGCGATCGCTCTTCTTTTGAACTCACAAGTACGGTTCGGGCTGTACCTTTGCGGCTGTCTGGATTCTGCCAGTTTTCAACTTGGATGTAATTCAGTCCGCGATTCTTTCCAATTATAACTTGTTGCGGTTGAAGCTGAAAGAGCGATCGGGGTTTAATTGCTTGAACAGTAAAAATTCCCGCCCTATCTTTCGCCCCGTAAATGTACCAGCCGGCTTTCGCAGCAGGCGAATTTTCCAACTGTCGGGGAGTCGAGGGAAAAACACCCGTGCGTTTGGGCGGCTGTTGGGGAAACCTCACCGTTTCTTCCACTCCGTCAAACTGTTTTGAAACTGGGTTGTAATGTCGAACTCGCAGGTATTCGCTTTCGCAGAAAAGTGTTCCCGGACAAGCTTTTGGTAAGGGGTAATTTTTGTCAGTTTCCGGGCCGAGGAAAGTTACCAAACCGTAAAATATTCCTGTAATTTGTACTGGTTCGCTGTTTGTGCGGATAACGGGGAATTTGCCGCTTTCGGATTCAACTGAAACTGACTCTAAACTAACAGTAACATCATCTTTCGGTCTGGCACCGGCGAGAGATTCTAGCGGGCCGACTCGCAAACGGTTGTTCAGGCGATCGGGATGAACGTTGCCTTGACTTTTGCTCTTTTCTGTGCTATCTGTAAACTCGACATCTGTTGTTAAATTTGGCTGTTGATTCCGCGCCAAGCGCACCTGTTTTCCGATTAAGTTTTTAGCAGTCGCCGGAGCGTGGTATACTTCAAGCCAGACCCAATCTTCCGCAGGAAATTCCTGCATTTGTTCGGGAGTTGGCAAAATTAGTCTCCCAGTCCATTTGCCGATCGGTAAATAAAGGTTGGATGGGATATTTTGGTTTAAGGGATAGTAACTGAGTTGGTTGAAATTCGCCTGAGAAGTCAGGGAGTAGTTGGAAGGTCGATCGCTCGGTGGAGATTTGGGGTAAAATAAGATAAGGGCGATCGCGCTGATCAGCAAAAGTCCGATCCAGCGATAATTTAATTTGCGTTTAAAATTCATAGGGAAGGCACGACACGGAGTGACACGGATACACGGATTGATGTTTTTTTGGCTTCTAATGATTGATAACTAATGATATCTTGTCCGGTTGCATCGGTAGCGTTAGGGGGGCGGGTTTACTGATTCTTTGAGTAAGCTTCAAATATTGTTGGTGAACCCGCCCCTACAGCATTGAAAACACTCTTCAATCGTAGCAACTGCACATGATATTATTGGTTATTCGCCCTCAAAAGCGATCGACAAATAACACATAACAAATAACTAACAAATAATATCCCGAATCAATTCTAAATGTTTGTGCACAGGTGCGATCGTATTAGCTGCGATCGCCCCGCTAGCAGCCACAGCGGGCAAACCAATCCCCGGAAACGTCGAATCTCCGCAGCAAAACAGCCCCGCTAAAGGCGTTCGCGGCCCCGGAAACAAGCCGGTGCCCGCGCGAATTCCCGGCCCGTAGGAACCGCGATTTCGGCGCAAAAACCGTTCGTGGGTTAGCGGTGTCCCGACTAAGGCGACTTCGGCGCGCGATCGAATATCCGGCACAATCCTCTCTAAAGCTTCCCACATTACCTGCGATCGCGCTTGTTTCTGCTGTTTGTATTCTGCGCTGGTGCGATCGAGCTTTTGCCACAAATCGTAAGGCTCGTTTCCGGGCGTGTAGGCGTGAATGACGTGCTTTCCCGCAGGCGCGAGGTCGGGGTCGAGCAGGGAGGGAATCGAGACGAGAACGACGTTCTGGGGTGCGCTAACGCCCATTTCCCAGTCTTTGACGAAGATGTAGTGACAAGCTAAGTCCGATCGCACTCCGCCTGCATCAATTCCCAGATGCAAGTGCATAAAACTGTCGCATTCCGGCGTCGCCTGTCTTTCTTGCCGAAACCGTTGCGGGACTGAGTTTTCGGGCAGCAGTTTCAGCGTATCCCAAACGGAGGCGTTGGATACGACGGCTTTGTGCGATCGAATAATTTTGCCCGATCGCAGTCGCACGCCCGCAGCCCGGTTGTTTTCCACCAAAACCTCTTCGACGTGGGAATTGAGCAGCAACCTGCCTCCGTGGCGCTCTAAACCGCGTACCAGGGCATTTACCAAAGCTGCACTGCCGCCGATCGGATAGTCCAAAACTGCATTCGGGCGATACCAGTCGGCGAACATGAAAGCGACTTCTGCTGCGATCGTTCCGTCGGCGGGAAGTCCAGACAGCAGGAAACACAACAAATTCAGCCAATTTCGGACAAACGGATCTGTCACGTTTTTGTCCATAATTTTGCTGAAAGGGCCTGCAAGTGCGATCGCATCGCCGGCGCTTTGGAGGAAAGCGGGCGCGAATTGGCCGAGGGTGAAAACAGCGCCTAAATCGAAGCGCAAAGCCAGGGAGGGTAAGGCTGTCGCAGCTTTGGCGTATGGTTCCATGACGCGCTGGAGTTTTTGCCATTCGGCGACTGCTTCGCTACCGCGCAATTTTGCGAGCACTTCGCCAAATTGACTCGCGCCGACGGATGTGTCGAAATCGCCTTCGGGCAAACAGCAGCCCCATGTATCGTAAGTCTTGCAGGGCAGTTTTTCGCCGATCGCATCCAAAACTTGCCGCAGCGGATTCGCAGACGGGCTGTAGGATAATCCCGAATACAAAGAAGGCCCGGAATCAAAGGTAAATCCGCTTTTTTCAAAGCCGTGTGCGGCCCCGCCCGCGATCGAATGACTTTCGCACACGACAACCTCAAAGCCATAGCGGGCGAGCATTGCAGCGCAAATCAAGCCCCCGATACCGCTGCCGATGACGATGATTTCTGTGTTGTTAGGGGCGATCGCAATCATGTTTTTCTCCGCTACATCCGCTAATATTATCAAAGTTCTCTGCTTGTGGAACAGGCCGGAAAGCCTGTTCCTAAAAATATTGCATCAACGCTAAAAAATCTCTCTTATTGCTGATTTAATGGAAAACAGATCAATTCTAGAACAAGCTGCCAAATCTAATTCTAAACCATCATCCAACGCCGTAGTCGAAGCCCTGCTAGAAGCCGAAAAAACCGCCAAAAAAACCAAAATTCGCTATTCCTTCACCCAGTTAACCGGCAACTGGCAACTCTGCTTTATCACCGGCACGAAAAAGACTCGACAAAAAGCGGGGATTGTGTTGGGCGCGGGACGTTACATCCCTCAGTGGGTGGCGAAAATTCAAATTGCTTATTCGGCGGAACCAGTTGCTGAAGGGGAAGAGGATAGCGAAATCGGCAGGGTGGAGAATTCGGTGCAAGTTGGGGCGATCGTACTAACTCTTTCCGGGCCGACTAAGTTTTTGCCCAACAATATTTTAGCTTTTGATTTTACCAGAATTGCGGTGAAGTTGTTGGGCAAAACTGTATATCAAGGATTTATTCGCGGCGGTGAAGCGCGAGAGGCGGAATTTTTGAGTTTGAGTGTGGGGAAGCAGGCATTTTTTGCATATTTTCTGGTAGAAGATGGGATAATTGCGGCTAGGGGAAGGGGCGGCGGCTTGGCCTTGTGGGGGAGAGTTTAGCGGTTCTTAATTGCCTGCAATATAGCAGGTAAATAACCTTGTTCATTTGGGAATTGGCGGGATATTTGTTCTGGTTGGCGGTTGACTTCTGTTGTTTACTGCACCAATATTATTCAAAGTAACAGCTTCAAGAGCGCGATCGCCCACTGACCGCCTAATTGGTAAAGCTTGGTTATATAGCAATCCTAAATGATTCGCAAAATATGTAGGGGTAGTGCCAAGAGTGCCT
>JAUBOG010000878.1:0-1295 GCA_036700105.1 Microcoleus occultus BM001215583
AATGAGTAATTTTACTCATTGACAATAGTGCTTTTAGCTTAACTTGTGAGTAATGGTTTGAGTGAGAGTAGCAGCTTGTACAGAAAAACATTGACTCACAACAGCAAAACTCAAACTTCCGCTAACAATTCCCAACTTTTGACAAACATTCATTTCAGTAAACCCCTAATAATCACATTGCATTTCATCTGCGTTAATCTGCGGTTAAAAACTCCAAACCCGCCAAACCCAATTACCCAGCAAAGATGCTAAATAACTCAAAACCAAAACAGTATAAACTATACTCAAAGGCGCGTAAGCCGCCAAAACCCATCGCGTTTCCGCTGCTTCTTCAATCTCCTCCCTCCGCAACAAATATACATAAAAATCAAACGACCTTTGTCGCAGATTATTAATTCCCGTTCCAGCAACTAATAAATAATAACCGTCAAATCTATTCAACGGATTCAAGTTAATTGCCACTGTCAGCAATGCCGCCACCATCAACAAATAACTAATTTGATGCCAAACCGGATTGGATTGAGAAAACAGCCACATCCAAACAGCAATTGCCCAAATTGTTACTTGAATCAATACTCCCGCCGCAACTACTAAAACCCGCTGTTTCCGCCTGACTAAACTGTATTGATCGGTTGTATCTGTGTAACATCCGGGGATGAGGCACATAAACAAAAATCCAATTTCTTTAACTATGCCGCCATAGTGTTTGAGCGTGAAAGCATGACCGAGTTCGTGCAAAGCTATTACCAGCATTGTCAGCAAGACAACTTGGATTATATTTTCAGTTTTTCCGGCTGTCAATAACTGCTGGTGTGAGGCTGCGACTTCCGCTGAGGAACCAAACCAAACTGCTAGAGAGGAAGAGATAAAAGCGCACATAAAAAAGCCAAATTCCCACGTCCAAATCCAGCGCAATTTGTCGATGTGCCGCGACAACCAAACATCGGGATTGACTAGGGGAATTGTG
This sequence comes from Microcoleus occultus BM001215583, assembly GCA_036700105.1. Taxonomy (GTDB): domain Bacteria; phylum Cyanobacteriota; class Cyanobacteriia; order Cyanobacteriales; family Microcoleaceae; genus Microcoleus. The sequence goes on from JAUBOG010000878.1 coordinate 968, forward strand.
AAGGATAGCAGGTTAAATTTGGCTTTCGGTGGCTTGGTTCCTTCTAGCATTCCAGCTTGTGCTAAGTCTCTTAATAGATTTTGCACGTCTTCTAAATCGAGGTCGTATTCTGCGAGAATGTTAGTTATTGGTTGTTGACTTAGTTGCAAAATTACCTGTTTGTCAAAGTCGTCAACTTGCAGACAGGTAATGTCTTCGGGATTGCGAAGTATCCAGTAACCGTCGGGATGAGGTATCCACTGCACCGCTGATTTGAGTTGCATGGTATGGGGAAAGGAAGTTCGGCAACGGATTTTGTAACGGATGTAACGGATGTAAAGGATAGAAG
>JAUBOG010000879.1:0-1286 GCA_036700105.1 Microcoleus occultus BM001215583
CATTCCGGCAGACAATTTATTAGTTATGAGCAGAGATTTACTGCCGGAATGCTTCCCCCCTACGAAGATATTTGCAAAACACAGATGCACCCGATTTGACCGGGGCAAATTTGGAAAATACTCAGATTAAAGGGGCTACTTGGATTGATGGTAGTATTAAATAGAACCAGAAGCTAAAGCAATGCCCGCCTTAGAATGTGGATACTAACGAATGATAAATACGATCGACTTTTCGACTTGGGACGAATTGCTCAAACGCTACGTTGACGATTTCGGCCGCGTCAATTATCGGCGCTGGAAAGCTGAGGGGGCGGATGTTTTGAGCAAGTGGCTGCAAACTTTGGCGGATGCGGATTTGGCTGCGGATGCGGATTCGCGGCTGGCGCTGTGGCTGAATGCGTACAATGCGATCGCCATTTCTCAAGTTCTTGAAGTATATCCGATCGCGTCCATTCGCCCCAAAGTTTTGGGAATTCCCAACTGGCTGGGTTTTTTGGATTTTTTCACCCGTTCTAATTCGATTGTTGGCGGCAAAAAGTACAGTCTCAATCAAATCGAACACGCAATTTTGCGGCCGGAATTTGCGGAACCGCGCATCCATTTTGCCTTAGTTTGCGCTGCTGTCGGGTGTCCGCTGCTGCGCCGCGAAGCTTATCTCCCGGAGTCGGTGCGGACTCAACTGGAGGCGGACGCGAGCCGTTTTATCCAGAACCCCGATAAGGTGCGGTACGATATTCAGAAAAAGACGCTTTATTTGAGCAAGATTTTTAAGTGGTACGGCGAGGATTTTGTGAAAGCCGCTGGTTCGGCGGCCGGGTATGCGGGCGGTTATTTGGGGCCGCAGGTGGCTCAGGGCGATGAATGGGCGATCGTTTTTTTGCCTTACGACTGGAATTTGAATCAAGTTGAGAATTGAGATTTTCTCTATTAATCATTTGGTCTCATTTCTGCTAAATACTCTCGCTAAAACTCGGAGAGTTCAGGCAAAAACCTCCCATGTTAAATCTGAATTTTCCGGCATCGCTGATACCTACAAAATTCCTAAATAGCCCCTTTTGATAATTTTTATCCTCAATCGAAGTACATTTTTAATTTGTACTCTATTTAGCACTTTTCAATTAGTTAATGGAAGGGGAAAAGTCAATAATATCAATTCCGGTTGCATCGGAATTAATATCACCCGAAATCAGGACACGGCTTTTGGAGTGTCCCTACAATTAATTGAGGTAGGGAAACGGCACTGCCGTGTCCTCTATATCATTCCGGCGCAGCCGGAATTGATATAA
>JAUBOG010000118.1:0-15174 GCA_036700105.1 Microcoleus occultus BM001215583
CTTCTTAAGGGGGATTTAGGGGGATCTCCGGGGATTTAAAGGGTGTACAAACAGACTAAATTCCACATCTCAAAGCATCTATCATAGGAAATAAAAAACTTGCACAATCCATATTTTCAAGGAATCTCAAATGCCGGAAACTAAAAGTATTAAAGAAACCGTACCTGGGCTGGGACGAATTATTCAAAAATTTTGGCCGCAGATTCGCAAACAAAATCTGTTGATTGTAATTTCATTTGTGGCATTAATCGCTGAAACTGCTTTCCGGTTGCTGGAACCTTGGCCTCTGAAAGTAATCTTCGACTACATTCTTTTATCGGGATTTGAAACCGCTTCTCTAACCTTTCCAATCATCAAAAATCTCACCACTATTGAGCTGTTAACAGCGTTGTCTGTAGCAATTGTCGCGATCGCAGCTTTGCGGGCCGGGTGCGCTTACATAAGTACGATCGGCATGGCTTTAGCTGCAACTCACATTATGACCGAAATTCGCGGCACTCTTTACAGTCACTTGCAGCGGCTTTCCCTCGCATTTCACAATAAAGCTAAAAGCGGCGATTTAATTACCCGCGTTACCTACGATGTCGAGCGCATCCGCGAAGCTACAGTCACCGCAGCACTGCCATTATTTACTAACATTTTTACCCTGACAGGAATGCTGGGAGTGATGGTGTGGATGAATTGGGAACTGGCATTAATTGCGATCGCAGTTTTCCCGCTATTTATCCTGGTTTCGGCTCACCTTTCCAAGCAGATTCAAAAAGTAGCCCGCAAGCAGCGCAAGCGCGAGGGAGCGATGGCAGCCACCGCCGCCGAAGCAATGGGTGCGATTAAAGTAGTCCAAGCTCTTTCGCTCCAAGGAATGTTAGAAAGTTCCTTTAATAAAGACAACCAAAAAAGCTTGAATGAAGGAGCAGAATCGCAAAAACTGTCAGCGGGATTGGAGCGGACTGTAGAGATGTTGGTCGCGATTGCAACGGCTATAATTCTGTGGCGAGGCGTCCAATTAGTGCTGCACAAAATGGTTTCGCCCGGGGAATTGTTAGTATTTATTAACTACCTCAAAACAGCCTTCAAACCGATGCGGCAGTTGGCAAAGTATACCGCCCAAATTTCTAAAGCCACGGCTTCGGGCGAGCGGATTATTGACCTCCTCGACACCGTACCCGAAATTCGCGATTTGCGGGGTTCAGTGACAGCGCCGCGTTTCCGAGGTGCAGTGGAATTTAAGAATGTCATGTTTGCTTACGAAGCCGAGAATGTGATTTTGCAAAACATGAGTTTTCAAGTAAAAGCCGGACAGCAAATTGCTTTAGTCGGGCCTTCCGGCGGCGGTAAATCGAGTTTAGTTAGTTTGTTACTCCGACTTTACGATCCTGTGGAAGGTGCGATTTTAATTGACGGACACGACTTGCGCGAATACAAAGTCGATTCGCTGCGGCAGCAGATTAGTATCGTGCTGCAAGAAAGCGTTTTGTTTGCTGTCAGCGTCAGGGATAATATTGCTTACGGGTGTTTAAACGCAACTGATGCTGAAATCGAAGCGGCTGCTCGTTTAGCCAACGCTCACGATTTTATCGAGAATTTACCTCTAGGTTATGATACTGTTTTAGGCGAAAGAGGAGCGACGCTTTCGGGCGGACAAAGGCAGCGAATTGCGATCGCCCGCGCTGCTGTGCGCAAGTCTCCGATCGTCATTTTAGACGAACCGACAACTGGTTTAGACCAAGAAAACGAGCGCGCTGTCAGCGAAGCTTTAGAAAGGCTGACTCAAAATAGCACCACATTTTGGATTACTCACAATCTGAAAGCAGCCGAACAAGCTGACACAATTCTGTATATTGAAAGCGGCAGAGTTTTGGAACAGGGCACTCATTCTGAACTCATACATTTAGGTAGAAAATATGCAGCGATGTATGCAGTGCAATCTGCGATCGGTAATGATTTACCTGACGAAGCGGATTCCTTTGCTATTTCCCGTTAATACAAATTAAATGTGAAGTTGCACAGATATCGATCCCCTAAATTCCCCTTAAAAAGGGGGATTTTGAGAAGAATATTGTCCCGCTCTTACTAAGGGCGATCGAAGTTTTGAGATAGGATTGTTGCAGTTTAGAGTTTACTTATGCTTGTTCATTTTTCCCCGATCTTTCTAATTTCTTTGACTGTTGCAAGTCCGGTTCTTGCTAGTGAATTTATTGAGGGCGATCGCAAAAATACTTTTGACAAGAATGGAACTGAAAATCAGTTTGCAACGTCAGGAAATCAAATGCCTGAAAATTCCAAAATTTTGTCAATTCCGGCGGTAGCAACTACATCGGAATCGGCGGTTGAAACCGCAGATAGACAAACACAGTCCGCCGTCGCGGACTTAGGAATAAAGGAGGCGGAAAAGGTCGATCGCGAATCTCTAGCAAACATCACCTCCGTCTCAGAATTATCCGATGTCAAACCTACAGATTGGGCATTTAGTGCTCTCAAATCCTTGGTAGAACGTTACGGGTTAATTGCGGGATATCCCGACGGGACTTTTCGCGGCAATCGCGCTTTAACTCGCTACGAATTTGCCGCTGCTTTGAATGCGGCACTCGATCGCCTAAACCAGCAAATTGCGGCAAATACTGCAAATTTCATCAGCCGCGAAGACTTGGAAATTTTGCGCCGCCTGCAAGCAGAATTTGAGGGAGAGTTGGCAGGATTGCGGGGCAGAGTCGAAAATTTGTCGCAGCGTTTAGACGCCGTGCAGCAGTTTTCAACTACTACAACATTGGATGGCGAAGCTCTTGTTGGAGTGATTGGAGTTGAGGGAAATGAAAAAGCAGATGGTAAAGGCGATGATGTTGACAGCAATCTTACCTTTGGTTATCGAGTCAGGTTGAATTTTGACACGAGTTTCACGGGGAAAGACCGACTCAGAACGCGCCTGCAAGCTAACAATATTCCCAAAGTTAGCGATGCTGCGGAAACAGACATGGCCAATCTAAGCTTTCAAGGAGAAAGCGACAATCAATTTGAACTCAGTCGGTTAGAATATCGGTTTCCAATTAATCGAGAAGCAGTTGTTTACGTCGAAGCTGTCGGCGGCAGTCTCAACGACTATACTGATACTTTGAACCCGTTTTTAAGCGGCAGCAGTCGCGGTACGGTATCTCGTTTCGGTCAGCGAAACCCGATTTACCGCCACGGCGAAGGTAGCGGGATTGGAATCAGTTATGCTGTTAGCAAAAGCGTGAGTTTAGATGTCGGATTCATTGCCGATAAAGTGAACGATCCAGAAATCGGTTTTGGTAAAGCCGCTTACGGTGCGATCGCCCAATTAACTCTCCGACCAACTAATAATATCGGAGTCGGCTTGACCTACGTGCGATCGTACAATAGCCTGGATACCGGAACCGGGAGCGATCGGGCAAATGACCCTTTTGACGGTGAAAGCGATGCAATTGCAGCCAATTCTTTCGGCATTCAATCCACTGTCAAAATCAGCCGCCAGTTGACAGCCGGAGGTTGGGTGGGATATACCCGCGCCCAAGCCCTCGATTTGCGCGATCGACCCGAAGCTAGTATGTTTAACTGGGCGGTAACTTTAGCTTTTCCCGATTTAGGTTCAGAAGATAGCGTAGGAGGTATAGTTATCGGCCAGCAACCTAAAGTAATTAACAGCGATTTCATCGAGGACGATCGAGAATATATCGACCCAGACACATCGCTCCATTTAGAAGCATTTTATCGGAGGCAATTTACCGACAATCTAGCAGTAACCCTGGGTTTGTTAGCAATAACCAACCCAGAACACAACAGCAACACCGATCCAATTTACATCGGCACATTGCGAACAACATTTAGTTTTTGATACAGCAATTAGCACCCATTAAAACATTTCTAATTGCGGCAATTCTAGTAAAGTTAGTCTAAATGATTCGTGAAACCCTCCGCTCTTTCTGTTCTTCGCGTTCTTCGCGTCTTCGCGGTTCGTTTAAATCTTTTTTTCACAAATCATTTAGACTAGCCATATTGCATTTTAATTCTTCCCTCTCCCCTCTCCGTTACATCAGTTACATCCGTTACAAAATCCGTTGCCGAACTTCTTTTATGAACAACACAACTCGCGTTATTCTCGTCCGTCACGGTCAAAGTATTTACAACGAAAGAGGACTGTATCAAGGCTGCTGCGACGATTCTTTCCTCACCGAAAAAGGTCGCTTAACCGCCTATCAAACAGGACTTTCTTTAAGCAGCATTCCCATAGATATTGTGTGCAGCAGCCCCCTTCAGCGGGCCAGAGAGACAGCCGGCGAAATTTTAACGGCGATCGCAACTATTGCCGACAGTCACCCCGAATTGCACATCAATCAAAACCTAAAAGAAATTGACTTGCCCGCCTGGAACGGTTTATCATTCAAATACGTTCGAGAACATCTTGCTGAAGATTACCGCTGTTGGAGAGAGCGCCCTCACGAATTTCAGATGGCTGCTGAAGTTGAAGATGATTCCACAGTTAGCAATTCAGTTGTCACTTTAGTTAAACCGCAAAATTTCCCAGTCCAAAATCTCTACCGACAAGCCCAAAAGTTTTGGGAAGAAATTATCCCAAAGTATGCCGGTAAAACAATCCTGACCGTCACTCACGGAGGTACAATCAAAGCATTGATAAGTACCGCGCTCGGGATGAAATGTCAAGACTTTCATACCCTGCAGCAGTCAAATTGTGGAGTCAGCATTCTGAGTTTTTCCGGCGCAGAATATCCGGCAGAATTAGAAACGATGAATTTGACAAATCACTTAGGCGAAATTTTGCCCAAACTCAAAGAAGGCAAACAAGGACTGCGTTTGTTGCTAGTACCTGCTGATAGTGAAAATGATGTTTATACTGACAATATCGCCCGGATAATCGAACAAACGGCTATTGATTTTTGCTTGAACAGCGAGGGAGAAAACTCCGCAATAATGGCAGGAAAATTGATTAAATCGCACCCCCAGCCTACTGTACAGCTATCCATTTCTACGGAAAGATTTATGCAGACTTGGCATCAAACAATTTCCGGGCGATCGCGCCAAAGCTCGTCTCTTTGCACCGGGTTAGTAGTCGCTGAAATCGGCGAAATTAGGGCAGCATTAAATCAAGTATTAGGCCTGCCCATCCAACAGCAATCTCTCAAAATAAAACCCGGAACTATCAATATTTTACACTATCCCGCCTCCGCCAAATATCCCGTACTGCAAGCCATGAATCTCTCAGGTGAAATTAGTTAGCCCTGGTTTCAAATTGTTTCCATTCCCCATTCCCGATTCCCCATTACCCGCCATGAAAATTTTAGTAACAGGTGCAGCAGGCTTTATCGGCTATCATTTAGCTCAAAGATTGCTGTCCCAAGGCCAACAAGTTTACGGCATCGACAACTTAAACGACTATTACGATGTCAATCTCAAAACAGCGCGTTTAGCTCAACTCCAGCCGCATTCACAATTTACTTTTCAGCATTTAGATTTGAGCGATCGCACTGGCATATCCCAACTTTTTCAAAACCAAAAATTCGATCGCGTTGTCCACCTCGCAGCCCAAGCAGGAGTCCGCTACTCCCTGCAAAATCCCCACGCTTACGCAGACAGCAATCTCACTGGGTTTATCAACATCTTAGAAGGCTGCCGCCACAGCAAAATCGAGCATTTAGTATTTGCTTCTTCCAGTTCCGTTTACGGCGCTAATACCAAAGTTCCCTTTGCTGTTAGCGATAACGTAGATCATCCAATTTCCCTTTACGCCGCTACCAAAAAAGCTAACGAATTGATGGCTCATTCCTACAGCCATTTGTACAACTTGCCGATCACCGGATTGCGCTTTTTTACAGTGTATGGCCCCTGGGGACGGCCGGATATGGCTTATTTCAAGTTCGTCAAGGCGATCGCCGAAAGCAAACCCATTGATGTTTACAACTTCGGCAAAATGCAGCGCGACTTCACATACATTGACGATGTAATTGAAGGTGTAGTTCGAGTCATGGAAAAGCCACCTCAATCCAGCACCGCGCCCTATAAGATTTACAATATTGGCAATAATTCCCCTGTGGAATTGTTGACTTTTATCGAAGTCATTGAAGCAGCAACGGGCAAAACAGCCGTTAAGAATTTGTTGCCGATGCAGCCCGGTGACGTACCCTCTACCTATGCAGATGTAGACGATTTGATGGAGGATGTGGGGTTTAAGCCCAGTACGCCGATTGAGGAAGGAATTCATCAGTTTGTAGAGTGGTATCGAGACTATTACGGCGGTGTGTTCCACAACTCTCGCAGCCAAGTCGCGGCACATATAGAACATCTTCCCAGCGGCGATCGTCTCGCCCAAGTTTGAGGGCAAAAAATATTCACGCTTTGCGTTTTTAAACGCATTAGTGTTCCCGCTATTGGTGAGCCCAGACGCATCTAAATTTTACAGTCAAGTTTGATGAAATTATAAGGGGAGGAGATAAATTCAATTGCCAAAACTATTTCTTCTTAAAAAAACGGCAGACGATTTCACCCGGGTTGTTTTCTCCAAACCTCAAAATAATTCCGTCTTTCTTAACTGTAGTGCGATCGCGGCAATTGTAGACTTCCAGAGGCTTTTTCACTCCATCAACACTAAGAATTACCCTGTATTCCCAATAGTTTTTCGCACTGCGTTTGATATCGACAATGCAAATCTCGCGTCCCTCATAATTGCGGCATACAGATGCCTCAGCAGGAAGCGCGAGCCAGAAAAAAGATATTAATAGCAAGAAGAAAAAAACACATTTCATCATCAGCTAACTATTCTACTGCATAACCGGTATACTTCCGCATAAACGGCGGTTGAAATCCCCAAACAATATCTTCTTTTGGAACTCCGGCTATTACTAAATCTTCAGCAATATCATCTTCAGTGGCATTCCATTGAAGCCAAATTTTGCCCCCTTTGATATCAATGTGAATGCTACAGTGATGCACCCTAGTCTGCTTGTTGTCCCAGCCTACATAAAAGATTTGATAGTGATCTCGTTCTGTATCAAGAATTGTCTCGACTTCAATGTCTCCGTGAGCAGGTTTGCGCTTGCCGTACTCCAGTAACATTTGCTGCACAATTTGCCGATATTGGGTTAATTTTTCCATTCTACAATTACCTCAAGTGCTGTATCATAAACAATCATTTTTACCTGATTTTCTTCGACCCTTGCTTTCGGAAATCTAGTTGAAAGAATTCTTCATAAGTTATTAACGGCACAGCCAAGTACAAAATGCGATCGGGTGCTTTTTCTTTGAGTGCGGCTCGATAATTAATGAACTGCCCCAATGCTCTGTGAAATTCCGATATTGCCGACGATTTTGCCAAAAAACTTTTGACCTCAACGGCAATTTTTTCGCCTTGCCTTTCTGCCGCAATCAGCCTTTCTGCTCCCAGATCGATCGACATATCTACACCGCCCACACTAATCGGAAACGGATCGTGGGTAATATGCCAGCCTTCTTTTTGCAAAGCTGTTTTGACAACTTCATGAAAAACATCTCTGGCAGACATAATATATCGATAACTAACTTACTAAGTCCTATCTTACCTTTTTTGATAACCAACTAACAGTATTTTTGCCAGCGACTTAGCAATGGGGCGCACCCTCAAGCCGCCACATTGTAAGATAGCTGAACGAGACCCGAACTGTACGTCTGACATCCAGTTAGCTGCAAAGCTGTAGTATTGGGATTAGCAAATAACGGAATTCCCTCGCCCAAAATAATCGGATGCACCGAGAGAATTATCTCACTGACCAAATTTTTATTCAGGAAATCGCGAATCAGCAGAGAGCCTCCCACCAACCAAATATTCTGGCCGTCTAGCAAGCGCAAGTTATTGACAAAACTCTCTAATTCTGTTACTACTTCCACATCAGAAGTTGCTTGAAAATCTCGATTTTTGGTAAAAACATAACTTTTTTTTTCCTGGTACGGATACTCGCCAAAAGTTAAAACTTGTTCGTAAGTCTTTCGACCCATGAAAACCGTATCGATGCTATCTAAGAATTTAGTATAACCGTAATTTTGGTCTGTAAACAGCCAGTCAATATCGCCACTCACGCGGGCGATATAACCGTCCAAACTAGATGCAATGAATAGTACAATTTTACGCATGGCAACACCTAGATAAATGCTCTACAGATAGTTTATACGATTAATTAATACTTCGGATAGTTTTTATGCTGTACTCTGAAACCCTTGATTTCCCGTTGGCCGATCGTGGGCTTCGGCAAGGGTTGCTCTCGAAGCCGATCGCCCTGAAACAATTATTCTACAGTTTGCAGTCTATCGATTTTAGATTTTAGATTTTAGATTTTAGATTTGAAGAAAGCGACTCACTGATAAATCCGGGGGCTGGCGATCGGGATTGGGAGCTTTTTTTTCGATCCACGGGTGAATCCGGGGGCTTTTGACCAAATTGCTTGATTGTCACAAAATGTCCGAAGTGTTGATATAGTTAAGGTAGTAGCCAATCTCACTCATAAAACTGTGATTTGCGAACAGAGACGCTGAAGAACCGAGTTTTTCACCCCATATTTATCGCGGTTGCTCAGTATATTTTTGTCAAAAAATCCGGTGGCTGCGTCCAAGACTCAAGATGTTATCGAGCTCAATTCAGCAAACTTTGACAGATATTGCTGCTGTTGGGATAGGAAGTTAGTTGTTTATGAATCAAATTAAACGTGTTGTCATAGTGGGAGGAACCCACGGAAACGAACTCACAGGAATTTACCTGGTGAAAAAATTCGATCGCGCGCCGGAGTTAATTGGGCGATCGACTTTTGAAACTATCGCCCTGCTAGCCAATCCCAAAGCCTGCGAAATGGGCCGGCGCTACGTCGATATCGACCTCAACCGCTGCTTTCGACAGCAAGATTTAGAAAATCCCGGACTCTCCAGCTACGAAGCGCAGCGGGCGAAAGAAATCTACCGCAGTTTTAGCTCGAAAAACACTCAGCAGCAAAACTTAATTATCGATTTGCACAGCACCACATCCAACATGGGGCTAACATTTATTCTCGCCAGCCATCATCCATTTAACCTGCAACTAGCAGCTTATTTAACATCTTTGTATCCGCACCTCAAACTACTCGCTTCTACAACCAAGAATCATGATAGTCCTTTGCTGCGATCGATTTCCTCTTTAGGCGGTACGCTGGAAGTTGGTGCAGTGCCGCAAGGGGTATTAAATGCGTCTTTATTTCAGCAAACCGAGCAAGTTGCCTGCACAATTTTAGACTGGGTAGAAGCCTTCAATCAAGGCACAGTGACTGCTGCAAAGAATCCCCTGACTATTTATCACAGCATTCAGGCGATCGACTATCCCAGAAACGAGCAGGGAGAAATTCAGGCAATGATCCATCCTCAGCTTCAAGGCAGAGATTATGAAGCCCTGAATCCTGGCGATCCGATATTTTTGACCTTTGACAGCGAGCCGGTCTTGTATGAAGGTAAATCGACCGTATATCCAATTTTTATTAACGAGGCGGCTTACTACGAAAAAGGGATCGCCATGTGTTTTGCAAGGAAAGCAAATAGTCATTAGTCATCAGTCATCAGTCATTAGTTATTTGTTATTTGTTATTTGTTACTCGCTTGGGGCTGATAATGACAAATAACGAAGAACCAATAACAACAGTCAACCGTCAACCGTCAACCGTCAACCATCACCCGTCAACAGCCATCAGCCAAAAACTATTCTTGAGGATTTTTAGGTGACAAAAACTTTTCTTGGGAAGCAGCACTAGAAGCGCGAAACTGCTTCCAGACTTCCAAGCTAGAAGTGCAGGCAAGTAGCCATACCAAACCGGCAGTATAACCGGCAATAACATCGGTAGGCCAGTGAACTCCCAGATAAAGCCGGCTCAAACCAATAACAGCAACCAATATAATTGTCCAGCCGTAAATCCACCAGCGCTGCTTGGGAAAGCGCGAAGCCAACAAATATCCCAGCCAACCGTAAATAACCAGTGAAATCATCGCGTGTCCGCTGGGAAAACTGTAAAATTTTACCTCAACAGTGCGCTGCCAAAGTTGAGGTCTGCCACGGGCAAACAGTTGTTTTAAGAGTATATTTAAACCGATCGCCCCAGCGCCGGCAACTGCGATCGCGGTGGCTTCGGAGCGATGTTTCCGCACCCACAAAATAATACCCGCACTCACGCTCAGCGCTAGCAGCAAATTTGGCTCCCCCAAAGATGTAAAGGCGAGCATGACTCGATCGAGCTGCGGAGTGTGAAAACTCCTAAGATATAGTAAAATAAATGCATCCAAAGCATGAGTTTCCTTTTCCAAAACCTCTTCGGCAATGGTGGCAAATCCCCACATCGCCAAAGCAGCAACAGCAAGGCCGCCAAGCCGAACGAGCGAAATGAGCGATCGAATTTTAGAGAGCATTTTTTAAGTAATTAAAAATTTAAAATCAAAAACCGAGAATATAACAAATCTAGGAAACGAAAACAATTTACCCATCGTCTAGATTCCCGAGCAACTATATTCTGATTGATTAATTAATTCTTCACTACCCACCTCAGTTTTGACATCCAACCAGCGAATGACGATACTATCAAAAAAACAGATTGCTGCATTTTTGTTGACCTTGGGGTTGACAAATATTTCTAGCTGTGCTAATAACACCGGAGTAAGTACGCCGATCGCCCAAGCCAACACGATCGCCCAGCGTCTCGTGTCTAGCGCAGTCGCCCAAAAGCCGAACAACCCGCAATTCGGTCAGCCGATCGGCTGTACCCTCGGCAAAGACTGTTTTGTATTGCTGTATTTCGATCGCGATCCAGGCCCGGCCGCCGTCGATTTTGGCTGCGGGCGGCAAACCTACGACGGCCACGACGGCACAGACTTCGCCATTCCCGACGCCAAAGCAATGGCAAAAGGAGTCCCCGTGATTGCCTCCGCCGCCGGCAAAGTTTTGCGAGTGCGAGACGGTGTGGTCGATCGGCGTTTGCAAAACAGTACAGACAAAGCCAGCGTCGCAGGTAGAGAATGCGGCAACGCCATAGTAATCGACCACGGCGCAGGCTGGGAAGCCCAATACTGCCACCTCCGCCAAGGCAGCGTTGCCGTCAAACCGGGGGCGCAGGTAGAAAAAGGCGCAGTTTTGGGCATGGTAGGAAACTCTGGGATGGCCTCTTTCCCCCACGTACACGTCACTTTTAGCTATCAAGGCAAAGCCGTCGATCCCTTTGTCGGCCCCGAGGCGAAGTTAGGCTGCAACATCGCCCGCAATCCAATTTGGGACAAGCCTCTAGACTATATTTCCACAGGTTTAATTCGGGCCGGTTTTGCTAATAAGCCGCCGGACGATAACGCTGTTTGGGCAGGAGAATTTTCCGAGACAAAGCTACCTGCAAACAGTCCAGCTTTGCTGTTTTGGGTGCAAAGTTACGGCGTGCTCAAGGGCGATCGGGAACAATTCAAATTATTTGCACCCAACGGCGACATTATCGCCAACGACAGCAAGGAAATTCAAGCCCCCAGCCGCACTTGGTTGCGTTATGTCGGCAAAAGAAACAGTACAAATGCTCCTCTAACTCCCGGAGTTTGGCGCGCCGAGTACCGATTGACCAGGGGCGATCGGGTTTTGGCAGAACTCAAGCGAGAAGTTGAGTTGCGTTAGTTAGTTGAGTTTTGACTGTTGGCAATATTTAATCCGTCTCTCCGTGCCAAAATCACTCTTTTGCTTCTTGCAACTTCGGTCTTCCTGACCTCCGTTATATCAATTCCGGTTGTATCGGAATTAATCCGATCCCAAATCAGGACACGGCAGTGCCGTCTCCCTACAATCGATCGCGGTAAGGACACGGCAGTGCCGTGTCCAACCTATCATTCCGGCGCAGCCGGAATTCAGATAAGTCCTAAAATATTAAAAATATGGCAACCTTCCGAAAATTATTTCAGCAGCCATCCAAATAATTCTCCGACACTCAACCGCAGTTCGCTAGCGAAGGACGGCACAGGTAGCAGCATTTCTGGTTCATCAAATACTGCTGTCTGTTGCTGGGGAAGATAAACAAAAACGCATTGTTCGTCGGGATCGATCAGCCACCCCATTTGAGTTTGATTATTTAAGCAGTGCAGAATATTTTTAGTAACTTTAGTTTGACTTTGGTCTGGCGACAAAATCTCAATTGTCCAATCAGGAGCTAGGGGAAAGACATTAGCAATTTCGCCGTTATCATCGGCCGGAATTCTGTTCCAGACAAATACTGAAACATCAGGCACTGTTGACCTGCCGCCAAAGGTACACCGGAGTTCTGGAAATGCCCGTGCAACTTTTTTCGGTTTTAATATAGCGTTAATGAAAATAATTAGTTCGCATTGAGTTGCACTGTGTTTTCCCTGTGGCATCGGCTTCTGAATAATTTGATTATCAATGTATTCGCTTGCAGGTTTAGTTTCTGGTAGTTGGAGGAACTCTTCTAAAGTTAAGGATTTTAATCTTGTTTGTACCATTTGTAAGTTCACCTATAATAATTAGGTAAATATTTTAGCAGCAGTTTACTCTAAGGCCAATTTTCCCAAGCTTGAGCCACAATGTCGCTCAGCCAGAGCCTTTGAGCCAAATCGAGCAGATTGTCGTCGGCGAGCACCTCAGCCTTTAATTCATCCAAAGACTGAGAACGCGATCGGGCTATTTGAATCACGCCCGCGATCGCCGACGCCACTAATTCTTCATTCAGCGGCTGCTGTCGCAAAGCAATCATTTCTTGAGGATTCGTAGGAATGGGATAATTCATGAGAGTGCATACCGAAGAGAGTAGATATTCAGCCGCTGCGGGCCAACCGAGAGCAAGAGCGATCGAAAAACTAAAAATCTGAGAACATTGTAAACTTATTTAAAACTAAATAAGTATTCGGGAGTATAGCGCAGTTTGCTCCCTTGTCAACTCCCCCATCTTTATTAATTTATAGAGAACCTCAAATGCAAGAAATTCTTTATCTAGAAGTCCCCACACCGGATACAGCAGCCGTCTGCACCTGGTTGCAGCACGAATTCGACCCGGGAACCGGAGCGAAAATTATTACTCCCGACGGCTTTCGCTTGCTTTCAAACCCAACAGCAGCCGAGGTTCTGCTGACTGGAACTGCCAATGCCACTCCAAAACCCGCATTCGCTGGCACCAAGAAAGAAAACCCCAATTCCCGATCGGCAGAACTTTCGGTTTTTGTCTGGTCAGTTCAGCGCACGACTTATTTAAAAGTTTTTCGTCTAGAAGACGCGCCCGCAGGAGAAAGCAAGTTCCTGCAAACTCTCAATCAGGCTGTGAAAAACAAGTTTCCCGATCGCTACCCGGAACCCCCTGTCATAGACCTCTCCAAACAGTCAATTTTTGACGCTCTTGCCCCCTATTACCCGCTGACCGTCAAATACTTCAAAAAAATGCCTAAAGGCGAATACGACCTCCAGCGCGTTTACTGGTGGGAGCAGCGCTGGCGCGAAGGCACTCGCAATCCTAAAACCCCAAAACAAGTAGTGTTTTTGAAGTCAGAAGGTTCGGCAACGAGCACTGTACAAGATGTAGCGGATGTAACGGATGTTAAGAAGAAGGTAAAAAGTACAGTTTCGGTGTCCGATTCTGGCGATACTTTTTATGACTTAATTTATATCGGCGGGGCGTTGGGAGTGATTCACGCCGCAGTCATGGCGAGATTGGGCTACCGAGTGCTGCTGGTGGAACGAATGCCTTTCGGGCGGATGAACCGCGAGTGGAATATTTCGCGGGATGAAATTCAAAGCTTAATTGATTTGGGTTTATTTACTGCTGCGGAAATCGAAACTTTGATTGCGCGAGAATACAAAGATGGCTACAACAAATTTTTTGATGCTAACAATCCAACCGTTGCTAAATCGCCAGTCCTGCACACGCCAAAGGTGCTTAATGTAGCTTTGGACGGCGAGAAACTGCTGTATTTGGCGGGAGTTAAGCTCACAGAAGCTGGCGGGGAAATCTGGGACGAAACTGAGTTTGTCAGAGCCGATGTCGAGCCGGAAAAAGTAGTAGTTCGGGGCTGCCACTTGCCGACAAAAGCCGATCGCACTGCATTGGGACGGCTGCTTGTGGATGCAATGGGTTCGGCTTCTCCCATCGCTTGGCAGTTGAACGGAGGGCGGGCTTTTGATAGCGTTTGCCCGACAGTGGGAGCAGTCATCGACGGAGGATTTGAGCCGGGAGTTTGGGATTCCGAGTACGGGGACGTTCTCTACAGTCACGGCGACATTTCTCGCGGACGGCAGCTTATTTGGGAGCTGTTTCCCGGCGCCGGCACAGAACTTACAGTTTATCTATTCCACTACCACCAAGTACATCCCGAGAATCCCGGTTCTTTGCTGGAACTGTACGAGGATTTTTTTACAATTTTGCCGGAGTACCGCCGCTGCGATGTCGATAAATTAGTCTGGAAAAAACCGACTTTTGGTTATATTCCCGGGCATTTCAGCAGCAACAGCAGCGATCGGGCGGTGGCGGTCGATCGCCTGATCTCGATCGGCGACGCAGCATCCCTGCAATCTCCCCTCGTTTTCACCGGCTTCGGCTCCCTCATCCGCAATCTTTTCCGTTTAACTGACCTTTTGGATACAGCATTAAAGCACAATTTGTTAACTGCAAATCACTTAAACCAAATTCGCGCTTACCAGAGCAATGTTTCTGTAACTTGGCTGTTTTCTAAAGGGATGATGGTGCCCGCTGGGAGCAGTTTACCGCCCCAAAGGATTAATTCAATTCTCAATACTTTTTTCGGTATTTTGGCAGCAGAAGAACTCGCCGTAGCCGAAACTTTTATTAAAGACAGAATAGACTGGCTAACTTTCAATCGATTGGCGATCGAAGCAGCCGGAAAAAATCCTTCTCTGCTGCTGTGGATTTTAGATTTCGTCAGCTTCAGGGATATTTGGCGCTGGCTGGGGAGTTACTTGAGTTTTACTCTGCTGGCTTTGGCCAGTTTGCTGTTCGGCGGATGGCTCCCCAGTTTCGCCCGCAGGGTACAGCCTTGGTTGGAGCCCCGGTATCCCGGTGTTTGGCTGTGGCTGTTGGCTAGCAGTTACGCTCTCACCTACGGCCTGGGAAAGGGTACTCAGTTGACAGTTGACAGTTGACAGTTGACAGTTGACAGCTACCTCTTCCATCGATAGAAGAG
>JAUBOG010000880.1:0-1282 GCA_036700105.1 Microcoleus occultus BM001215583
GACTGACTATTGGAGGTAGTGGTGGTAGTGCTTTAGTGGCAGCGCCCGCACAGGCCGCAGCATTGATAGCGGCGGGCAATATGACGGCAGCTAGTGCGAGAGATATTCTCAGTCTTGTAAGTCAAGTCTTTCAGATGACTTCTGGCAACAGCGATGGTTCTCCTTCTGTTCCAAACCCAGACAGAACTAGACCTTCTCTAAACCCAGATCCCAAAAGACAGCCTAGTGGCTCGAAATCACCTCTACCTGCCAATCCTAGTGCTGCTAATGCAGATCGCACCCGGTCGATAACACGAGAAAATGAATCTGCTGAGATATTATCTAAAGCGGGCTACAATGTTGAGCAAAATCCGATAGTTAGTGGTTCAAGAAATCCGGACTACAAAATCGAAGGCAGAATTTTTGACTGCTACGCGCCAACTACTTCAAGCCCTAATAAAATTATAGCAACATTGAAACAAAAAGTTGTAAACGGTCAATCTGACAGGTTTATACTTAATCTGGATGATACTCAAGTTTCACTTTCAGATATACAGGCGCATCTCAATCAATATCCTGCGCCAAATATCCGAGAGATAACTGTTGTAAGAGGTGGAACTATACTCCAGTTTTTACCATAAAACCATAGATTGTAGGAGATGAAATGTCGGCAGAGTATCAGTTGTATTTGGCAACTATCATCGAACCGTTACAGGCTTTACAGATAGTGTGTCAAGGATTTGAATTAGAGTGGGTTGATGAACCTAATGGTCCCTGTTTATTTGGTTCAGGAATGTTAGTAGGAGCAAATCATGGAATAGAATTTCAATCTATTATTGAAGAAGAATTTGGATTTGTACCGAATATAACTATTTGGTTCCGACTCAATTGGGATGCAGATTTTGAAAAAGCCGATCGGATTATGATCCGAGTAACCATAGAATTGCTGCGCCAGATTTCAGAAGATGCAGTGCTGCTCTTCAATTATGACAGTATAGTGCTTCAGAGGCTGGGAGGAAATCTGTTACTAAATGACGCTTTTAACCCTTGGATTACAGACTTACTTCCTGAAGTGACACTGCCCTATGAAATCCGCAATCTTCCATCTTCGTAATGTGCAGTTTTGTGCGATCGAATGATTATCGATAGTTTCATACCGAAGGGCGATCGACTTTACAAACGAGTGTTTTGTGCGATCGAATTACTGTCGATAGTTTGACAAGAAAGGACGATCGCACATCGCCCGTACAACTTCCTCGCTCGTCGATCGCCCGTTTTGAGCTAATTTTCTATTTCGGGCGAT
>JAUBOG010000881.1:0-1274 GCA_036700105.1 Microcoleus occultus BM001215583
ACTGAAAGAACTCTGCCAGTGCTGCTTGCCAACCTGTGTAGGATTGCTTTGGTGGCATCGGTTTTTGAACTTCTAAATCAGCGCTCATGGTTTCGATCTCCGAAATTCAATTGAGATAGGAGTTAGGCGGTAAACGATCGTCCTAGACCCAATGCGGCCCATCCTTTGCGATACGCGATCGGATACCAATAGGTAATAGGTAATGGGGAATAGGTAATAGGTAATGGGGAAGAAGCTTAATACATTATAAAGCTGATTTCTGTACGATTTACTACATATGTAAAAGAAGCAATCGCAGACATATTGCGATTGCTTCTTGACGGTCGCGATGACAATTATTCTACCGGACACGACATTAGACAGGGGCTTGAGTCCTGCTCAAAAACCCGGTTTCTGCCTCCAGGAATGCCTCCTCAATCGCACAGCAAACTCGGAGAAGTCAGCACGAAAACATCCCTCGTTCCCACCCCTTCCGATTCCGGCTTAATCGGCGTCGTAAAGTGAAAAAACTCGTGATCGTTAACTAACAGCATTTCCCCCGGATGCAGGATTTTATTAAACACCGGCTTTTCTTTTTTCGCCAAGTACAAATGCGTTTCCCCGCCGACAATATTAGTTCTGTCAACCGAGAAGATGCCGATAAAATCAGTACCGTCTCTGTGAATGCCTTCCGGTGCGGGGTTGCCGAAATTGTGCGGCGAACAACTCGTCCTGATTTGATGGATGCCGATTTCAGCTTCCGGGTGAATTTTGCAGGAATCGAAAAATGCAAAAACCATTTGTTTGAAGTTATCGAGGGCGATCAGCCGATCGTCCAATTCGGCAAATTCCCGCCGGATATCACCCGCTACGGGATTGTATGTTTTGCTTTGAAACAAGTAGCCGTGAGGTAACTTAACCAAGTCGTTCCCGTTTACCGCAAACCTGGACAATCTTCTCGATCGATACTTGCCTTTGATATAAGGGTCGATCGGCATATCGTCAAAAAAATGCTTGAATCCTTCCAGCTTAATCGAGTTTACTTTTTTGAAAGTAAACATGAAAGCATAGTCCAATTGAATGGATTCTAATACCGTTTTCATAGATTTTTCTCCATGAAGCCTTGCTCCCTTCTCCAATTTTGCCTTGAGGAGGTGTATGCTTATAGTCTAGCTCAGGTTTTTTGGATGTGTCGTAAAAGATAATACAAAAATTGCAAAGATATCGTAAAGATAGCTACTAAGGATCGCGAATTAAATAATTTACACATATTTGTGGGATGGGCGTCCCGCCCG
>JAUBOG010000119.1:0-15172 GCA_036700105.1 Microcoleus occultus BM001215583
CCCTTATTAAGGGGGGTTAGGGGGGATCTCCGGGTTTAAAAACACGCCGAGTCTCTTAATCCAATGGCAGGGCGATCGCAAATTCCGTCCCTTCACCCACCACCGATTCGCAACTCAGCTTACCGCCGTGGGTTTCCTCCACAATTTGGCGGCTGATAGACAGCCCCAAACCCGTACCCTTCCCGACTCCCTTCGTAGTAAACAAATGGTCGAATATTTTCGCCCTCACATCCGGCGACATCCCTCCCCCGTTATCTTTGATGCGAATCACCACACTCTGGTTATCCTCAGAGACATGGGTGATAATGGCGATCGTATTCGGTAAAGCATCAATCTCAGCATAACTGCGACCCTGATTGGATTCTTCAAAACAGTCGATCGCATTAGCCAGCAAATTCATAAACACCTGATTCAGTTGCCCAAAATAACACTTAACTGGCGGAATATATCCGTATTCCTTAATAATTTTAATCGCAGGGCGACTATCTTTAGCCTTCAGGCGATACTGCAAAATCAGCAAAGTGCTATCGATGCCCTCATGAATATTTGCTGACACCTTAGTCACAGTATCAGCGCGGGAAAAAGTGCGGAGAGACGTGCTAATATTGCGGATGCGATCGGTTCCAGACTTCATCGATAACAGCATTTTCGGCAAATCTTCCATCAAATATTCCAAATCAATATCCGATGCTTTATCCTCCAATTCATCACCCGGATTCGGAAACTTTTCCTGGTAAAGTTGCAAGCAATCAATCAAATCCAAGCTAGCTTCAGCAGCAGCATCAACATTACCAGCAATAAAACCGAGCGGATTGTTAATTTCGTGAGCAACCCCTGCAATCAAGTTGCCCAAAGCTGACATTTTTTCACTCTGAATTAGTTGCAATTGCGCTTGTTGCAATTCCGCAAAAGATTTTTCTAACTGTTGGGATTTTTCTTGCTCGCGCGCGTACAAACGAGCATTCTCGATCGCAATCGCGACTTGGGAAACTAAAACTTTTAAAACTTCTACCCTGTCTGCGGTAAAAGCTGCTGCTGCCAACTTATTTTCCAGGTAAATAATCCCTTGCAATTGGGATTGATAAATAATTGGCAAACACAGAATTGATTTAATTTCAAATTCTCGAATGCAAGCATCCGCATTAAAAGGTGCGGTAACAGTCGCATCATCCAATACCAGAGGCTTTTGACTGCGAAAAACATAATTAACTACAGAAACAGGCAAATCTTGACTGTTTTCAAATGGTATAGATTGTAAAACAGTGCAAGTGGTATCAGTTGAATTTCCGACAGCTTCGATGCAAAGTCGATCGTCTTTTAGCAGCAGCAGCACCACTTTTTGAGCCGCCGCATTTTCTAAAATGATTTTGATTAATTTTGTCAGCAAGTTTTCGAGAACAATTTCACTGTTAATCGCTTGCGAAGACTTAATAAAAGTAGCCACGTCTAAGAAATCGCCTAAACTATTACTCGTCGTATTTCCACTGCTAGTGCGCGTGACATCGAGGGTTCGAGTTTCTGCTGCGTGCGTCTGTGCTACTAAGAAAGGATGTATTGACTCTAAGTGTTTAACTTTCGCTAGAGCTCCCCAGCGGATGTAGCCGTAATAAGCTTTCGTCAAATACGCTTGAGAAATTATCTGTTTTCCCAGAGATTGATAGAATTCTCCAGCTAATTCATAGGCTAATGCTTCCTCTTGAATGTAACCGTTTTTGGCTGCTCCATCAATTGCGCGATCGTACAAATCCATTGCTGCGGTATTCTGCCCCAACACTCGCGCTTTCTCAGCCGCTACCAAGTCATATTTGTGTTGATAATTCATCGCAGCATGAACTGCCCATTTTTTCATCTTTTTTTGGTTTTGTACCACTTTTTTCAGATATTGCTTTTGCTCAATTTTGTCAGCTTTTGGATACAAAGCGAGGAGACAAAGAGAGCGGTAAAAATTATTACTTGCAACTGAATACAATCCGGCTGCGGCTTCTTTTTGTTGCTCGAACAAACTTGAATTTTCTAAAGCTTGTGCGTAGTTGCCGAACAGAAAATTCAACACAGTTTTGGCATTGTAAACCTGACAAGATAAAGTAAAGCTTTTAGCTGCGATTAAAGCCGGGAGCGCTTCCGATTCATTAAATTTCTCGCCGACTAAATTGCAGGGATCGACTGCTCGATCGCGCAAATTGAGGACTGTCTGGCTCCATATACCGACACAGCTTACAGCCATTTCTAATTTAAGTTGCTGCATTAATTTCAGATACTTACCAGTCTCTTGTTCCAGCAAATCTAGAGCCTCTCCCGCTGCCAGTTTTTTCGCGCAATATTCAGCTATAGAATAACCCGCAGATTCCAATTCTCCACTTTCCACCCCAGTGTGAAAACTTTCCTTGAGAAGGCTCAATCCCGCTCGCAGATCGGTTGTCCATGGTTGAATCAAAGCACTATAGGCTGTATAAACTAGATTTTTAATTGAACGGGATGGAAATTTATCTAACATCCTAATTGCCAGTTGACCGAATTGGTATCCCGAACTAATATCTCCTAGCTGGCACATAATTATGCCATAACCAACGCAGGCAATACTCGTATAAGGGGAATTGCCGTATTTAACCCACAGCTTAACCATCATAAATACTAACAGCGGTAACAATAGGGGCTTAGTCGGAATAGCGCTTTTGGAAATCCCCGATAAAATCCGCATGGCTGCTTGTTGCTCGGGATCTGTCATTTCCGGCAAATTAGCTAAATCCTCCACTCGTTTCCTTCCCAAAGTCAATTTTGTGCTAATCAATCCCGCCACAATATTTAGCAAGTTGGGGTTTTGAGGAAAAGAAATGCCTAAAAGTTTCAAAACTTCCAGTCCTGTATTTAGTGATTCTACAAGTCGGTTTTGGGCGTTGTAAGACTGGATTTGCAGTTCGCAGACATTCACTTTTTCCAGTAAAGTTTTAGCTTTTTGCAGGACGATATCTACCAGTTTTTTTGAATCTTCGTAGTTAACATTTAAGTATTCAGCCTCGGCTGTTGACTCGTAAATTGCTAACGCTAAGTCATACTGACTGTGCCAACAATCCGCTGGCAACAATTCCATCGCCCCCCGCAAATACTTAACAGCAGCTTCACAAGCATTCGCCGCTTTAGCTTTGATACCAGCCATTAAATTTAATTGTGCTAGCTGCGTTTTTTCGGCGGGCTGGCTAATAGTGTTAATTCCGACATTCAACTGATTGACAATATCGAAGATGTTTTCTTCGAGCTTGTCGGCGGGAGTATTCTGTAACAGTAATTGACCGATTTTTAAATGGGTGGATTGCTTTTGCTCTTCGGGAATCAGCGAATAGGCGGCTTGCTGGACGCGATCGTGCAAAAATTTGTAACTAACCCGCGAAGTATCTAATTTGAGATTAATTGATTCGGTCCGATCGAAAACTAAAGGAATGCGGTAAGCATCATTCAATGGCAGAATTAACCCTGCTTGCAAAGCTGAATAAAGTTCAGTAGCTGTAACATTCGCTGACTCTTCGCTGACAAGTGACAGCACATCTAGGGCAAATTTATCTCCCACACAAGCTGCTAACTTTAAGGCTTCTTGCGTAGCTATGGGGAGCTTTTCAATGCGGCTGGCTACCAGTTCCACTACACTTTTATCAGTAATTCCAATAGCTTGGATTTCATCGATATTCCAATTCCAGCCAGCTTGACTTTCTTGACTGAAATTAAAGTCAAATTTTAACAAATTTTCTTGATAAAGTGCTTGCAGGAGTTGCGTCAAGAAAAAAGGATTGCCACCTGTCTTATTACAGATTAACTCTGCTAAGTTTCTTACCTGTTCTGTGCGGTTGTTGAGCGTGTCAGCGACTAACTCACTCACGTTTTCTAAATCCAGCGGTTGCAGCACGATATTGCTGACAACCGTACCAGTTTTTTCTATTTCTTCTACTGTCTGAATTAACGGGTGAGTCGGACTGACCTCGTTATCTCGATAAGCACCGATTAGCAGCAGATATTGCTGCTCGGGGTCAGTTATCAGTATTTGCATTAACTTTAAGGTTGCTGAATCAGCCCACTGCAAATCGTCTAAAAAGATAACTAGCGGGTGTTCTTTTTGGGCGAAAACGCGAATAAATTCTTTGAATACTCGATTGAAGCGATTTTGCGATTCTACAGGGCCCAGTTCTGCTACTTCCGGCTGTTTTCCAACGATTAATTCAACTTCGGGAATTACATCGGCAATTACTTTACCGTCTGTTCCTAAAGCTGTTAGTATTTTCGATCGCCATTTTTCTAGATACTCTGCGCTTTCTGTTAGCAATTGCCGCAGCAAGGAGTTAAATGCTTGGATTAATGAGGCATAGGGAATGTTGCGTTTGAATTGGTCGAATTTGCCGCTGATGAAGTAACCTTTTGAGCGAGTTATTGGTTTGCTAACTTCGCTGACGACTGCTGATTTGCCGATGCCGGAATAGCCGGATACTAGCATTAGTTCGCTTTGGGAACGGGCGATTTTTTCAGTGTTTTGGTTGGGGGAAAAAGATTCAGGTGAAAGGGTTTCGGCGTTGGGGGGGGCGGGTTTTTCTGTATTTGGGTTGGGTGGCACAGATTCGGGTGAACCCGCCCCTACGCGTTCAAATGCTGCTAATAGTTCGTTGACTTGGTTTTCTCTACCGTACAATTTTTGGGGTATCAGCAATTGGCTGAGAATATCTAAGCGTCCTGGGATAAAATCGATTATTTCTCCTGTTGTTTCTAACTGATGCAAACAAATTTCTAAGTCTGCTAACAATCCTGCTGCACTTTGATATCTATTTTCGGCATTTTTTGCCATCAATTTTATGACTATTTCTGAAATTGCTGGCGGCATATCTGAATTGATCTGATGGGGCGCAATTGCTTGAAGGGCAATGTGGCTGTAAACTATTTCTAAGGGGTCGCTGCTTTGAAATGGCAAACGATTTGTTAGCATTTCATACAGGGTAATTCCGAGGGAATAAAAGTCGGTGCGGTAGTCGAGGGTGCGGTTCATTCTCCCGGTTTGTTCGGGTGACATATAAGCTAATGTGCCTTCGACGCAGTTGGGATTGTTGAATTGCGGGCTTTCTTTGTTCAGTTTTGTCGCTATTCCGAAGTCGGTGAGTTTGACTTGTTTTGTTTGGGAGTTGATTATGATGTTGCTGGGTTTGATGTCTTTGTGAATAATTTGGTTTTTATGCAGGTATTCTAAGGCTTTGACGATTTGGATGGCGATGTTTAAAATGGAAATCGTACTGAGTTTTTTTGTTTCCAGGACTTGTCCGAGAGATTCGCCGCCAAAGTCTTCTAAAACCAGTCCTAATCGGTGGTCAAAGGTTTGGAGACTGATGGCTTTCACGATTTGTTCGCTATCTAAATTTTGGCGGATTTGATATTCGTGTTTGAGGCGGGTAATGGCTTCGAGTGTGGGATATTCGGCTTTGAGAACTTTAAGAATTGTTGCGGACTCGTCGATCGCTCTCTGTCCGCGATAGATAATTGTTTCGGCGCCTTGGTGCAGAATAGAATTTATTTGGTATTTTGAAAGGATTGGCATAGGTTTATTTAAAAAATAAATCGCATCTAATTTAACTTAGAGTAGCGCTAATTTAGTGAAAATTTATGTGATGCCGATCGCCTTTTGTTATGCCACCACTCACAAGCACAATATACAAGTTTAGTGGAAACGTTGCCTTGTCTGGTTTCCAGCTATCGTTAGCTATCTTGTAGGGTGCGCAATGCGCACCTTACTGCTAGTAATTGCTGTTTAAACTGTGGATTTTTAATCTTGTACAACCGTAACTTCACTGACATGAACAATTGATTCTGGCTCCGGTAAAATACGGACGCGGGCAAACTTTAAACCGCTGACTCCTTGCAGCGATTCTACCATGCCAGTCTGAATTTTTGACTCGACCCAACCTTCGCGAGACAAATAACGCAAATATTGTTCGTACTCTTCCCACTCGTCTTCGGTTGAATAAACTACAGTCAGCATTCCCGACTGGGTAATTCGCTCTTGTGCGTCTTTATCCACGGCTTTTTCGATCCGCTTTTTGACGAGTTCGTAGCGGATGTCGCGAGTGCCTTTGACATCAAACATTTTTTCGGTATTTTCGTTGTGAAAAATGTCGATTGTGGTATTTTGAACTAATACTAAATGCGCCAGTTCCATATTAATGTGCGACTCGGCTTGCAGGCGAAAAACTGTGCGCCCGCAGTCGCAAATTGCCCGCAGTTGTTCGTACCGCAAACTGTGGAGGTGAAACTGACTGAATCTGGGATCGATCGACTTTCCGACATAAATCATGTGATCCATGCCGTCGGTACATTCAATGTCGCAGTAGTGAGGCAGAATTTTCTGCATTCGTTCTTGCCAGCGAGTCCAAGTTTCTTGGAGTTTGCTGCTAATTAAATGCAGCATTGCGTCGTAGCGAGTGCGATCGCCGTAAACGCAGTTGTGTTCGTTTTCGCAAGCCCTTCGGTAAGCTTCGACTGCCTCCTGTACTTTCGGCCCGCACTGCACAAAATAGTCAAAATACAGTTCTAATTTTTCGTTTAAATACTCGGCAGCTCGCACCTCCATATCGACTGTGACTTTTTGTTTTAAATGCTCGATGTAGTCGAGCAAATCTAGCCGCAGTTGCTGGCCGAGGTGAGTAGTTTTTGTTTCGCAAACGGCATCTATTATGGCTAAAGCCAAGCAAAATTGTTCCAGCAAATCAGTTTGAATGGCTCGATTTCGTTCGTCGCTAGAACCGCGGATATCGGAAATGCCAAACAGCGGATAAACGTCAGCAAATACTATAGTTTCTTGCTGCAATCCCCAACTTCGTCTTTCTGCTTCTTGGACGAAGCGCCATTCGACGGCGGGGTGGATGTTGTGGATGTGGCTGAACCGCTGCTGCATGGCTTGCCGCAGGGCTGCAATGAAGGCGGGAATCAGTTCTTGGGCGTGCTGGGAGTCAATTCCGTTAAAGTGGTTGGGACGATCGCACAGCATCCCCACCAGCCCCAAAATCCTCTGCACGCATCCCTCGCGGGTGACGGTTTTCACCACCAGCGGTACCAGCAGCATCGATCGCACGCCCATTTTCCGCAAAGCCCGATCGCAGTCGGTGTCGCATTCTCGCCGCAAATCCGGCACGTTCCAAACTTGATTTGCCGCCGTTGCTTTCAAAAAATGAGAAGCTTCTAGAGCAGTCATCGAATAAACGATCGGCTGCAAATTTTCGCCGCCTTTAGCAACTAATATCTGTACTTGTTCGCCGTCGGGGCGCAGCAGCAAAGTGCCGTCAGCATTAAAGAGCGATCGCAAACAGCCGTCAATTCTTTCAAATTTGTCGGGGCGCAGCATGGAATCGCGATCGATTAATAACTGCGTCAACCGCCGAATTTGCTCTTGTACGGTGACATCAAAACCTTCGAGTACCAGCAAACCTTCTACTCGGTAATTATCCAACTGCAAGCGATCGGCCAAAATCGCCAATTGATTCGGCTGCATCAACCAAGCTTCCCGTTCAGAAACCGGCATTAACTGCAAATGCAAATCGGCAAATTCATCTATTTTCGAGTCAATGCGATCGATTTTCAACTGTTCTGAACCCAGCCAAAATTCGACATATCTCGGTTCTGGATGAACCCGACTTTTTACTGCAGCCATCACCGGTTCGTCGAGCACCCGCAAAGCTGCAAGGTCAATTTGATAGGATTGCTTGAATACCCAGTGCAAAAGGTGGCGGCGGTACAACTGTTCGGCTGTTTTGCCGTCCCACTCCTCGAACAATTCCAGCAGAGTAATGCCCATTCCTGCAAACAAACCGCCAATTTGCCCGCTTCCCAGGGGCGTTCCTTCCCAGCCGGCCAAACGGCAGAAAGCAGCGTTAGCGTAGCGCAGGGCAAAAGTTCCCGGCTCGATTACCGCGATTAAAACGCGGCGGTTTCCGAGAAATTGAAACACCCACTGCAAGTCTTGTTTCCATGTTTTCAAGCGTTCGATTTCGGCAGATTGAGTCGGTACTCCTGCCGCCAAAGCTTGCAGTAGCTGTTCCATGTTAACTTCGCTTTGCAAACTGTTATTGTCTTGCTCAGTTGAGTCCATATCTGCGGGTATCAGTGATTTTACGGAGTGGTTGTTATTTTGACGCGAAGACGATTTCGGAGTCGGCATGAGGAAAGCACCTGAAAGCAGTAGATTTTGCCAGATAGTGTTAGCGATCGGCGATTTATGAATTTATAAAGAATTTAGGTTTTGTTTGTAAAGTTTGTGTATGGGTATCGGAAACCCAGTAGTTTCTCGGGCGATCGCCCGAGAAACTTTTACTTTTATTCACAAACAACCTCTGGGTCTTGACGTTATAAGTGATATTAACGTGTTTGCGACTTGGCGGGTAACACCCATTATAAGCGGTAAGCCGTAGCGGATAGTGTCAGGGACTAATGCTATTTGACTCTGAGGCGAAATATACAGTAGCTTTAGCTAGAATGAACGAGAACGCAGGTAATTGGTAATTGGTAATTGGCAAGCAGATTGCCAGTCGCTAATCTCAAATTTGGAGCATCGGAATTACGAGCGCGATCGGGTCGTCTCGAAAAGCGGCACAGATCGCGAGCGAGATGCTTGTAGGCTAGAGCATCTAAATATATGATTTCCATGCAACCGAAAACGATCTAACTTAGCAAACAAAAGTTCCGAAAATAATCAAAATAAATTTGCGGTTTGGCAAGGCAAGAATTAAAATATATAATATAAAGAGCAGCCTCTTTCAAAGGATATACTTATGGCTTTAACAATTAACAATCTCATCGGCGATTTCACGGGATTTCCTGTGTTTGCTGGCGGCGGGCCGCGTTTTTTGGGATTCGCTACATCAGATGAGATTGATGTAGAGGATGGAAATTTGTCATCTTTTCCCTGGGGAGTTTGGGGACTCGACGGCAACGATACCATAGGAGGTTCATCGGATAGTAACGAACGGCTGTTAGGAAATAACGGCAACGATGTGATCGGCGGTGGCGGCGGAAATGACATCCTTTACGGCGGCAAAGATAACGATCGCCTGGATGGAAATGATGGCAGCGACGTAGTTAGGGGCGACGCCGGAAACGATATTCTCTTTGGAGGATTCGGGAGCGATATCCTGCGGGGAGGGCAAGGAGACGACGATTTAGACGGCAATGACGGCAACGATTTCTTAGCGGGCGATCGGGGAGTTGACGTACTCACGGGAGGCCCCGGCGCTGACATATTCGTGCTCAGAAGCAATGAAACATTTGGAGTCAATGGAGCCGATGTGATTACCGATTTTAACTTTGACGAGGGCGATCGCATCGGCCTCACCGACGGTTTAACAGAATTAAACCTTTTCTTTGAAGACGATAATCTCATCGCTTACGACAACGACGGAATTATCAACGACATGGTGATTGAAAACCGAATTACCGGACAAATCGTGGGGATAGTTTTAAATACGGACAGCTTTGAACTTATCGGTGCATTTGAACCGGCAAGTCCGTTTGCTTTGGCAGTTAACGGTTCTCAATTCCAATTTTTGGCTTAGATATTTATAATTCCGGGTAGGGAAACGGCACGGCGCCGCCTCCTAGTTCCGGGTAGGGAAACGGCACGGCACCGCCTCCTAGTTCCGGGTAGGGACACGGCAGTGCCGTGTCCCTACAGATATCGCGAAGTTTGCAGAATTGATATTAAAAGAGTTCTTAATTTAGATTTTTTTAGGCTAATCTAGAAGTAGCAAATCAAACTCGGGGAAAGTATAAATGACCGCTACAATTCACCCCCCATTGACTACACTCCCAGAACAGCGGTTGATTTTGCCGCTATCAATGACTTGGGAGCAGTTCAAAGCTCTGGATTCCTTGCTAGAGTATACTCGCAGTGTTCGCTTGTCTTACCTCGACGGATATGTGGAAATTATGACACGTTCGTCGAAGCATGAAATCATTAAATATCTGATGGCAGGAATGTTAATGATCTTTTTCGTAGAAAAAGATATGAGTTTTAGACCGACGGGTAGCGCTACACTGCAAGGGGAAACAAAAGGCAGCAGCAAGGAACCAGATTTATCTTACTACTTTGGCGAAGCCCGGCGGAGGCGAGAAACACCCGATTTGGCGATCGAAGTTGTTTTTACCAGCGGGACTATTAACAAACTGGAATACTATCGCAGATTTAACGTAGCGGAAGTTTGGTTCTGGGAAGACGGAGTATTTGCGATTTACCAACTGAACTCGGAGGGTTACGATCGCACTTTGAGGAGCGTACTTTTGCCGGATTTGGATCTAGAATTGCTGGGGAGATGCCTGCAAATGTCGGAAGAAAAAGAAGCTTTGAAAATCTTTCGGGATGCAGTGCGAGGCTGCTAACCTACAATATCCAGAGGTAAAATATGGCAAAATTACGAAATGTACGAAATGTCATAAAAATCGCGATCGCCTGAAAATTTCCTCCAGGCTTTCTGGTTTTCAGATATTGGATTTTCATCTATACTATTCGGAGTATAAAAAATCTTAGTCTTCAGCAATCATCTATGAATAGGGATTATTCGCGGTTTGATTCCCTCACCAGCATCCTAGCAGGAACGGTAACGGTAGCAGGAATAGTCGTCTTTGCACAAGCACCCGTTTTCGCAAAAACTCCTCAAGAAATTGCCCAAGTAGCGATTTCTACCACCGTTCAAATTAATGGAAAAACAACCGGTGACGGGACTGGATTTATTATTGCCAAACAAGGCACGATTTACACGGTTTTGACAGCTAATCACGTTGTGGTCGATAAGGATACCTATACGATTCGCACTTCTACAGGAAAAGACTATCCAGTAACCCGTAGTGTACTATTGCAGAAAGGTCAGAATGCTCCCGATTTAGCAGTCGTAACATTTAACAGTGCAGAATCTTATCCAGTTGTAACTTTAGGCGATTCCGAACAAGCTACTGTTGGAACAGAAATTTTTGTGTTTGGATATCCAGCTATTCCGCCTAGCAGAAAAGATCAAACCGAACGCAATTTTGAGTTTGTACCGGGTTATGTTACCAGCCGTCTCCCGACTCATTCAGATGGCTATACTTTGCGCTACAATGCTGTTACGAAAGGAGGCATGAGCGGAGGGCCTGTATTTGATGGAGAAGGGCGTGTAGTTGGGGTTCACGGAGAAGGCGATCGCGATTACGATCGTGTCACAGATAGGGACAGAAAAGTTGTCACAGGTTTAGCCATTACTAAAACAGGATTTAATTCAGCAATTCCTATCAACACTTTTATAGCTAAACTGTCGCAAGCAGGATTAAATCGTTCTGCTATTTTGGTGAATACTTCCACCGCAGCGAATGCACCTCTGAAACTGAACAATCCGCAAGATGCTAAAACTTATTACGTTCGCGGTTTAACTCGGTTTGATAAGGGCGATTTGTCAGGTGCTGTTGCCGATTTTAACCAAGCAATTCAAACTCAATCGAATTATGTAGAAGCTTATTTTTATCGAGCACTGGCTTATTTTGATTTGAGACAAATGCCCAAGAGTATCGCTGATTATAGCAAGGCGATCGCCCTTAATGCCAGTTATGTTGACGCATATTACAATCGGGGGCTGGTTTTGTCAGCATTGGGAGATAAACCAGGGGCGATCGCCGATTATACTCAAGTCATCCGCTTGGATAGAAACTTTGCAGCGGCTTACAACAACCGAGGATTAGCGCTTTCGGACTTGGGCGATCAAAAAGGGGCGATCGACGATTTCAATCAAGCGCTGCAAATTAATCCCGGTCGCGCTAACACTTATTTTAACAGAGGATTGGCGCTATTTCGCATCAATAACGATCGCTCTGCCTTAGCTGATTACACTCAAGCAATTCAACTCAATCCCAATTATGCTAAGGCTTTTGCTAACAGAGGAATTACGTTGGTGAGAATGGGAGATACAAAAGGGGCGATCGCAGATTTGCAGCAAGCGGCTCGTTTATTTAAGGTTCAAGGAATGAATGCAGATGCTCAAAAAGCATTAGATTTGATCGGTCAACTGCAAAGGTAATAAAGTTTATGATCTAATCGACATAGAGTTACTGCCACTAGCGCCTGGAACAGCGGAAAATCGAGAATTGACTGAAGACATTATTGCCGATTGCAGCCCTAACGGTAAACTGGCTGGACTAGAAATTCTTGATGCTTCGCAAATTTTGGGGGAAGAGGATACAGCAGAAAGAGGACACAGCAGTGCTCTGTCCCTACCAAATAGCTCGATCGATCTGCTAGGATGGTGAATATCTAATAAGTTTCCAGAATTATGAACTATGAACACCCAAGAACTTCGCCAGCAGGTAAAGGAATATATAGATGAATTGTCTCCCGAAAAACTGCTCGTTGCTGCTGATTTCTTAGCTTATTTAGCAGAACGAGAAAGCAATCGAGCGACTGAGGAATTGTTGCAAATCCCTGGTTTTATAGAGGCTTTTAATAAAGCAAAAAAAGATGTAGCAGCAGGTAAGGTGACTTCCGTTGAGCAACTCAAACGAAAATACTGAGCCAAATATTGATTTATATTCGGTTGTTGTCAGTCTGAATGCTGGGGAGTTTTTTGAAGAAGCATCAGCGTCACTGCAACGAAAGCTGGATAGGTGTTTTGAGATGCTGAAAATCAACCCTCGCAATCATCCAAATATTAAGATGCTTAAAGGTGACTTGGCTGGATATTATCGATATCGGGTTGGAGATTATCGGGTTGTCTATGATATTGATGACGAACAAAAACAGTATTTGTGACTATTATTGCTCATCGCCGTGAAGTTTATTAGGGCGATATATGAAGTAGGAGACAGATACAAAAAGAGGACACAGCAGTGCTGTGTCCCTACGGAATATCCGAATGACGGTCGATCGGCATTTCAGTCCTTTTCAAAGGACTTTCGCTATGAGACGGGGGTTTAAACCCCCGTCGGACTCGACAACAAACGCGAGAATTAATATTACTCTTCCCCTAAAACCTCACCGTCAACAAAATCACCCGCCGAGGCTGATCTTCCGCTTCAATAGTATACTCAACCCGCCCAAAACCTCTCGGCCCCGGTTCAACTAAATCATAGCGAGATGTCACCGTCCCCGCCGCTGTATCGTATTGAGCAAAAACAGCACCGGGATTCCTCCCAGCAGACGCATCCGCATCTCCTCCCCAAGATGTTGTATCATCTATTCGCGATCGCGTTGGTAAGACAGAAGCCGCGATTTCTGGCGGTGTCAATCTTTGATCGGCTAAGACTCTTTGAGCGTTATGAATCGCGCACATAGTCGGCCCGGAAATTTTGGCATCGCTATATTGATCTTCCCACTTTTGTACGAAGCCAAAGCCCACATTCGGGCCGACTTTATCCTGTCTTTGCCGCCCCCACAGCCGACTGGTATCTGATGCAAAATTAGAACCGCTGCCAGTTACGGCTAATTCGGTTCTTTTGCTGGTAAAATTGCGGTTGACAAATTCTTTGTCTGCGGTGCGAATGGCGTTGGCCGCTGCTGGATCTACTTTACTGCTAACATTAGTATTGCCTTGTAATATTGGTGTTAGAACGCCGGGGATGGGCTGTGCTCCACAATATTTTTGAATGCCGTTAAAAACGCGATCGGCTGATAAAGCACTAATCGGAAATTCTAGGGAATAAGCCTCGGCAGGTTTGGGAAAAAAGATGCCGGATGTTGCGGAAGCAGCAAAAGAAGCGCCACCCCAGATGACGATCCGATTAAATTGACGGCGGCTAATACTCATAATTTATCTTCTTCCTGGGGAGCTGGCACCTGGCTCAATTTGAAATTTGAAGAAGTGATAAGACCTTTCGTTACAATTTTTAGCTGTGGAACAAGTGATATCAAGAGACAAACTTTTACCATTACTAATATCTGCAAGCATTGTATTGACTCTTCCAGGCTTCCCTACCTGAGAAGCTACTTGATTTCCATCTACATAAACCTCGATTTTGGGTGGTGAAATCTCATCTCGATCGTCAACTCCATACTCTAATCGGATAGAAGCACGACCTCCTGGAAGTTTACAAGTCCAACCGGCCTCGCGTATACTCATAATACTGGTGTATATTTGTCTGCCTATGGAAATGTCTGTAGGCCGCCTGTACAAATAAGACAGCGCGCCCACGTTTGGGCTACCAGTTCTCAGTACGCCCCCTGTAATAAGGCATTGCAGGTCGAGTATATGGATCGGCCGCTGGGCCTGGGCCACTTGTGCGCCAACCGTCCCTAACATCACACATAACATCCCAGCGAGAAACAAACCGCTGAGCCACCGCACTCGCTTCATATAAATATCCTGCTAATACCTTAATCAATTAATATAAAGGATGAGCTGTGTAGGAAAAATCCTGACTTTAGATAGATGACAAAATCAAAAATGTCACGATTGTACGAAATGTCAGGTATAATAAATCGTGTAAACTCCAGCTTCTCCCTAATCTATGGATATTGCCGAAGTTTTGACACTGGCAGATGAGCTAATTTTTGCTAAGACGGGAAAGCATTTAGATTACGTGCAAGATGCTATTCTGCGGGGGACATTAGAAGACGCAACTTACACGCAAATTGCTCAAGAACTTTACACAAGTCCAAGTCATGTGAGAAATGTCGGATCGGACCTTTGGAAAACACTTTCTAAAGGATTGAAAAAAAAAATTACTAAAAACAATTTTAGGACTGTATTAGAAAAGGAAAACATTTATAATTATCAATTAGCTGTAGTTGGCGATAATATTAAAATTGGTGAGAATGTTACAGTCAATAATAACTTTAACGTTTGTCCTGAAAAAGCCCGATCGCCCAAAACACGCCAAAACCCCCAACCAACATCCAAACAGCCCCGCATCGACTTAGGCGACGCACCAGAAATCTCGACATTTTTCGATCGCACATCCGAACTTTCCACCCTCGAAAACTGGATTTCAAGCCGCACCCGCCTCATCACCATCCTAGGCTTATCCGGTATTGGCAAAACCGCCCTGACACTCCAACTAATCCCGCAAATTCAACACGAATTCGACTGCATCATCTGGCGAAGCCTCCACAACGCGCCACACCTCGAAACACTCCAAACCGACTTAATTAAATTCCTATCGCAGCAGCAAGAAACTAACCCCCCCAACCCCCCCTTATCAAGGG
>JAUBOG010000011.1:0-25005 GCA_036700105.1 Microcoleus occultus BM001215583
TGTATTTGGTTTTCAACGTTCATTTGCGTCTGTGTCAACAAAAATACCATTTCAGCCTCCGACCTGTCAATACCCTATTTTAACTTTTCTCCTCAAACCCTTATCAGATAATGGCTTCAGCATTTGCGTCTGCCGTTTTTACCTGGAAGTGGCATCAAACCCATACAGCAATTGCATTACAGCCCCAAAATTTAACCCCTCGATTTTTACACCTAGCAACAGACGCAATTTTACAAAAAACATTGCCCGATCGCCTGCGACTACCCAACCCATACCTTCAATCCTACCCTGATTCCCCGACACCCGCGCGTCCCGCAACTTTCAACCCAGTTAAGGATACAGCGCCTCGCCAGTCGATGGGTCAAATACAAACAGCCGATCGAAGTCCAGCAGTACCGTCAGCCGATCGCCCGATCGCAACCGAACACCCGCAGGTACTTGTAACTGTACAGTAGTTTCAGCGATCGGCGAAAGCAAACTCGCCCGGACTAAAGTTTCTCGCCCCAGAGGTTCCACTACTTTTACCTCTACATCGAGAGGCACTTTTTCTAAAGCCCAAAAATCGCTTTTCAAATCATCTTTTTCTGCTGTTTCCGACGTAAGAATTTCTATATTTTCGGGACGAATACCCAAATCAAACCCTTGTCCTTCTCTCGCCTGCAATTTTTTTTGAATCGAAGGCGGACAAGCTAAAGATTGATTCCCCACTAAAAAAGATTCTCCCCCATAAATTGCAGGCAAAATGTTCATTGCCGGATTGCCTAAAAATGTAGCAACCATGCGGTTGCTCGGCTTCGCGTAAATGCTTTGCGGGTCTCCAATTTGCTGAATTTTTCCCCCATTTAAGACTACAATTTTATCAGCTAAAGTCATCGCTTCCACTTGGTCGTGGGTGACATAAACTGTGGTAATTCCTAATTTTTGATGCAGTTGTTTCAGTTCGGCTCTAGTATCGTCTCGCAGTTGGGCGTCGAGGTTGGAAAGCGGTTCGTCTAAGAGAAATACTTTCGGTTCCCGGGCGATCGCCCTTCCGAGTGCTACCCGCTGCTGCTGTCCGCCTGATAGCTGTTTCGGCTTGCGGTTGAGCAGATGGTCGATCGAGAGCGATCGGGCTACAGTTTCGACTCTTTCTTGAATTTTTGCCGCGTCAACATTCCGCATCCGCAATCCAAAAGCCAGATTTTCTGCAACAGTCATGTGCGGGTAAAGCGCGTAATTTTGAAACACCATTGCGACATCCCGCTGTCTCGCCGGAATGCTGTTAACTAAATTATCTCCGATGTAAAGATTCCCGGAAGTTGCAGTTTCCAAACCTGCGATCGTCCGCATAATTGTAGATTTACCGCAGCCGGAAGGCCCGACTAACACCCAAAATTCCCCATCCGGAATTTTGAAACTGATGTTTTCGATCGCAGTCACGTTTTGATAGCGTCTGGTAATATTTTCTAAGCGAACGTTTGCCATTTTTTAGCGGTTATTTGTTAGTAGCTTTTACCTTTGTCTTCCCAAAGCTTGTCTGATTCTCAAACTGTGCGGGCTAATTCTTCAACCAGAGGCGTTAATTCAGCTTGGCTTCCGCACCTCCGCCTGCAATAGCTGTGATGATATCACCTTCCTCGGTTGTGGATGCCAGATCCGCCGCCCAGAGCGCGCCACAGTCAAGCAAACGCGCGATCGGCTCATCTTCCGAAGCCCTCAGCTCTAAAGCTATACTAGCAGCACCCAACAAACGATCGATGCAGGGAACACCCGAACCCTTGCCGATTCGGGGGTTGCGTGCAATTGGCAGGCCTAAGTGACGGCTTGCCAAAATCGGTTTTATAGTATCATAGAAATTACCTTATTTAATCAAGTCATCACAGGCTAATCCCCTGCAAACTTAAAATTATCAAACAGAGGTTGCGATCGTGACAGCTACTACAATTTTACCCAAAAGTGCCGACCAAAAATCAGACACTGAATCACAGCACAACTTAGCAAATATAGCAGAAATAAAGCGAGAATCTGAACCCAGAAAAGTGATTTCTCTAGAAAAGTTTTTAGTCAAACCTCGTGATAAAATGGAGTGGGTTGACGGCAACTTAGTAGAGAAAACAGGAATGACATTCAAACACGGTCTCGCTCAAGTTAATCTAGCTACTGACTGGAGAAATTACAAAAATTCCAGCGGACAGGGAGGAGAAGTTATTACCGAAATACTTTGCTACACTGGCAAAAATGGCCTCCGTCCCGATGTCGCTTACATCACTCCTGAACTATTGCCCCCATCGGGCAATTTTACAGCATTTTCCCAAAGTTTCCCGCTCATTGCGGAAATCGCTTCCCCCGAAGACAGCGGCGAAGAATTATTTGCCAGAGCACGAGAATATTTGGAATCGGGATGTTTAGAAGTTTGGCTGCTGTTTCCTGAAGCGAGATTAATCTTTGTGAATGCAGGGGAACGCTGGCTGCTGTTTAATGCCGATGAAGTTGTTAACACTCAAAGGGTACTTCCAGGTTTTAGCGTAGCTGTCAGCGAGTTATTAGCATCATAAAAAACTTGCCAACACTGCCATCTTGTGAAATAATCTGGAATGTTGCAATTTCCAACTATAGCGACTCCCAAAAATAAAAATATTATGGATAGATTCCGAGTAGAAGTTATTTCTCAAACCCCAAATCCCCAGCAAGTAATCTACGCAGCCCTCCATCAAGACTATACTGAAAACTTCGTATATGACGATCGCGATTCCTGGCCCACTGAGGCCGAATGCGGCGAAATTATCGTCAAAAGACTCCTCGCGGGCGATCGGGGGCATTACGGCCCCCTAGAACATCCCCAAATCATCTTTAATTGCGGCTACTTTCCCCACAGCGTCATGCAGCAAGCCAGGACACATCGCGTAGGAGTATCATTCGATGTTCAATGCCTCGCGGCTGATACTACAATTACTTTTGTGAACTGTGAAGGTGAGAGCAATCACCAGTTGAAAAAAACAATTGGAGAATTGTACGACCTTTGGACTAATGGGGAAAAAGCGATTCGTTCTCGGTCTATTCGAGGTCGAAATGGTGAACCGCCAGGAGAATATCGTCGTGACTGCAAGCACAGAATCCGTAAAATGCGCTTGCGAGTTTTAAATGAACAAACTGGCTTGTTTGAAGTAGGTCATATCAAAGATGTAATGTGTAGCGGTATTCAACCCGTTTATAAAGTGACCTTAGAGGATGGCAAGACTTTAGAGTGTACTACAAATCACCGTTTATTCACCGCAAATGGTTGGCAAACAATGAAAGATGCGGTTGGATTGATAACCAACCCAGATGGCAAAGTCGTTAGTATAGCCAAAAACTCCTATGTGATGTGCAATGGTGTATCAGTAACGGACGCTCGACTTTACACAGACAAATCATGGCTGGAAGCCCAAATCGCCCAAGGATTAACTATCAAAGAAATTGCTGGTTTATCGGCTTGCTCTATTGCTACGGTTAAAATATGGATTGATAAGTTTGAGTTGTCTTTAAAATGCTCTAATTCCCGTTATCTTAACAATCAGAAACCTTGGAATTACGATGCTAGTGCCCTTTATCACAACAAGGCTTGGTTGGTAGAACAACTTAATCAAGGACTGCACGCCGATGAAATAGCGAGTTTAGCTAACTGTTCAATTGAGGCGGTCAAAAAATGGGTCTATGCTTATGGATTGTCTCTAAATAAGCGAAAACCTGGAAGAGATGAACCTTGGAATAAGGGCAAAGGAGGTTATCAACTTAACCTCTCCGAAGAAAGCCGCCAGAGACGGCAGGAAAATGCAAAGATTTACACGCGAAGAGGTGCGGAATCTAATTTTTGGAAAGGAGGTACTTCTACGGAGCGAGAATTAATTGGCGCTTGGACGCGGCAAATTGCGCCCCAAGTTCATAAAAAGTTTGATTGTATTTGCCAGAAATGTGCTGTCAGAGGTGGTGTTCTTCACGCCCATCACTTAATACCAGTTTTTGCAGATCGATCTCTTGCTTATGATTTTGATAATCTAGTGACTTTATGCAAAGACTGTCACGAATATATTCATCAAAACAACTTAGAGCTTGAATTTGCTAGAGCTTATTCGCCAATATTAGAGCCTCAAAATTGGCAAGTCAAGCCAAAGCAAACAGGGAGAAAATTGCGCGCTCATCCCGTAAAAGTCAAGAGTGTTGAATATGTTGGCGAACAAATGACTTATGACCTAGAGGTAGATGGTGAATGGCATAATTTCGTTGCTAATGGTTTAGTAGTACATAATTCCCTGCGCTATACAGGAAATCAATTTTTAGATGCAGCAACCGGCAAAAAAGATATAGAAGATATTTTTTACCTGCGTCCAGTAGATTATTATACCGATCGCGAAGGCAAGAAATATTACTACTCTCCCGAACAAAGACAGCAAGATTTAGAGTGGTGTCTCGAAGCAGCTAAACGCTATAAAATAGACTTCGACGGCGGGATGTCCGAAGAACACGCCAGAGGCAAATTACCCTTTGACTACCGCCAGCACTTTGTAGTCAGTTTCAATTTAAGGTCTTTCCTGCATTTTTCGGACTTGAGAAACAAGAAAAATGCTCAACTAGAAATTCAAAAACTCTGCGAAATGATGTGGCCTCATTTTGAAAATTGGGCACCCGATATTGCCAAGTGGTACACAGCAACTCGCCTCGGAAAAGCCAGACTAGCCCCGTAATAATTGCCATATTACTCATTCACCTCTCTCTCTTCTCTTCCTCTGTGTCCTCTGCGTTCTCTGCGGTTAAATAATTCTTCCTTCTTCCTTCTACTCACCAAACAAAATGAAACTAAAAATCATGCAACTGCATGAATCAGCAGTAATTCCCAAATACGCCCACGATACTGATGCGGGAATGGACTTGTTTTCGATAGATGAATTAGAAATCAGTCCCGGAGAAAGCCAGTTAATTCATACTGGGATATCCATAGAATTGCCCCAAAAAACCGAGGCGCAAATCCGTCCCCGCAGCGGTTTAGCTCTAAAGCACCAAATCACTGTACTCAATACACCGGGAACAATTGATGAAGGCTATCGAGGCGAAATCGGAGTAATCTTAATCAATCACGGTAAAACTTCGTTTCAAGTCACAAAAGGCATGAAGATTGCTCAAATGATAATCGCGCCCGTAATCCGCGCGGAAATTGAAGAAGTAAAAATGTTAAGTTCCAGCTCTAGGGGGGATAATGGATTTGGCTCGACTGGCATATCGCCATAAATCGATCGTGTCAATACAGTTCTAATTCTAGATTTTAAATGCACAATACACCAGACAACTACGAACCGCGTCACAGACCGAATTGGGACGAATACTTTTTAATGTTGGCAAAATTGGCCGCAACTCGATCGACTTGTCTGGCATTTCCCGTAGGCGCGGTAATCGTCAAAGACAGGCAAATTTTAGCCACGGGTTACAACGGTTCGCCGTCAGGTTCGGCGCACTGTACGACTCAGGGCTTCTGCTATCCCGGTTTGAGCAGTTGCGACGCCAGCAAAATTTTACCTTCCCGGGCGGTGCACGCAGAAGCAAATGCGATCGCCAAAGCCGCAAAACACGGTATATCTACTGCCGGATCTAGTATTTACGTCACTTTAGAACCCTGCATCTATTGTTTGAAATTAGTGATTGCGGCTGGGATTCGGGAAATATTTTATGAAACGAGTTTTAACAGCGGCGAAAAAGCTGCTTTGAGAGATACTTTTATCAGTGAAGGTATTGTTGATTTAAAACAAATTCAGCTATCAGAAGATACGGCAAAAAACGCGGCTTTGTTTCTATTGAGTCCTACTTCTGTACCCAAAGATGGTTTAATAAGTATTGTCCGCAATTTGTAGGTTTGGTTTGTGAAACCCGCTCTCTACTGTCAGGAATTACTCGGGACACGGCAGAGTTGCGGAGGACACGGCAGTGCCGTTTCCCTACCCGAAAATAATCGCCGCACGGCAGAGTGTTCGCGCGCGATCGCACCAGATGTAATCTCAATTCTACTGGTAGGGTGCGTCGCTCCCTCGATAGTCGCTATCAGCGGGAGTTACTTGTGGCGACGCACCCTACGCCCCAGAGACGATCGAAGGGTTTTCACGCCCCGGATTTGATGTAACTATCGTCCGATTAATGCTAGGGAAACGGCACTGCCGTCTCCTGACTGCGGGTAGGCGCAAGGTGCTATATACAGCGTATTCCAGGTTTGTGAAGTGTAGGGACACGGCAGTGCCGTGTCCTGGGAGGGGAGTTTACGCGTCCAGAAATCTAACATTCAACAGTTAACTGTTAACATTCAATCAAACTCCTTCACCGCTTGCAAATAGTCGATCGCCGCATCTATCCTAGAAGCATACTTAAACGCAAACCGATCGAACCAAAATCGCTCATCGGAATCCTTATCCAACTTTTTCAGCCAAACCTGAGCTTGCCTAACTTTCTGTCTGTGCGTTTGTACGTCCAACTGCGGTTCCGCAACTTTTGCGGATGGCTGCTGTTCCAGCGAAACCGCTTCCTGAGTTTTATTTGGTGCTTCGCATTCAGCCTTAATTTCAGCTAAATCCTTGTCCGCACCAGCATACAAGTTTAAATCCGCTCTTTTAAATGCTTCACTTGACCGTAATGCTGCTGGCGGTAAAGGCGCTTGCGCTTCAGGCACCGCAGGCTGACTTTTCAACTCAGCATTTTTTTGAGATGCTTGATATTCTGCCTTAAGTTCCGCTAACAGGCGATCGATCGATTCCATAACTTAAACCCCCTTAAAAAATG
This sequence comes from Microcoleus occultus BM001215583, assembly GCA_036700105.1. GTDB lineage: Bacteria > Cyanobacteriota > Cyanobacteriia > Cyanobacteriales > Microcoleaceae > Microcoleus. Next base: position 6,775 of record JAUBOG010000011.1, read on the forward strand.
CTGCTGGGCCAACTGGCACAAATACGATCGCGAACTTCCCCGCCTCCTCAATCTGTAATTGCATTCAGCAATACTTCGGTTAGCGTCATTCCTTCAATATCATCCATCGTGACAGTATCCACGATATCGAATTTAGCCCCGGCGCTTTGCAATTCGTCGTCTAATATTTTGAGAAACTTAGTAGCTTCCGGCGCATTTCCTACTTGAATGAAAGAAATCGCCAACTCTTCATCTCGATCGAGCTTGCGCGAAGCTTCTATAATTGTTTTCATTACTTCTTTGCGATCGTCCGGTTCGCCGTCCGTCACCACTAATATTGTTTCCCCGTTTAGCTTGGTCTTACCGGATGCTTTCCGCTGAAAATAACTGTTGAGAGCGTCTTGCAGGACTGCCGCCAAATTCGTAGTTCCAGAAGGTTCGTTTTCTTGAAATATTTGCACGACTTTAGCTGATGTTACGTTGTCGTAGCGCTTGAAACGACCGGAAAACACGTAAACAGTCATCCCATCCGGGTCTAGTTCTTCGCATTTGTTCGCCAGGGCGATCGTCGATTCTTGCATCAGCGCCCACCGACTTTTACCGCCCGTCTGGTCTTTCGTATACATACTGCCGCTTTTGTCAATGATGATGGTATAATCGCGGTTTTGAAGCATCGGATTTTTCCTGTTAATTAAGTTTTTCTAAAAAAGAACAAAACCAGCGAGCAGAAGCTGTTGAGCTTTGGTTGCTCGCTGCGTTTTTTTAGTCGATATGCGATCGCAAATACCGGAATTTAAGCTGCAACTAAAGCATCTTTAAGCGGCTTCCAGGTAAAAGCCCGATCGCCCCCCATCTCCACTGCTATTTTAACTCGCGGTTCCAGCGTCGGCAAAACAGTCAAATACTCAACCTCCTGACTCGACAAAACCTGCCCTTCAATAATCCACAGCACCAGTCCTTTTGCTTTCGGCGGCAAATTGTCTAATTGAGTTTTCAACATCGGCGGCACGTAGTAGGTATAACCGACAGCCCCTTCATTCCCAGTAGTTTTCTTGCCCAAATGCGGCGGCCGCACCCCGTGAACCCCCGTCAAATACATCGCCAAATCGCCCAAACCCCGGGCCGTAACCGTGTACGCACCGTAGCCCGCAGCCCTGAGCCGGCGCAGGTAGCGCCCCTCAAATCCCCCTTCTAAAGGCACGTACAAGGCCAGCGACCCCGACTTTTCCAAATCCCGAATCATATCCGAACCCGTCGTAATCAGTCCCATAAATTTGTGTTGCGCGGTGCGTTAAGTTTGGTCGATCGCCTAAATGCGAACTGCGATCATTATAAATCCTCAAGCTGAGGCGAAATATTATCCTCGCGGCCTTGACAAACGGCAAACACTTCATGTACTATTGTGAATTGTCGCCGTAAAGGATACTGAGTAGCTTGCCGCTCAAGTCCTGGCACAAACAAGCAAGACCGAGGCAAAACTCGGAGATCGAACAGGTAAAAAGCCGCGAATCTCAACCCTTGCAAGACTTCCACAAGCTAGCTCCCAAATTTAAAACTTAAATTTTAAACACCGAGGAAAGCTGTTGGTTGATAACAGTTAATTGCAGGAACACTGAAATAAATGTTTCTGCACAAGAGCAAGCGGATTGACGTAACTTTCGCAATCCGAAACCTCTTGCGTAAATAAAAGGAAAAAAATCCGTGTCAGTAGGCATTCTTGGTACGAAACTAGGCATGACTCAAGTGTTTGACGCTGAAGGGAGAGCAATCCCCGTCACCGTCATACAAGCAGGGCCTTGTACAGTAACTCAAATTAAAACCAAACCGACAGACGGCTACAGTGCCGTTCAAGTTGGATACAGCGAAGTCAAACCGAAGGCTCTCAACAAGCCAGAATTGGGACACCTTGCCAAGTCGGGGGCGAATCCGCTGCGCCACTTGCACGAATACCGCTTGGAAGACACCAGTTCCTTTGAATTAGGCCAACAGCTAAAAGCAGATACTTTTACACCGGGACAAATAGTAGATGTCACGGGTACAAGTATCGGTAAAGGTTTTGCAGGCTTTCAAAAGCGCCACAACTTCAAACGGGGCCCGATGTCTCACGGTTCCAAAAATCACCGCGAACCCGGATCGATCGGACCTGGAACTACTCCCGGTCGCGTTTATCCCGGGAAAAAGATGGCAGGACGTATGGGCAACGTTCAAGTAACCGTCCGCAAGCTAACAATTGTTCGGGTGGATGCAGAGCAGAATCTGTTGCTCATTAAGGGAGCCGTACCCGGCAAAGCTGGCGCCTTAGTCAATGTTGTGCCTGAGAAAAAAGTTGGGCGGTAGTCATTAGTTATTGGTTATTAGTAGCAACTAAAAACTAACAAGTAACTAATAACAAATAACAAGTAACAACTAATAACAGACAACTAACAACAGACAAAGGACAAAAGATATGGTTAACTGTGTAGTGCGAAATTGGCAAGGCGAAGAAGTTGGAGAAACAACTTTAGAGCTGCGCGTAGCCAAAGAAGAAAATGCGTCTCACATCGTTCACAGAGCATTGACGCGGCAATTGAACAACGCCCGTCAAGGCAATGCTTGCACCAAAACTCGATCGGAAGTTAGAGGCGGCGGCCGCAAACCCTGGCGCCAAAAAGGCACAGGCCGAGCCAGAGCAGGTTCTATCCGTTCTCCGCTGTGGCGGGGCGGCGGTGTCATCTTCGGGCCGAAGCCGAGAGACTTTGAAGTCAAGATGAACAAAAGGGAACGCCGTCTCGCTTTGCGGACAGCATTCTTCAGCCGTACCGAAGACATAATTGTGGTTGAAGAATTTGCAGAGCAATTTCCGAGACCGAAAAGCAAAGAACTGCTGAGTGCGATCGCCCGCTGGGGTATCGAACCAACTAAAAAAGTTCTGTTAATCTTGCCAGAACCGCAACCAAACGTCTACTTGTCAGGACGCAACATCGAATTGATGAACGTCATCTTGGCAACTTCCCTGAATGTTTACGACGTTCTGGCGGCGGACAAAATAATCGTCACATCCACAGCCATAGCTAAAATTCAGGAGATTTACGGTGAGTAAAATCGACCCCCGCGACTACGCAGATTTGATCCAGCGTCCGATTCTCACCGAGAAAGCTACCCGGATGATGGAATTAAATCAATTCACATTCGACGTAGCCCCCAAAGCGACAAAACCTCAAATCAAAGCGGCAATCGAAGAACTATTTAAGGTAAAAGTAACCGCAGTCAACACCCAAAACCCGCCGCGTAAAAAGCGCCGCGTTGGCAAGTTTGTCGGTTTCAAACCTTGTTACAAGCGAGCAACCGTGACTCTGAAGGACGGAGACTCGATCCGCAAGCTCCTATTCCCAGAAGTTTAAAATTTAGTAATAGGTAATCGGTAATGGGTAATCGGTAATGGGTAATTGGTAATAAAAAAGGATGAAGGATGAATTAAAACTTCACAAATTCTAATTACTAACTACCAATTACCAATTACCAATTACCAATTACCAATTACCAATTCCCAATTACCGATCGCAAAATAATGGGCATTCGTTCTTACCGACCTTATACCTCCAGCACCCGAGAAAAAACCGTCTCGGACTTTGCTGAAATTACCAGATCAGAACCAGAAAAGTCTCTAACTAGCAACAAACACACCAAACAAGGCCGCAACAACCGAGGCGTCATCACCTGTCGCCACCGGGGAGGCGGTCACAAACGGCTTTATAGAGACATCGACTTCCGCCGCGACAAACACAGCATTCCCGCTACCGTCAACGCGATCGAATATGACCCCAACCGCAACGCCCGCATCGCCCTCGTGTTCTACAAAGACGGCGAAAAACGGTACATCCTGCACCCGCTCAACTTAGCAGTCGGTACAGTAATTGTCTCAGGCCCAGACGCGCCGATCGAAATCGGCAACGCCTTACCCCTGAAAAACATTCCCCTCGGTACCAGCATCCACAACGTCGAGCTAGTACCCGGTAAAGGCGGACAAATCGTCCGTTCCGCAGGCTCCAGCGCTCAGCTAATGGCAAAAGAAGGTAGCTACGTTACCCTCAAACTGCCATCCGGCGAACAGCGCAAAGTCCGCGCCGACTGCTACGCCACCATCGGTCAAGTCGGCAACACAGACGCCAGAAACATCAGCCTCGGCAAAGCCGGCCGCACCCGCTGGAAAGGCCGCAGACCCACCGTTCGCGGTAGCGCCATGAACCCGGTAGATCACCCGCACGGCGGCGGCGAAGGCAGAGCTCCCATCGGGCGTCCGGGACCTGTCAGCCCTTGGGGCAAACCGGCATTGGGTGCAAAAACTCGAAGCAAAAAGAAGCGCAGCGACTCTTTGATCGTCCGGCGCCGCCGCAAATCTTCCAAGCGCGGCAAGGGCGGCAGACAAAGTTAGTCATCAGTCAGCAGTCATCAGTCCTTAGTTGTTAAATACTAACTAATGACTGAGGACTGATGACCAATGACTGATGAATCCTAACTAATGACTACTGACTCACTAAAAAAACCATGTCTCGTTCATTAAAAAAAGGCCCGTTTGTCGCAGACCATCTGATGACAAAAATCGAAAAACTCAACGCCGCAGGCCAAAAACAAGTAATTAAAACTTGGTCGCGAGCTTCCACAATCCTGCCCCAAATGGTAGGTCACACGATCGCCGTTCACAACGGCAGACAGCACGTACCGGTCTACCTCACAGACCAAATGGTAGGTCACAAACTCGGAGAATTCTCCCCCACTCGCACCTTTAGAGGTCACGCGAAAAGCGGTGATAAAAAGGCCAAAAGATAGCCTAATTAGGTGACAGGTAATAGGTAATCGGAAAAACTTTTTACCAATTACCAATTACCTTTTTCCCAATTACCAACTACCAATTACCCAAATCGAAATGGCTATAGATACCACATCCGAAATAAAGGCGATCGCCCGCTACATCCGGACATCCCCCTTCAAAGTGCGCCGAGTCCTCGACCAAATTCGCGGCAAAAGCTACCAAGAAGCGCTGATTTTACTCGAATTCATGCCCTACCGCGCCTGCGAACCAATCGTCAAAGTTTTGCGGTCAGCAGTAGCCAACGCCGAACACAACGCAGGATTGGACAAAGCCAAGCTCGTAGTTTCTCAAGCTTACGCAGACCAAGGCCCAGTCCTCAAACGCTTTAGACCCCGCGCTCAAGGTCGCGCCTACCAAATCCGCAAGCCAACTTGCCACATTACCGTAGTAGTAGCACCGATCGCCGAAGACTAAACCAGCAGGGAAAACGTAATAGGTAATCAACAGCTTAAAGTTGAAAACAAACGGTAATCACCAATTACCAATTACCAATTGCCAATTACCAATTACTAATTAACTCATCAACTTTTATGGGCCAAAAAATACATCCAATTGGTTTTCGCCTCGGCATTACCCAAGAGCACCGCTCTCGCTGGTTTGCAGACCCGAAAAACTATCCAGAACTCTTGCAAGAAGACTTTAAAATTCGCAAGTACGTCCGCAAAACTCTCAGCAATGCTGGCATTTCCTCGGTCAGAATCGAGCGCAAAGCCGATCAGATAGACCTAGAAGTATTCACCGCCAGACCGGGCGTTGTCGTGGGTCGCGGCGGCGCCGGCATCGAAACTTTGCGCGTCGGTTTGCAGCAGCAACTCGGCAGCAACCGCCAAATCCGCATCAACGTCGTCGAAGTCCAGAAAGTAGACGCCGATGCCACACTGATCGCCGAATACATCGCCCAGCAACTAGAACGGCGCGTATCTTTCCGCCGAGTAGTCCGCCAAGCCATCACCCGCGCTCAAAAAGTAGGCATCCAAGGCATCAAAATTCAAGTCAGCGGACGCCTCAACGGTGCAGAAATCGCCCGTACCGAATGGACGCGCGAAGGAAGAGTTCCCTTGCACACGCTGCGGGCCGACATCGACTACTCCTACTGCACCGCTCAAACCATCTACGGTATTCTCGGCATTAAAGTTTGGGTTTTCAAAGGCGAAATTATTCCCGGACAGGAACAAGAATCTGCACCAAATGCAGCAGTGCCCCGCACCAAACAAAAGCGCCGCCGCCAGAATTTTGAAGATCGATCGAACGAAGGCTAGCTAATTGTTAAGTGTTAGTTGTCACTTGTTAAGTGTCAGTTGTTCACGCGCCAATTAGCAATTAGCAACTACCAATTACCAATTACCAATTACCCAACTCCCTTTTGCCATGTTAAGCCCTAAAAGAACCAAATTCCGCAAGCAACAGCGCGGGCGAATGAGCGGTATTGCCACCCGCGGCAACACAGTTAGCTTTGGCGACTTCGCGCTCCAAGCCATCGAACCCGCCTGGATCACTTCCCGCCAAATAGAAGCCGGACGGCGCGCCATGACCCGCTATATCCGCCGGGGCGGCAAAATCTGGATTCGCATTTTTCCCGACAAACCCGTAACCGAACGCGCAGCAGAAACCCGGATGGGTTCCGGTAAAGGCTCGCCTGAGTTTTGGGTGGCCGTCGTCAAACCCGGTCGGGTAATGTTTGAAATTGGTGGCGTAAGTGAAGAAATAGCCCGCGAAGCAATGCGTTTGGCATCTTTCAAATTACCCATTAAAACCAAGTTCATTACCCGCGAAGAAGCCCAGTCCTAGCGACATCGAAGGTAGAATTAAGTCGGCATCCGTCAGATTTTTAAACGCCTGCAGCAATTTAAAATCAGGCCTTGGTAACTTTTCTTTCCTTCGGGCTTCAGCATCCAGACAATTCTGTCATCAGTTGACCGATCGCTCACGATAAAGCACACAATTATGTCTTTGCCCAAGATTAAAGAAGCTAGAGAATTAAGCGATGCAGCACTAGCAGAGCAAATTTTAGCCGTCAAGCGCCAACTCATGGAATTGCGGCTCCAGCAAGCTACCGGTCGCATGGAAAAGCCTCACCTGTTCAAGCACGCCAAACACCGCGTCGCTCAATTGATGACTGTTGAACGCGAGCGCCAAGTCGCGGCCGATAAAGCAGCCGCACAGCAAGCTGCAACCGCAGCAGTCAGCCAAGAGTCAGAAGCAGCTTCACCGGCCGCCGCCGAGTAGTTCAAAAACACTCAATTGCATCACAAAAATAGGTAGGTATGGCAATTAAAGAACGAGTTGGCGTAGTAGTCAGCGACAAAATGGACAAAACCGTCGTGGTAGCGATCGAAAACCGCTCCTCCCACACCAAATACGGCAAAATCGTAGTCCGCACCAAACGGTACAAAGCTCACGACGAAGAAAACAAGTGCAAAGCCGGCGATCGCGTCCGCATCACCGAAACTCGCCCCTTGAGCAAAACCAAACACTGGACGGTTGCTGAAATTTTCGGGACAAAAAACGGCTGATGGCGATCGCCCGATCGCCCGAGCGCTCAAAGATTAACCATCCACTAGCAGTCACCAGTCAACAGTTAACAGTCAACGGTTAACACTCAACAGTTAACAGTCAACAATCACCATGATTCAACCCCAGACATACCTCAATGTCGCCGACAATAGCGGAGCGCGCAAACTAATGTGCATCCGCGTATTGGGAGGCGGCAACCGCCGCTACGGCGGAGTCGGCGATGTGATCATTGCCGTCGTCAAAGACGCCATCCCCAATATGGCCGTCAAAAAATCAGATGTCGTCCGGGCCGTCATTGTCAGAACCCGCAAAGGCCTGCGCCGCGACAGCGGCATGAGCATTCGTTTTGACGACAACGCCGCCGTCATTATCAACGTAGACGGAAACCCCAAAGGTACTCGCGTCTTCGGCCCCGTCGCCCGCGAACTGCGCGACAAAAACTTTACTAAAATCGTTTCCTTAGCCCCGGAGGTACTTTAAAATGTACGGAAAAAAGGGTAAACCAACTAGCGAACCGCAGCGCTGCAGAATGCACGTCAAAGCTGGCGACACCGTGCAAATAATTACTGGCAAAGAGAAAGGAAAAGTCGGACAAATCTTAAAGACCTATCCTAAAGTCAGCAAAGTAATTGTTAAAGGCGTAAACGTCAGAACCAAGCACGTCAAGCCCCAGCAAGAAGGAGAATCGGGAAAAATCGTCACCTTTGAGGCTCCCATTCACAGCTCAAACGTGATGCACTACTCCGAAAAAGAAAAAATCGCCAGCCGCGTTTGCTATACCTTTAGCGAGGACGGCCGCAAACTGCGGCAGCTCAAAAAAACCGGAGAAATCCTCGATAATTAGTTAGTAGTTATTGGTGATTGGTTATTAGTTATTGACGGTGAGAAATAAATAACAACTCACAATCAACAAATAACAAGTAACATAGGACAAATGACGATCGAGCAATTCCCTGACCACGCCCAGGGACAGTTGAAAAAACACAAAAACTATGCCGGACAAACTCAAAGTTCTTTATCAAGGGAAAATCGTTCCGAAACTGATGGATCAGTTTAAATATACTAATATCCATCAGGTTCCCAAACTCGTCAAAGTCACAGTGAACCGCGGTTTGGGAGAAGCATCTCAAAATGCTAAGGCTCTGGATTCGTCGATTAACGAAATTGGCATCATCACCGGGCAAAAACCCGTGGTGACGCGGGCGAAAAAAGCGATCGCCGGCTTCAAAATCCGCAAAGGAGTACCCGTTGGTGTCATGGTGACGCTGCGAGCCGATCGGATGTACGATTTTCTCGATCGGCTGATCAACCTCGCACTCCCCCGAATCCGCGACTTCCGGGGCATCAGTCCCAAAAGCTTCGACGGACGCGGCAACTACAGCTTGGGTCTGAGAGAACAGCTAATCTTTCCAGAAATAGAATATGACAGCATCGATCAAATTCGAGGCATGGACATTTCGATTATCACCACAGCAAACACCGACGAAGAAGGACGCGCTTTGCTTAAAGAAATGGGAATGCCGTTCCGGGACAACTAAGCACTAGAGTAACAAGCAAAAGATGGCAGCTAACGATACCATAGCAGATATGTTGACGCGCATTCGCAATTCTTGCATGGCGCGCCACCAAACAACACAAATTCCAGCTACAAAAATGACCCGTAGCATCGCCCAAGTCCTCAAAAATGAAGGCTTCATCGGCGAATTTGAAGAAGCAGAACCAGAAGGCATCAAGCGACATTTAGTGCTTTCTCTCAAGTACAAAGGCAAAACTCGCAAGCCAATTATCACTGCACTGAAGCGAGTCAGCAAACCAGGACTGCGCGTTTACTCGAACCGCAAAGAATTGCCCAGAGTATTAGGCGGAATTGGCATTGCCATTATTTCCACCTCCAGCGGCATTATGACCGATCGAGAAGCCCGACGCCAAGGTTTGGGCGGAGAAGTGCTTTGTTATGTTTGGTAGTCATTAGTCATTAGTCATTAGTCGCCGGTCATTGGCAACAAACTGAAAAATCAATAACTAAGGACTAATAACTAAAGACTAATCATCAAGGACTAATTAACTAAAAACAAAGGACAAAAAACTATGTCGCGAATTGGCAAGCGTCCGATTAGCATCCCCGCGAAAGTCACCGTCACCCTAGACGGCCAAAAAGTAGCCGTCAAAGGCCCCAAAGGTGAACTTTCCCGAGTTATCCCAGCCGAAATCGTGATGGGACTCGAAGGCGAGACTTTACTCGTCACCCGCCGAGACGAATCTCGCGTCGCCAGACAACTCCACGGCTTGTGCCGCACCCTCGTCGCCAACATGGTTGAAGGTGTATCGGAAGGATTTCAGCGACGCCTAGAAATTATCGGCACAGGTTATCGGGCCCAGGTTCAAGGACGGAACCTGATTTTAAACGTCGGTTACAGCAAGCCCGTGGAAATGCCCCCCCCAGAAGGCATCACAATGGCAGTTGAAGGCAACACCAACGTCATCGTCTCCGGCATTGACAAAGAACTCGTAGGCAACACAGCAGCCCGCATCCGCGCGGTGCGTCCGCCTGAAGTCTATAAGGGCAAAGGCATTCGCTACAGCGGCGAAGTCGTCCGCCGCAAAGCTGGTAAAACAGGCAAAACAGGTAAGAAGTAACCATGAAGCTTACTCGCAAAGAATCAGTCCACCGCAGACACCGCCGAGTGCGGCGCAAGGTGTTCGGCACCTCCGAACGTCCCAGATTAGCGGTATTTCGATCGTCCCAGCACATCTACGTCCAAGTAATCGACGACACGACACAGCACACTTTGGCTGCTGCGTCAACCCTAGACCCGGATTTGAAGTCCGTTCTCACCTCGGGAAGCAACTGTTCCGCCAGCGTGCAAGTCGGTCAGTTGATTGCCAAACGCTGTTCGGGCGCCGGCATAGTCAAAGTCGTATTCGATCGCGGAGGCAACCTCTACCACGGTCGCGTCAAAGCCCTCGCAGAAGCAGCTCGCGAAGCCGGGTTAGACTTCTAGAGGAGGTAATGGGTAGCGGGTAATGAGTAATTAAAAAGTAAAAAGTCAAAAGTTGAAAGTTAAAAGGCAAAAACCAGATTTCTTCTATTTTTACTTTTTACTCAAACAATTACCAATTGCCGATCGCCTTTCACCAATTACTAATTCCCACAGGACAAAACTATGGCAGAACAAAAAGAACAGCGCAACAAGAAAAAAAGCAGCAACAACAAAGGGCGCGAAAAAGAATCCGAATGGCAAGAACGCGTAGTTCAGATTCGCCGCGTTACCAAAGTAGTCAAAGGCGGTAAAAAACTCAGCTTCCGCGCCATAGTCATTATCGGCAACGAACGCGGTCAAGTTGGAGTCGGAGTCGGCAAAGCTAGCGACGTTATCGGTGCAGTCAAAAAAGGCGTCGCTGACGGCAAAAAGCACCTAATTGAAGTCCCCCTCACCAAAGCTAACTCCATCCCTCACCCCATCAACGGTGCAGGCGGCGGAGCCAAAGTAATGATGCGGCCTGCAGCACCCGGAACCGGGGTAATTGCAGGGGGAGCAGTGCGAACTGTTCTCGAACTAGCAGGAGTCCGCAACATCTTAGCCAAACAGCTAGGTTCCGGAAATCCCTTAAACAACGCCCGAGCCGCAGTCAACGCCCTCTCCACTCTCCGCACCTTGTCCGAAGTTGCTCAAGAACGCGGAATTCCAGTAGAAAACCTCTACGGTTAAGGACTAGGGAACGGGAAACAGTCAGTTTTGGGTGTTAAAGATTGAGTCTTGAATCAAAGCTATGACAGTTTACAGTTGAGCGATCGCAATTACCTGTTTTTTCAACTTTGAGCTGTCTGTTACTTCTTACCAGTTTCTTTGTTTAATCTTCGACGAACTGTCAACTGTCAACTGTCAACTGTCAACTGTCAACTGTCAACTGTCAATTACCAAATACCAAAACTATGAGATTGCAAGACGCCCGACCAAAAGCGGGTTCCACAAAACGCCCGCGCCGCTTAGGCAGAGGTATTTCTGCCGGTCAAGGCGCGAGCTCCGGTAAAGGGATGCGCGGTCAAAAATCTAGAGCCGGTAGCGGCACTAGACCCGGTTTTGAAGGCGGCCAAAATCCTCTCTACCGCCGCCTCCCCAAGCTGAAAAGCTTCCCGATGGTGAACCGCAAAGAGTACACTACCATTAATGTAAGTAAATTAGCATCGCTGCCAGCAAACACAGAAGTTACTCTCACCTCTTTGATCCAAGCAAAAATTGTCAATACTGACAATGGGCCGCTGAAAATCTTAGGAGATGGCGAACTGAATGTGCCTCTGCAAGTGCGCGCCAAAGCTTTTACCGCAGGTGCTCGCACCAAAATTGAAGCCGCCGGCGGAAGTTGCGAATTAGTTGCGTGAAGATTTGAGGTTTGAGAGTATGTCCAAATCTCAAATCCTCTCTTCTTGCTATCAGAAAATGATTTAGTCGAAAATCCCAAATCTAAAATCCAAAATCGTAACTATGGACGTTAGTAGAGAGAAAGCGCCAACTGCACAAGAAACGTTCATGCAGATGGCTCAAGCTGCTGGTTTGCGGGGCCGCATCCTCGTAACCGTTGGCTTGTTGATTTTAGTACGCCTGGGCGTCCACTTGCCAGTCCCCGGTATCGATCGAGCCGCCTTTGCCCAAAACGTTCAAAATAGCCCTTTAATTGGCTTTTTGGACTTGTTTTCAGGAGGCGGGCTGTCAGCTTTGGGGATTTTTGCGCTGGGGATTTTGCCCTACATTAATGCTTCAATTATCGTGCAGCTTCTAACTGCGGCTCTGCCAAGTTTAGAAGACTTGCAGAAAAATGAAGGGGAAGCAGGGCGGCGCAAGATTTCTCAAATTACTCGCTACGTTTCTTTGGGCTGGGCAATTCTGCAAAGCATCGGCATTGCAATTTGGGTCAGCCCTTTTGCTCAGACTCCATCGCCTTTTTTCATCCCGCAAACTGCTTTAGCTCTGACAGCAGGGTCGATGTTTGTGATGTGGATATCGGAAGTAGTGACGGAGCGAGGTATTGGAAACGGAGCATCGCTGTTGATTTTTATCAACATTGTGTCGGTGTTGCCGCGCTCTTTGGGGCAAACGTTTGAATTGGCTCAAAGTGGTGACACGCAAGTTGTCGGGCGCGTAATTGTGCTGCTGCTGGTGTTTTTGGTGACGATTGTCGGGATTGTTTTTGTTCAGGAAGGTACCCGCCGCATTCCGATTATTTCGGCCCGCCGCCAAGTCGGCCGCAAAGTTTATCGGGAAAGCCGCAGCTACCTGCCCCTGCGCTTGAATCAAGGCGGAGTAATGCCGATTATTTTTGCATCTTCGGTGTTGATCGTGCCTTCTTTCCTGGCTCAGTCTCTCAACAACCCGTTTTTGGTTCAAGTCGCTAATGTCTTGAGTCCAAACGGCCCGGCGCCTTGGGCTTACGCACTGTTTTATCTGACTTTGATTCTGTTCTTCAGCTATTTCTACGCTTCGTTGATTGTCAACCCCGTAGATATGTCTCAGAACTTGAAAAAAATGGGTGCCAGCATTCCTGGGATTCGTCCCGGTCAGAAAACCAGCGATTATGTGGAGAAGGTTTTGAACCGTTTGACTTTCTTGGGAGCGATATTTCTCGGTCTGGTGGCCATTGTACCAACTGCTGTAGAAAGCGCGATCGGAGTGCAAACTTTTAGAGGTTTTGGCGCAACTTCCTTACTGATTCTAGTAGGTGTGGCGATCGAAACAGCTAAGCAAATTCAAACTTACGTCATCTCCCAACGATATGAAGGAATGGTGAAGTAATCGCAATGCAATTGATTTTTATGGGGCCTCCAGGGGCAGGAAAGGGAACTCAGGCTCAGCTCTTAGCCGCTCTTTGGAAAATACCCCACATTTCTACCGGTGACATCCTGCGCGCCTGCGTGGTGGCCAAAACTGCTTTGGGTGAAAAAGCCCAAGCCTACATGAATGCTGGTGAGTTGGTTCCCGACCAGTTATTGATGGATATCGTACAAGAACGCATGAATCAACCAGATGCCAGCGGTGGCTGGATTTTGGACGGCTTTCCCCGCACAGTCCCGCAGGCAGCGTTTTTTGACAAACTGCTCTGCGATGTGGGATCTGAAGGGGGAAGTAAGTCTGGAAAGGACTGCGCTCTGAGAGCGGTCAATTTGGACGTTCCCGACCATGTTTTGGTGGCTCGCCTGCTGTCGCGCGGTCGCCAGGATGACAACGAGGAGACGATCCGCCGCCGGTTGCAAGTTTACCGCGAGCAAACTGAGCCTTTGATTGAGTTTTACAGAAACCGCGAACAGTTGGTTGCGGTTGATGGCGATCGCGAGATGCAGGAAGTTACCGCAGAACTTCAAAAGGCTCTCTCAGGCGACTCTTGAACCCTCTCGATCGAGCTTGTTACTCACCAGCTTTTGCTAAGATATGTTAACTAGGAGCTTTTTGTGCTATCAGGTTTTGTGAGGGCTGCTAAAAACAGGAGGGAACTCGATACTAATTGCGGCAACTTTACTTAAATAAAGCTAAAGCGAGCCGTTGGTTGAGTCGAGAAGTCGATCGACCGTGCCCGAATTTTTGCCCCTGTTCCCGTTCGCTCTTACCAGTAAATAGGTTTTGAGATCGACGCTGGAACACTCCTAGTTAATCAAATGTAGAGTTGAGGTAAATACCAAATTGTCTAAGCAAGATTTAATTGAAATGGAAGGGACAGTGACGGAATCCCTGCCCAATGCGATGTTTCGCGTTGACCTAGATAATGGGTTTAACGTGCTAGCTCACATTTCCGGCAAGATCCGCCGCAACTACATCAAAATTCTGCCTGGCGATCGCGTCAAAGTCGAATTGACTCCCTACGACTTAACCAAAGGCCGGATTACTTATCGCCTTCGGAAAAAATAGGCTTAGATAAAACTTTCTAAAAACTAATTCTAAGTTTAATTAGAGAGAATTTGGTAAAAAGCGTCAAATTTATGCTATAATGCTACGTTTGTAGTGTTGCCGAGAAGGGCGTCAACAACCCACCGGTGTACCGGGTTAAGTCATTGCTACACCGTAAAAGTATCGATCGCCAACATTATTGTGCAGGCGAACTTTACCCCAGCAATGGGAGTGGGTGCAAGCGGGCTCCTTCATAAAACCACCCGCACTTTATACAATTTAATCGAGGAGAGGCCTACACCTTGCCCAGCCTCTCCTCCCACCGCTCTACGGGCAGTCCAGTGCGTGCCTGCTCTCCAGTAGAGCGGGGTTCTCCAGGCAGGAAGAAAGATGAAAGTTCGAGCATCTGTCAAAAAAATTTGTGAGAAATGTCGCGTCATCCGCCGTCGCGGTCGAGTGATGGTGATATGCACTAACCCGAAACACAAACAGCGCCAAGGTTAGAAAACAGGAAGATTGGGCATCGCATCCAGGTGCTGCCTAATTGAATATTGTAGCCAAACAGGAAAACTAGGGAGACAAAAAGTGTGGCACGGATTGCCGGGGTAGACCTTCCACGCGATAAGCGCGTCGAAATAGGTCTGACATACATTTACGGAATAGGCCTGTCGCGGGCCCAAGAAATTATCGCTGCAACAGGCGTAAATCCTGACATTCGCGTCAAGGATTTAACAGAGGCCGACGTGACACTTCTGCGGACTCACGTAGAAAGCACATACCAAATCGAAGGAGACCTCCGGCGCTGGGAGTCAATGAACATCAAGCGCCTGATGGATATCGGGACTTACCGCGGTCGGCGCCACCGTTTGGGTCTGCCAGTGCGGGGTCAGCGAACCCGTACCAACGCCAGAACCCGTCGCGGCGTCCGCCGAACTGTTGCGGGCAAGAAAAAGGCACCTTCCAAAAAGTAGTATCTTTTTGGGAAAACTACGCTGGGGGCTGCTGGCTCCTAGCGCTTCGGGAAATTAGTTGAGAGAAACGTTAAAGAGACTAATATGGCGCGACAACAAACAGGCAAGAAATCTGGTGCAAAAAAGCAGAAACGGAATGTACCCAATGGGGTAGGCTACATCCAGTCTACCTTCAACAACACGATTGTAACTATTACCGACCTTAACGGCGAAGTAATATCCTGGGCATCCGCAGGTTCCAGCGGTTTTAAAGGAGCGAAAAAGGGTACTCCCTTTGCAGCTCAAACAGCAGCAGAAAGTGCAGCCCGCAGAGCCAACGACCAGGGAATGCGCCAAATAGAAGTAATGGTAAGCGGGCCGGGAGCAGGTCGAGAAACTGCTATTCGCGCGCTGCAAGGGGCGGGACTGGAAATTACCCTGATTAGAGATGTTACCCCAATTCCTCACAACGGCTGTCGCCCTCCCAAGCGGCGTAGAGTCTAAAACGATTTGAGATTTTAGATTTTAGATTTTGGATATTGGCTAACTGCTTAAAGTCAAAAACTAATGGTTCTAACTGTTGCCCCGTCCATCCAAAATCCGAAATCCGTTCAGGGGTATGCTCTGCAATCTAAAATCCAAAATCAAAAATCCAAAGTGGAAAAGGGAGGTCACTCCGTGGCGCAGTTTCAAATTGAATGTATAGAGTCTAACACTGACAAAGACCGCAGTCAGTACGGAAAATTTGTTCTGGAACCGCTCGATCGCGGTCAGGGAACAACTGTTGGGAATGCGCTCCGGCGAGTTCTGCTGTCAAATTTGGAAGGAACAGCAGTAACTTCAGTCCGCATCGCGGGCGTCAATCACGAGTTTGCCACGATCGAAGGGGTACGTGAGGACGTTCTGGAAATTCTCCTGAACATGAAAGAGGTTGTTCTCAAAACTCATTCCCAGCAGCCACAAATCGGTAGGTTGCGGATTGAGGGGCCAGTCACAGTTACTGCCGATCGATTCGATTTGCCCTCTGAGGTAGAATTGATCGATCGATCCCAGTACATTGCAACTCTGTCCCCCGGCTCAGTTCTGGAAATGGAATTCAGAATTGAAAAAGGCATCGGATACCGAGCAGTAGACCGCAGTCGCGATGATGGGTCGGCTTTGGATTTTCTCCAAATAGACGCCATCTTTATGCCGATTCGCAGAGTCAACTACAGCGTAGAAGATGCTCGCTTAGGCGGGACGGTCGAGAAAGACCGGCTGGTGATGGAAATCTGGACTGATGGCAGCGTGACTCCTCAAGAAGCTCTGAGTCAATCTGCCCACATCCTAGTAGATTTGTTTGCACCTCTCAAAGACATCACCCAAGATTCTCTCAAACCAGAGTATCCAGGTGAAGCCGATCCTACGAGCCAAATTCCGATCGAAGAATTGCAGTTGTCCGTCCGGGCTTACAACTGTCTCAAGCGGGCTCAGATCAACTCAGTCGCAGACTTATTGGATTATACCCAAGAAGACTTGCTCGAGATCAAGAACTTCGGGCAGAAGTCCGCAGAAGAAGTGATTGAAGCCTTACAAAAGCGCTTGGGCATTACCTTGCCCCAGGAAAAGTCAGCTAAAAGTTAATCAACGGGTAACGGGTAAACAAGTTCGGAATTTTAAGTGCGCGAGTTCTGAAAAACCAAGAATTCACCGCTAAGCAAAGTCGCGGACTGTCCCCACGCCCAATTACCAATTACCAATACCAACTGCTATGCGTCACCGCTGTCGCGTTCCCCAACTCAGCAAACCGGCCGACCAGCGCCGCGCCCTACTGCGCTCGCTGACCACCGAATTAATCCGCCACGGTAAAATCACTACCACTCTCGCCCGCGCCAAAGCGCTGCGCTCAGAGGCGGACAGGATGATTACCCTGGCAAAAGATGGCTCCTTGGCCTCTCGCCGCCAAGCGATGGGCTATATCTACGACAAACAGTTAGTACACGCCTTGTTTGAGGCGGCACAAGAACGCTACGGCTCGCGCAACGGCGGCTACACCCGCGTAGTACGAACTGTCCCCCGTCAAGGAGACAATTCCGAAATGGCGATCGTCGAACTGGTTTAATTCTATTTTGGGTGGGAGATTTTTGATTTATGAGTGACAATCCAAAATCCCCAATCGAAAACCCCCAATCGATACAGCGCGTTGCTTTGGTGATCCAATACCTCGGCACTAACTTTCACGGTTGGCAGCGACAGCCGAACCAGCGTACAGTACAAGAAGAAATTGAAACAGCAATATCGACTGTTCTGGAACGCCCGGTAACGCTGCACGCTGCCGGGAGAACTGATGCGGGAGTTCACGCGGCTGCTCAAGTAGCGCATTTTGACGCCGCCGGCCCAATTCCGGCTCACCGCTGGGCAAGCGTTCTCAACTCTCGACTGGCAAAAGATATTTTAATTCGAGCTTCGGCAAAGGTGGAACCAACCTGGCACGCTCGGTTCTCAGCCAGTTGGCGGCGCTATCGCTACACCCTTTATACAGACCAGACCCCGAATTTGTTTGTGCGTCCTTTTGCTTGGCACTGCTATCACGCGCCTGTGGATGAATCTTTGATTCAGGCAGCAATGACCCCGCTAATCGGGCGGCATCACCTGGCTGCTTTCCACCGCGCGGGTTCTGTCCGGCCTCATTCTTGGGTAGACGTGCAAGCAGCAGAGTGTCACCGTTCTGGGCCTATGATCTATATCGAGGTTCAGGCGAGCGGGTTTCTGTACGGGATGATGCGGCTGCTGGTGGGGTTGCTGGTGCAGGTGGGTCGCGGGGAAAGGGCGATCGACAATTTCACCGATATCTGGGTCAACGAACGCCGAGAAATGGTAAAATATGCCGCTCCCCCTCAAGGTTTGTGCCTGCTGCGGGTTGGCTATGGTGAATTTCCCTTTCCCCCAGATGTCTGGTA
Organism: Microcoleus occultus BM001215583; assembly: GCA_036700105.1. Classification (GTDB taxonomy): domain Bacteria; phylum Cyanobacteriota; class Cyanobacteriia; order Cyanobacteriales; family Microcoleaceae; genus Microcoleus. The sequence goes on from JAUBOG010000011.1 coordinate 24,881, forward strand.
CGACACTCAGCCCAAATTAGTTATTGGTTATTAGTTATTGGTTATTAGTTATGGGTTATTAGTTATTGGCAACAAATAACAACTAACAAATAACAACTAACAAATAACAACTAACAAATAACAAC
>JAUBOG010000011.1:25105-34809 GCA_036700105.1 Microcoleus occultus BM001215583
ACAAATAACAACTAACAAATAACAACTAACAAATAACAACTAACAAATAACAACTGACAACTAACAATGAACAAAACTTACGTCCCTACTAAAGACTCCCTAGAGCACAAGTGGTACGTGGTCGATGCCGCCGATCAACGGCTGGGCCGTTTGGCAACTGAAGTTGCCATGTACCTCCGGGGAAAGCACAAACCGACTTACACTCCTTCTATGGATACCGGCGATTTCGTCATTGTGATCAATGCCGACAAAATCGCTGTTACTGGCAAAAAACGCACCCAGAAAATCTACCGCCGCCATTCTGGCAGACCGGGCGGCATGAAAACAGAAACTTTTGCCAAATTGCAAGCACGTTTGCCCGAAAGAATTGTCGAAGAAGCGATTCGGGGAATGCTGCCTCACACATCTCTGGGCAGACAATTGTTTACGAAGCTGAAAGTGTACGCTGGCCCCAACCACCCGCACGCAGCTCAACAACCAGAAGAGTTAATTGTTCACACGATTCCGGGAGGAAATGAGTAATGCAAGCAACAGATACCGGCCGCGCTGTGTACTGGGGTACCGGCCGCCGCAAATGTTCAGTAGCGCGGGTGCGCTTGGTTCCCGGCACTGGCATACTGACTGTCAACGGTAAAGAAGGGGATTTGTACCTGCAATTCAACCCTACTTATTTGGCGCTGGCTAAGGCCCCTCTGGAAACTTTGGGTCTGGAAAATGAGTACGACATTTTGGTGAAAGTTGAAGGCGGTGGCTTGACAGGTCAGGCTGACTCGATTCGCTTGGGTGTGGCTAGAGCGCTTTGTCAATTAGACCCCGACAACCGCAAGCCTCTCAAGACTGAGGGCTATTTGACTCGCGACCCGCGGGCTAAAGAACGGAAAAAGTACGGTTTGCGGAAAGCTCGCAAGGCTCCTCAATACTCGAAGCGTTAAACAGTTGACAGTTGACAGTTGAGGTTTTTAAAACGGGGATTTAACTCTCCGCTAAGCCCTAGCCTAGTTCTCAAAACAATTCGGCTTCCTGGAGTGGAGGTTTTAAACCCTAAATATTTGCGAAGAGAGGGAAGAGGGAAGAGGGAAGAGGGAAGAAAGAAAAATTTTCTAGATTCCATCCTCCTTTTTTCAAGGTGTTTTTCAGATTCCTGATTCTGGTTTTCAAAGCAGATATGGCAAAATCGCGGCTGTTGTTGGTACGCAAGTCCGATGACGGCTAAAATGGCAGTAAAGTCAAAAATTAGAGAGTAAAAAAACAATGGCAAAAGATGGCATTCACCCTCAGTGGTATCCGGAAGCTCAGGTTTATTGCAACGGAGAACACGTGATGACGGTTGGTTCGACTAGACCGAAACTGCAAGTTGATGTTTGGTCTGGGAATCATCCTTTTTATACTGGCACTCAGAAGATTATTGATACTGAAGGTCGTGTGGAACGCTTTATGCGGAAGTACGGCATGACGGATGTCGAAATGCCGAAGGCAGATGCTTCGTCTGGACCTTTGAAAATGGAAGCTCCGACCGCAGAAGCTAAGGCTGCTGCCAAAGGCAAAAAGAAGAAGTAGCCGGATTGTCATTTGTCCGCAGTTTGTTGAGAGTAGTTTTTGCTGCCGACAACTTGCCGCCCTTGGATTTTAGATTTTAGATTGAAGACTTGCTATGCGGGCAGTTGAGTGCGATCGGCATTTTATTCCAACAGCTCTTCAATTCTAAAATCTAAAGTCTAAAATCTAAAATCTAAAATCGATAGTTTGTTGAGAGTAGTTTTTGCTACTGACAACTTACTGCCATCGGATTGGAAATTGAAGAATTGAAGACTCGCTAATTGGCTGCCCTCGCGCGATCGAGATTCCAGCCAAACTTCTCTTCAATTCTAAAATCTAAAATCTAAAATCTAAAATCTAAAATCGATTGACGGAGGACATTTGACAATGGCTGAATCTTATTTGCTGGATAAATTGAAGTCGGTGGAGCAAACTTTTCACGAGTTGACTCGCCGCATGGCTGACCCGGATGTGGCTAGGGATAATTATGAGTTTCAGCGGGTAGCGAAAGCTCGATCGTCCTTGGAGGAAGTGGTCGATACTTTTGAGCTGTGGAAAACAACTCAAGATGATTTAGTAGGTGCGCGTCAAGTTCTGAAAGAGGCGGCGGGCGATCGAGAAATGCAGCAAATGGCCGCGCTGGAAGTTGAGGAACTCGAGTCAAAATTGGAGAATTTGGAAAGTCGTTTGAAGGTGTTGCTGCTACCGCGCGATCCGAACGACGACAAGAACATCATGCTGGAAATTCGGGCGGGTACTGGCGGCGATGAAGCCAGTATTTGGGCGGGAGATTTGCTGCGCCTGTATTCCCGTTACGCTCAAACTCAAGGCTGGCAAGTGAAGTTGGTGAGCGAGTCGCTGGCGGAAATGGGCGGCTTTAAAGAGGTGATTCTGGAAGTTACGGGCGACAGCGTTTACAGCAAGCTGAAGTTTGAGGCTGGGGTACACCGGGTGCAGCGGGTGCCTGTGACTGAGGCGGGCGGCAGGATTCACACTTCGACGGCTACGGTGGCTGTGATGCCGGAGGTTGATGATGTGGAGATTCACATCGATCCGAAGGATATTGAGATGAGTACGGCTCGATCGGGCGGTGCTGGCGGCCAAAACGTGAACAAGGTGGAAACTGCTGCGGATTTGTTTCACAAGCCGACTGGGATTCGGATTTTCTGTACTGAGGAGCGCAGTCAGTTGCAGAATAAGGAGCGGGCGATGCAGATTTTGCGGGCTAAGCTCTACGATATGAAGTTGCGGGAACAGCAGGATGAGGTGAAGTCGCGGCGTTTGGCTCAGGTTGGTACTGGTTCGCGATCGGAAAAAATTCGCACCTACAACTATAAGGATAATCGGGCTACCGACCACCGTTTGGGGGAAAATTTCTCGCTCAATACTGTTTTGGAAGGGGATATTGAGGGGATTATTCAGACTTGCATTTCTCAGGATCAGCAGGAACGTTTGGCTGAGTTGGCTGCTTCTACTAATTGATGGAGTGATGGGGGGCTAGGCGCATTGTTTGCTCAGCCTCAGTTCCCTTGTTACGCGGGAGATATGGTTGAGTAGGGCTTCCCAAATTGCGTCGGCGCTGTGGAGCGGATATTTGAAATGTTCGAGGTCATACTGTACAATGACTTCTAGGGGTGCTAGGGTTTGCTGGTTTCGACAACTGGCAATTGCGGCGATCGTCTCTTGTTCCCATCTGGCAAATAGTCTGTAGCTGAAAAAGGAACTGCATTTTTGTCCTTTCTTGTTCAGGTAAACAATTATTACTTGATGCTGTTTGGGATACACTTTGACTATGCGGTTGACGGGCATTCTCAGAGCTTCGGCTGCTTCTGTTTTGGAGATTTGCCAGCGCTGGGGTTTTAGCCAACCGGAGGCTGTGAGGCTTTGACGGGTGTTGCGTGTTCTCTGTGTGCGTCTATTAGTCATTATTTTCTGACTGCTGGATCGCGAGGGATACTCAGATCCAGGGCTACTAAATTTATACTTTTAATTTTATACTAAACTTACTTGTTTGTCAATGGTGACAAGTCAAAGAATAAACTATTGAATGATAATGATTTATAAACTGACCAGTTTACTTGTAGGTACGGTCGAGTAGCTTTTAAATTGTGAACATCCAAAATAGACAAAAACTTAGTGAAATCATCAAAACAGCGCGCGGAACAATGAGTCAGCGAGCGTTTGGTAAGCTTTTGGGCGTTTCTGCGACTGCTGTTCAGCTTTGGGAAAGGGGCGATACGGTTCCCGATACTGAAAACTTGGGTAAGCTCGCAGCGAGAGCAGGCTATACTCTGGAAGAGTTTCTCAGCTTTTTGGATGGTAATCCAGTCTCGCAACCACCAGAAATTAACGATATTGTCAAAAAAATTCAGTTTTTGCCTCTGAGTCAGGTGGCGCTAATTGCTAAAGCTGTAGCGGATAGATTCGCTGCGTCGGCTGAGGCTGCTGGAGAATGAGTATTCGGCAGATTTATCTGTAAACTGGGAATTAACGATATCGATTACATTGGCTGTGTTGGCTGCTTTTATAAAATCGTTTATTTTTTTAGGTATAAAAAAGTGATCGAAAAGTTATTGCAAGTTAACCCATTGACTTTACCATCTTTGCCTTTAACAGAAAAACAGAACTTACCGGGATTACCCGCTATTTATTTTGCCCTTGGAAATTCGGATGAAATTCTTTATATTGGTCGTTCTAAAAATTTGGCCGCTCGCTGGAATGTTCACCATCGCTATACCGAACTTAAAACGATAGGGAATGTTCGGATTGCATGGCTTCATTGTAGTGATGAATCATTGCTTTCTCAAATTGAAGAAGCACTGATTAAATCTTTTGTCCCTCCGTTAAACCGCACACCGAATCCCAATCCGAAGGTAACGCCGAAAAATGAGAAAACGGAAAAACTCATTGAGGTTGTGAAGCGATCCCGTGGTTCCATGAGTTTTAGCGCTTTTGGTCGGCTATTGGGAGTCTCTACGTCTGCTGTTCAGTATTGGGAAAAAGGGCAGGTGTTCCCAGATACGAAAAATTTGATTCAGATTGCCGCCAGAGCAGGCTTTACGATGGAAGAGCTCATGGCTCATCTTGAAGGTAAGCCGGTGCAGGAACCTTTGGATACCAACGAGTTGCTAAAAAAAATTCAGTGTATGCCACTGAGTGACCTAGCAGTGATTGTGCGAGCTGGTATGGAGCGGTTGATTGCTGCTGCTGTGTCTTCTGGGAAGTGTGGTTGATTTTCTGTAAACTGGGAATTTGGGATTGAGTAATTGATTTATCGAGAATGTCATAATATGAACCCCGCATCTCCACCGTTTCAATATCAAGCAGTAGCTCAGTTCACAGGATACATTCGGTATGTCCCAGACGGAGGTGAAAACCCTGGGGATGTGGTTGAACTTTTAAAATGTCCCGATGAAGGGGGTGACGAGTACAGAATTTATGCAAAATTATCAAAGGATAATTTTGTAGATGGACGCGCAAACATTGAGGCTTTAATTATAGAAAAAGACTATCATATAGAGCAAAAATTAGAAGATTTTTGGGAATACGCCAAAGAAAAAATAAAGTCTTATGCTTATAGATTAGTAGGTTTTTCAGGTGATTGGGCAGCTACAGTAGCCGAGGTATTTCTAATAAAAAATAAAAATAGCGAGGAATATCAATATCATGGATATGACGCCCCTAACACACATGAAAATTCTCAGTATTTAGTATTGAAGACGATTAATAAATTGAAATTCCGTAATTTAATAACTGCTCCCAAATCAGAATTCTTAGATGAATACATAGAAAGATATTATTTTATCGAGAATAACTTAATTAAAGGGTCAAAAATAGATCCTGTACTCCTTTTAGTCAGCTTATCAAGTTTGTTTGAACTTATTCAGAATAATGAAAGTCGTCCAATGAATGAAGACCCATTGCTTACAGCTACAAGAAATTTAGTTGTTCATGGACTTGTCAATCGTTCTGTAACTGTAAATCCTCTAAAGGCAAGACTTCGTACAAACCAAAATGTTTTTAAGTTTAGTCGCAATAATCCAGAACATATGAAACTGGTTAGAGAAGCTAATTTAGAAATACGTAAGATTATAACTCACTACATAGAAGATACTCTTTTGAGATACCGTGACAGAGGTTAAGTTTAATTATCATAAACCAAAACCATATATTCTCCTCGATCTCTCAATGTCTTGCAGTTCAGATAAAATTGACAACCAAGAAACATTAATAACTATATCTTTAATTTGTTGGATTATTTCATTGGGTTGGATTTGAGTTAGATAATTATCCCAATTGTCAGTGATGGTAATACAGAATTTATCTAGGCTGTAATGAACCAACTGCTCTAGCAAAATGCGACTAGATGATAAAGATAAATAGTCTATCGCTTCGCAAGCAATAAGTATTTGTAGTAATAAATTTTGATCGTAAGTTTTTGACGACAATATTCGGCATTCCGTTTCCAATTGACTACTGTTATCGGAAAAATGATTGCAACAGGCTTCAGTAAAGTTATTCAATTTCTGGGTATTAATTTTTTCTTTAATTACGTGAATTTTTTGATAAAAATTATCATCACTCCTTGCTATAATATTCAGAAAGTATTTTTGAAATAAATCACGCCTTTGCTTTTTGTCTTCTGGGGTTAAGCCACTCGATTCTTCGCTGTAGCCTGTTACTCTAAGCGAACATCTACTAGAAGAAGTCGCTTTAAAATGAGCAAAATGAGGTTTTTTATAGTCCCCCCTTTTTAGATGAACTTCTTCACCACATTCCAGACAGCGTAGACCTAAATTTGAGTAACTGGAGTAATCCGCATCATCTGCACAAACAATCATTCCTCCCTGATACATAGACTTGGCACAATACATAACTGTTTCCCTAATAAATTGAATGTAGTTATAAATGCGACTGGATAGCTTTCCGCATCTGTAACCTTGCGACAAACCCATGCGGATACCATTTTACTTCTTCAACTTGCAGGTAAACCTGCAAAAACCCCAGTTTCAAAAGTTTCGCAGCTAAACCCAGAATAGCTGACCCTAGCTCTCATCTGCTAGAGGGTCGAGCCATCAACGAAACCGAGATACCCCGCTTAAATGCCTCTTCTACCGGTTCTGGCTAATTCGGGTTATTTACCCCCAAAATTGGCGTTCATCCAACTGTAGCACATCCAGCAAAAGCTCTCTATCCGCAATCGAAATACCAATCGAAATACCAATAGAATTGGAGGTTTTCCCACATAAACCTGCAATCTGCTTTTTTGTCAAAAAATTTAGTTTTTGCCTCTCTCAAATCTGCCACCTTAAATTTTCTAACGCACTTCGACTCTCGTTCCCACGAGAGCCCAACGAAACAGCCTGCGAGCTTGACCTACGGGCAGATTTATGCATCCGTGGCTGACGGGCGTACCAAAGCGGTTGTGCCAGTCAGCGCCGTGGATGGCATAGGGGCCAGAGTAGAACATCGTGTACGGAACGTCAGGCACGACGTATCCCCGTCCCCGCATAGTCTTGGCGCGATATTTACTTTGGATGGCAAACACACCTCGGCGAGTAGGAGTCGAACGCTTACCGCTGGAAATTGCTGTGGAATAAACGACTCTGCTATTTTCCCAAGCAGTTAAACGCTGTCTGGACAAGTTAACTTCGATCCATCTTCCTTGAGTCATTCTGTGTTTGACACGCAAGCGGGCAGTATTGCGGCCACTCTCTAGCGATGAGGTTTTTTCCCTTTGTGATTTGGGTGCAGCGTTTGCCGGTGCTGAGCAGGGAAGCGTCGTCACCACCATTAGGGCGATTGCGGCCCAAAAACCTAGCGATCTCGGCGATCGCATCAACCGTATCAGGTTTCCCATACTTGATTAACTCCTCAAACTACACAACTGTTTTACTCTGTCTTCAGAATTTTCTGATTAGTCGCCGAACAATTTTAGGATTATACGGTCAATATTGGGTAATTGGCAGGGAATTTTGTCAAGATATTATTAATGGATTAATGAGAATAAGACCCAATAAACTACCATTTTTTTCAGAGGGGGCGATCGGGCTATGTCCTTTATTCGATCGATGTTTTGACTCTGTTGTTACCCCGTCAGCTACCTGATTGCAGAGTTCGATCGCCCTTACGAAAAAAAACACTCGCCCTATTCCTGACTCAATAAATCTAAAAAGTCTCCGACAACGCGATCGGGTGTTTAACTTTATACCGATGTTCAAGCTGCAAATTTTAATTTTTATGGTGCTGCCCGATCGCCGATCGATACAATGATAGATATCCTAAATCTGTGTTGACGATGAACGTTATTCTTGCCATACCATTCGAGCTGCAAACCTATATTGAGGGTCAAATTCAGGCAGGGGCTTATGCCAGTGCGGTAGAATATTTTCTAGATTTGGTGCAGTAAGATCGCCAGCGAAAACAGGCGCAAGCCAAACTAGAAGGTTTACTGCAAGAGGGTTTAGACTCGGATGGGGAACCCGTGACGGCTGCGTACTGGCAGAATTTGCGGGCATCTCTTTTGGGTGGCGATTCACAATTAGTATGAGCGATCGATTAATTGTCAAAAATCGTGCCACGCAGGATCTCAGACAACAGGCAAACTATATTCTGGTCAATATGACGATCGCCCTGAACCAAACAAAACTAACCCTAGAAGAGTTTCTCCAACAGCCAGAAACCAAACCTGCGAGCGAATATATCGAAGGAGAAATCATTCAGAAACCGATGCCCAAAGGAAGACATAGCCGCCTCCAAGGAAAACTCTGCGATGCGGTGAATCGCGTCTGTGAAAGCGATCGAATTGCGTATGCTTTTCCCGAATTGTGCTGTAGTTTTGGCAATCGGGCGATCGTTGCCGATATTGCCGTTTTCCTCTGGGCGCAGATTCCTTTTACTGAGACGGGTGAAGTGCCCGATAGGTTTAATTTGCCACCCGATTGGATTGTTGAAATTATTTCACCCGAACAAAAGCCTAATAAAGTTATTGGGAATATTCTGTATTGCCTGAATTTTGGCAGTCGGTTGGGCTGGTTTCTCGACCCCGATGATAGCAGTATTTTAGTTTTTGTGTCCGAACAGCAACCCCGTTTGTATTTGGGAAATGAAGTATTGCCCGTATTAGAAGGTATCCCACTGCGATTAACGGTCGAGCAGGTTTATGGTTGGCTGAAAATGCAATAGGTTGGGAGTTTAATCGATCGCCTCTCTCGGGGGATGGTTCCCATTTTTAAACCGCCTTATTTGTCGATCGCCCGCTTGCCTGACTCAATAGGTCTAAAAATTCTTGTACAATGCGATCGGGTTCTTCTGTACATCTGTTAGCGTCGCAGTAGTGGATGATGCGGATGCCGTGGGATGCAAACTGGCGATCGCGCGTTTCATCTTTTTGTGTGTCGGGATGCCATATTTCCAGAATACCCCATTTGCCTTGGTGGAATATCAGGAAATCTGGTTCTTGGTTTTGTCGCCCTGCGGGTGTGGTGAGGCGGGCTTTGGAGTTGGGGAAAAAGAGGGTGTTTGTGCGATCGAGCGCTTCGGCAATTTTCACTTCTTCTTCGCAGCGAAAACGTAAATCATTCCAGTAATAAATCCGTTCTTTTATGGCAGACAAAATTCCCTGGTTGTGCGCGTCTTCAGGCTTAATAATTCCATCTGATACTGTATTATAATCAGATATAATTGCACCCTGTAAATCTGCTGACGAATCAGACTCACTTAAGTTGGCGAATGATATTCTGGCTCCGCTTAAATTAGCACCGCTGAGATTAACTCCAATTACTTGAGTTCGATGTAAAGTCACTTGATGTCGCCGCAAATATCGCTTAAAAACAGAGCGTAAATTATTTTTTTTTACTTTTTAATCAAAAGCCTCTGAGAGTTGTTTCCAGAGTTTAGCAGCCAGCGCTTTGATGTATTCATCATTATATTGAGAGAGTTGAGAAATTTCCTCATAGGAATGTCGGCCTTCCCAGCATTGTCTGAAGATCAGCTCTTGCACGTCGTTTAAGCCTTCGCCATCGAGGAGAGTTTCTGCGATCGCGATTGCTTCATCAACGGTCATGGCTAAGTTTCCTTAAAGTATATATCTGGTGAAGTTTTGACAATAATACCATTTTTTTATGATGCTCCATAGAATCCGATCCCCCCTAGCCCCCCTTAACAAG
>JAUBOG010000882.1:0-1271 GCA_036700105.1 Microcoleus occultus BM001215583
TTACTACCGAAATGCTTCGCCCCTAGGAATATATTGGCAAAAATGAGATGCACCCCGAACAACTAACTACTCAACGATGATTCACTCTAGCGAACTCAGTAACAATCCAGACGCAATTTACGCCCAGCCGCATCGCGGTTACGATCGCACGCGCCGCCGGGGAAAGCACAAAATTTTTATCGGTATGGCCCCCGGTGTCGGCAAAACTTTCCGAATGCTGGAAGAAGGGCACAGACTCAAATCAGAAGGCATTGATGTGGCCATCGGACTGTTAGAAACTCACGGGCGAAAAGAGACAGCAGCCAAAGCCGAGGGACTGGAAATAGTGCCGCGCAAACAAATGCTGCGAGGCGAAAAAAATCTGACAGAAATGGATACAGAAGCGGTGATCGCACGCCGTCCTCAACTCGCATTAGTAGACGAATTAGCTCATACAAACGTTCCCGGTTCTCTGCGAGAAAAGCGATATCAAGATGTCGAAGAAATTCTCAAGGCAGGGATTGATGTTTTTTCCACGCTCAACATTCAACACATAGAAAGTCTCAACGATTTAGTAGCGAGAATTACGGGAGTTGTAGTGCGAGAACGAGTGCCCGATCGCATTCTCGAAGACGCTGACGAAATAGTCGTTGTCGATGTCACGCCAGAAACTTTAGAAGAGCGGTTGCTAGAAGGCAAAATCTACGCTCCTGAAAAAATACAACAATCTTTAGAAAACTTTTTCCAGCGCCGTCATTTAATCGCATTGCGAGAACTAGCATTGCGAGAAGTCGCAGATAACGTTGAAGACGATGCAGAAAGTTTCAAAGGTCAATTTTGCAACATTCACGAACGTGTTTTAGTATGCGTTTCGACTTATCCCAATTCCTTGCAACTGCTGCGGCGGGGGGCAAGGCTGGCGAGCTACATGAATGCCCCATTTTATGCTTTGTTTGTGGACGATCCCGATCGATTTTTAACCAAAGCCGAAAGCTTGCACGTGGAAACTTGCCAGAAGCTGTGCCAAGAATTTAACGGCCAATTTCTGCGGGTGGAAAGTCCGAATATCGCCCAAGCAATTTCTGAAGTAGCGAAACAGTACCGGATTACTCAAATTGTGATCGGCGAAAGCCAGCAATCGCGCTGGAAATTGCTGTTTCGGGGCTCGTTGACTCAACAGTTAGTGCGATCGCTCAAACACGTGGATTTGCACATCATCGCGACCGAAAAAAGTCAGTAGTCATTAGAACTCTTGCAAAAATATAATGCACCCCACCCCAACCCTCCCCGCG
>JAUBOG010000120.1:0-15120 GCA_036700105.1 Microcoleus occultus BM001215583
TACTGCCGAAATGCTTCGCCCCTACGAAGATATTTGCAAAAATGAGATGCACCCCATTTTCCAAATATGACTTTTATGAACATAATTAATGACTTTAATGAATTGACCTCAACAGAAATCTATTGAATACTGATTGTAGTAAACAAATTTCCCTTACGTTTTAGCTTTAAGCAGGTTGAAAACTATGACTAAATCACGTTGGCTTCGCAAACTTCTACCCTTGGCTGTATCTGTAGCAACAACTATTACAGCATTAGGCGCGATCGCACCACCAACTCCCGCACAAACCAATCCGTCGCCACCTCCCCAACCCCAGCAAGTTGAACCAGCGCCAGAAGAAGGGTTTAGCATCCCGATTTGGATCTATCCCGCAGGCGCAATGTTCCTAGTTTTCATCTTTATTCCCAAAATTGGTTGGACTTTGGGCTTAATTGCGATCGGCGAACGAGAAGTGGGAATTGTTACCAAGAAATTCTCCAGCAAAAACTTGCCATCCAGCAGATTGATTGCTCTTGATGGCGAAGGAGGTTTGCAAGCAGATACCCTGCCTCCCGGCTGGCATTTTGGTTATTTTCCCTGGCAATATAGCGTGCGCAGAGAACCAGTTGTTGTGGTTCCTCAAGATGAAATTGGTTTGATTATTGCCAATGACGGAGCCACGATTCCTTCCGATCGCATTTTAGGCAAAGTCGTCGATTGCGACAACTTCCAAAATGCCCGCAAATTCCTCACCGAGGGCGGCGAAAAAGGACGGCAGCTAGCAATTATCACCACTGGTACTTATCGGATCAATACGGCTGTATTTGAGGTGATTACTTCAGCCAATGCTGCGGCAAAAGGTATGCAGCCGTCGGAACTTCAACTCTACAAACTTGCTCCCGATCGCGTCGGAATTGCGAACGTGCTAGACGGGATTCCGATCGATGAAGGTGAAATCGCCGGGCCGATAATTCCCGGTCACGACAATTTCCAAAAAGCGCAATCTTTCATCAAGGGGGGCGGGCGCAGGGGCTTGCAAGAACAGGTGATTTTATCGGGTTCTTGGAACCTGAACCCCTGGTTTGTGCAGGTTGAGCAAGTAAAAATGACCGAAGTGCCGATCGGCTATGTAGGAGTAGTAATTTCCTATGTGGGAAAATCGCACCAAGATGTCAGCGGCGCGGCTTTCACCCACGGCAATCTTGTGAATAAAGGCGATAAAGGCGTGTGGGTGGAACCGCTTTATCCGGGCAAACATCCGATCAATACAAAAGTGATGAAAGTCGAACTTGTTCCCACTACGGACGTAGTTTTAAATTTTACATCGCGGTTCAGCGGGGAACACGGTTACGACTCGAAATTAAGCGCTCTGAAATTGCTTTCTTTTGACGGATTTAGCTTTGAGTTAGAAGTTTTTCAAATCATTCATGTCGGTACTTTGGATGCGCCGAGAGTGATTTCGCGGCAAGGTTCGATGCAGAATCTGATCGACCAAGTGCTGCGTCCAATTGTCGGCAATTACTTTCGCAATTCGTCTCAAGAATATACGATTCTCGACTTTTTGATCGCGCGCAGCCAACGCCAAGCAGAGGCCGCAGAACACGTCCGTGAAGCCCTACGCGCCTATGATGTGCAAGCTGTGGACACGCTGATCGGTTTGATTTCGCCGCCAGCAGAGTTGATGCAAACATTGACCGATCGCAAAATTGCTCAGGAACAGGAGAAAACCTACGAAGTACAGCGGCTTTCAGAGTCGCAGCGTCAAGAATTGGTGCGCGCAACTGCGATCGCCAACATTCAAAATCAGGTGGTGGCGGCGGAACAAGGGGTGAAAATTGCTCAATTGAGTGCAACTGCTGCGATCGAACACGCAAGCGGTGAAGCAGAAGGAATTCGGCTGATGGGACAAGCAAAAGCGGATGCTTATCAAGTTGGTGTCAACGCTTTGGGTACGCAGAGTTACACGCTGCTGCAATTGATGCAGGCGGTTTCCGATGGTAGCGTTCGCGTTGTTCCCGATGTCACAGTCAACGGTAACGGCGGTAGCGGGGGTTTGTTGGACGGTTTGATGGCAATGTTGCTGCGGAATGAAACCAGTAAAAATGGTGAAAATGGAGCACATTCACCTGTAATTAATGTTAAGAAATCTGAGTCTGTAGTTGTGGAAAATGGGGTTAAATCACCAGCAGTAAATGTGCATTCGGTGGAGTCGCCGGAGTCTCCCGATCGTTCACCAGTTGCTCAGTCTGTGGCTGTTGCTGAAACTGATATTGATGCTGCATTTGGTGAATTCTCCGATATTTGAGCTGAGTGCAATTTGTAGAGAGGACGATCGTCCTCTCTGAAGGCTTTTTGTTGAAAACTTTACTGTTCAGGGAATTAGAGGTGCAAAATTATGAAGTTTATCGTTATGCAGAAATACGTGAATTTGTCAAGGTTGGTGGCGGTAGTTGCTTTTAGTGCGATCGGTTTAGGATCGTGTGGAAATATATCTTTCCCATCAGTCGCACAGACGCAACCCGCAAACAAAACATTTGGTGATTGGTGTCGCGAAAAAGCTTCTCTGAGTCCTGAAACTAAACATACTGTTGAAGTGCTGTTGCGGAAATCAAAGACTACTAACTGTGATGCGGCCGATCGGAAACTTTCAAGTCTCACACAACTCGACCTCGATAATAATGACATCAGCGACATTAAACCATTGCAATCTTTGACTAAACTAACTGAAGTAAACCTCAGCAGAAATGAAATCAGCGACATCAAATCTTTGCAATTTTTGACTCAACTGACTTCGCTCTCCCTCGACAAGAATCAAATTAGTGACATTAAACCGTTACAGTCGTTGACTAAGCTGTTTTTTCTCACTCTTGACAACAATCAAATCAGTGACATCAAACCCTTACAATTCTTGACTGGACTGGATTATCTCACCCTCAACGACAATCAAATCAGAAACATCCAACCCTTACAATCTTTGACTAGCGTGACTTTTCTCGAACTCGGCACTAATCAAATCATTGATATCAAACCGCTAAAATCCTTGACTAACCTGACTAATATAGGCCTCAGCAACAATAAAATTAGTGACATCAAACCGTTGCAATCTTTGACTAACCTGACTTCACTCGGTCTCAATAACAATAAAATCAGCGATATCAAACCGTTGCAATCTTTGACTAAACTATCTAGGCTAAGTCTCGAAAACAATGAAATCAGCGATATCAAACTGTTGCAATCTTTGACTAGATTGTCTAGCCTCGGTCTCGGTGGAAATCCAATTTCCCCCAAAACTTGCCCTCTCAAACCAGAGTATATCTGCAATTGGGCACAGTAGAATTAAATGATAAAACTTTACTGTTCGGAAAATTAGAGGCACAAGATTATGACACTTATATTAGGACACAAACACATGAATTTACCAAAGGCGATCGCACTTATTGTAGTATCCTCATCGCCCTAGCATTATTATGAATTTGGTTGCTTTTTCAAACGCTATCGATAATGCCATCCCACAGTTCGGAAATAGGGTGTAATTTGCCTTCTTTAATTTGCTGGAGGGATGTACGGAGGCTGGCTAGGACGAGTTCGGCGGGCTCGTCATCGATATCTGCGGGCGGAGTGACGATATTGCGATCGATTAATAGTTGGTAGAAGTCGTCCACAGATATTACAGCGAGTTGAGCGGCTCGATCGAGACGGAGGCTGTATTGCTGATAAAGTACGATCGCGAGTTCGAGTCGCACATCGGCTTCAGTCAGGGGTAGATTGTCGGGAAGGGCGATCGTAATTTCCATGATTTAAGGTTTAATTTCAGAGATATAAGACGATCGCACTTATGATTGTACACAAGCACATGAATTCACCAAAGTCGATCGCACTTACTTGTTCTACGATCGCACCACAAACGCGACCGCACACAGCAAAAATTCCTGAAACCCCTGTGGGGTGGGCATCTTGCCCGCCCCAAACATCCAAATATGACTTTTATGAACTTAATTAGTGAATTTAATGAATTGACTTTAACCGAAATCTCTTGAATAATGATTGTAGCTAACAACTTTTCAGTAGAAATCATATAAGGATAAAAAACTATGTCCCAAGATAACAAAAAAAGCCCGCCGCCCATATTTTTTATTGTTGCCTTTTTCTTAGTTGCGTTTGGTGCATTCAAGTTCCTTCCCGGCTTGTTCGCATCCAAAAGTTCAGATACAGCTACACCTGGATCTACACCTACAGCGGGTGCTAGTCCATCAGGTGCGATCGCCAATCGCATCAGTTTAGGAAATCAGATATTGGTGACATCCCAAACCACACCAGACAAACAAGCAGGCGTTGAAGCTTTTAAGAACAAAGATTACTCAACTGCAATTCAAAAATTTCAGGCTTCGCTCAAACAAAATCGCAACGATCCAGAAACCGTTATTTATTTGAATAATGCCACAGCCAGCAACGGTTCTTCCTTAAAAATAGCTGTCAGCGTCCCCATTGGTAGCAACCCCAATGTCGCCCAAGAAATTCTCCGAGGTGTGGCACAAGCTCAATCTGAAATCAATAATAGCGGTGGCATCAACGGCGCAAAATTGCAAGTAGAAATTGTCAATGATGATAACAGTCCAGAAGTTGTCAGAGAAGTTGCCAAGACATTGACAAAAGATGCGAGCATACTAGCAGTAATCGGACACAATGCCAGCAACGCATCTCTCGAAGCTGCTCCGATCTATCAGCAGGAAAAACTGGTAATGGTGACACCGACTAGCTTTGCAAACAATCTCTCTGGATTTGGCAGCTACATCTTTCGGACTGTCCCCAATATTAGCATCATGGCGGCTCCTTTAGCAGAATATGCAGTTAAAACAGCAGGCAAAACTAATATTGCTATTTGTTACGACTCCCAAGCACCGGATAATATATCATTTAAAGATGAATTTGTGGCAGCTCTAACTGCTGCTGGAGGCAAGTTAGTTCCGACTGTTTGCGACTTTTCTTTGCCCTCTTTTAATCCCGAAAGTGCGATCGCCGATGCAGTCAGCAAAGGCGCACAAGGATTGATGCTAGCACCTCACATCGATCGCATCGATCGCGCGATTTCTCTGGCACGCACCAATCAAGGCAAATTGCCGCTCTACGGCAGCACGACAATGTACACCTTTCAAACGCTAAAAGACGGGCAAAAGAGCGTTGACGGCTTAGTTTTGCCCGTTCCCTGGCATCCTGAAACAAATCCCGGTAGCACTTTCCCTAAAAATGCTACTCAGTTGTGGGGAGGAGTGGTAAATTGGCGCACCGCAACCAGTTTTGATGCGGCTCAAGCTGTCATCGCCGGATTGAAGCAAAATAATACGCGGGAAGGCTTGCAGCAAGCACTGAAAAGTACGAGTTTCTCGACACCGGGAGCTAGCGAGGATGTGAATTTTTTGCCAAGTGGCGATCGCTCTGGCAAACCGATTTTAGTACAAGTTAAACAAGGAGGAAATACTGGCTATAACTTTGTGCCGCTCCGGTAAGTTTGTTAAGTAATCTCGTGTCTTGTCGATCGATCGCGATTGCTGTAGGGGCGGGTTCACTAACAATAATTGCCGAAAACCGACAATCTCAAAAACCCGTCCCGGCTATGTATTATGCTTGTTTGTGGGGTGGGGGCGGGTTTATTTAACCTGTCTGCACCCTTTAAATCTGTTGGCGAACCCGCCCCTACAGGATGGTGATAATAAAAGAGGATCTATACGTTGAATTAGCAGGATTTTTAAGATAAACTGAAATAGGTAGATTAAAGGAGAACGTTGTGTATGATCGCGCAAGTAGAAACCAAAACCTACACTGCCCAGGAATATCTAGAATTAGAAGTTAATTCTCTGGATCGACATGAATTTATCAATGGGGAGATTATTCTGATGGCTGGGGGCACACCGGATCACAATGAAATTGCCCTTAATTTAGGTGGGGCACTGAAACTGGCGTTAAAAGGGAAACCATATCGGACTTTTAGTTCGGATCAGCGGCTTTGGGTTCCCCAGCTTAATAATTATACTTATCCAGATGTGATGGTGGTTGCAAAACCGATCGAACTTCAATCGGGACGCACTGATACAATTACCAATCCTCTGCTGATTGCTGAGGTGCTATCTAAAGCTACTAAAGCTTACGATCGCGATGACAAGTTTTCAGCTTATCGCAGTATTTCGAGTTTTCAGGAGTATTTATTAATCGACCAATATCGGTTACGGGTGGAACAATACTCGAAAACTGATGCGAATAAGTGGATTTTTTCGGAATATAGCTGTGCGGGCGATCGGCTGACTTTAAGCTCTATTTCTGTAGAGATTTCCCTGGCAGATTTGTATGAAAATATTGAGTTTGTTGAATAAGGCGAAAAGTGCGATCGCGATAATTAAATAATATCATCGCCGGTGAATCGATTGTAATTCCTGTAGGGGCAGGTTCGCCGACAATAATTGTCTAAAACAGACAATCTCATAAACCTGCCCACACCCAACGACAAATCGCAATCTACCTCTTTTAAGATACATTGTTTATTCGCCGATCGCCCCTGAATTCCTCGCCCTCACCAGCAAACCGTGTTTCGGGGCAAAAATCATCGCCAACACAAACAGCAGCGTTTGCAGTACCACAATACATCCGCCTGTGGAACCGTCAATGTGATAGCTGATATAAGTTCCCATGACGCTAGAAAATACGCCCGAGGCGATCGCAATTAGCGTCATGCGGTCAAAATTATCGCTCAATAAATACGCCGTTGCTCCCGGAGTTACCAGCATTGCTACTACTAAAATAATCCCCACTGTCTGAAGTCCCGCAACTGCCGTCAGGGATAGCAAAGACAGCAACACGTAATAGAGAAAGGTAATATTTAAACCGATCGATCGCGCGTGAGTCGAGTCAAAACAAAACAGCACTAAATCTTTGCGTAAAATTGCCAGCGTCACTAAAGTAACAACACTAATAATTACTGTTTGCAGAATGTCTGCATCCGAAATACCCAAAACATTGCCAAACAAAATATGCGTTAAGTCGATCGAACTTCTGACTTTAGAAATTAAGACTAAACCAAAGGCAAAAAATCCCGTAAACACTAAACCGATGACCGTATCTTCTTTAACGCGAGTTTTAGCTTTGATAAAGCCGATCGCAATTACCGAACCAACCCCAAACACAAACGCCCCCACAGCCAAAGGAATATTCAGCACATAGGCAATTACAACTCCCGGCATCACCGCATGAGAAACCGCATCGCCCATCAAAGCCCATCCTTTCAAAGTCATGTAACAGGAAAGTGCGGAACAAACCAGCCCTACTAAAGCGCTGACTAAAATTGCTTTCACCATGAATTCATGCTGCAACGGTGCTACCAACCACTGAATTAAATCCATTATCTTTCCTCCCGATTCACTTGAGTTAACCGATTTTTTGCAGACGCAAAATCCCCAACCGAACCGCCAAAGGTGCGGGAAAGATTTTCTTCTGTAAACACTTCTGAGGTGTTGCCGTAGGCGAGAATACTGCGATTAATTAATACTACTTGGTCGCAAAATGTGGTAATAGATTCTAAATCATGGGTTGAAACAAGAATTGTATGTCCTGTTTGACGCAATTCCATCAGCAAATCGATCATCATTTTCTCAGTTTTGATATCGACTCCGGCAAAGGGTTCATCCAACAGCAAAACTTGGCCCTGTTGCGCCAGTGCCCGCGCAAAAAAGGTGCGTTTCTTTTGTCCGCCGGATAACTCTCCGATTTGCCGATCGCGCATTTGCCACATTTCCACCCTTTCCAAACTTTCTCGCACCGCTTGTTTGTCGATCGATCTGGGAATCCGCAACAGATTCATGTATCCGTAGCGTCCCATCATCACCACATCATAAACGTTCACCGGAAAATTCCAATCTACCTCTTCCGACTGAGGCACATAGGCAACCAGATTGCCTTTTTGGACTTGACGGATCGGCAAACCATTAATTAAAATACGTCCGGTGTTTGGCTTCACAAACCCCATAATTGCCTTGAACAGCGTCGATTTGCCCGCGCCATTCATCCCCACCAAACCGCAAATCGTCCCCGGTTGGAGTTGCAGCGAGGCGCTGTACAAAGCTACTTTGCCGTGATAAGTAACTGTCACGTTCTCAATATCAATGCCGATTTCATTCATGTTCTTTTCTCCTTTATTTGCTCTGTAACCCTTTTATCAAAGTATTGACGTTATATTCAAGTAACTTAAGATAGGTTGATGCTGGGCCATCGGAAGCAGATAGAGAATCGACATAAAACACTCCGGCAAATTTTGCACCTGTTTCTTTTGCTACCTGAAGCTGTGCCTCGTTGCTGACGGTACTCTCGCAGAAGACAGCAGGTATTTGGTTTGCTTTGACTGTATCGATCGCCCGTTCAACTTGTTTCGGTGTGGCTTGCTGTTCGGCGTTAACCGGCCACAGGTAAACTTCTTTTAAGCCGTAATCGCGGGCTATGTAGGAAAAAGCTCCTTCGCAGCTTACTATGTAGCGTTTGTCGGGAGGAATGGCTGAAATAGCTTGTTTGAGTTTGGCATCGATCGCCCTTATTTGCTCGCTATATTTTGCTGCATTTGCGTCATAGGTTGCAGCATTAGCCGGATCGAGATTTCCTAATGCTTTGCGAATATTTTCGACGTAAATCAAAGCATTTTGCGGCGACATCCAAGCGTGCGGATTTGGTTTGCCTCGATAGGCATCTTCGGCAATATTAATTGGTTTAATTCCGTCACTTAATATAATGCGAGAAACTTTGGGGAGACTGTTGTAAAATCGATTTGCCCAGCGCTCTAAGTTCAAACCGTTTTCCAAAATTAGATCGGCATTTTGCCCGCGTTTTAAGTCGCTGGGCGTAACTTCGTAGCCGTGAATTTCCGCCCCAGGCTTGGTGATGGATTCGACGATCGCCTTGTCGCCCGCAACGTTCTGCGCCATGTCTGCCAGCACGGTAAAGGTGGTGAGAACGACTTTTTTGTCTTTGCGGGTCAAATCGCCGGCAGTTGGGCTAGAATCGCCATTTTGCTCGGTTTGAGGAGCGCTGCACCCGCACAGCCAAATTCCCAGCAATACCGCGAATATACCAATTTGATAGGGTTTCCAGGCGGTCGAGGCACTGGGGCGATCGGTATTACTCATTGTGGTTTTTTATAATTCTTTCATTGTTTTAATTTAGCATAAAACCAGAAATAATGAAAAGATTATGAAAAGGGGGAGGGATTGGCGATCGCCCTTGAGCCTGCGGAAAGCTTCGCTAACGCTCTTTTTATTCAGAGTTGCGATTTTGACTGCTTGCAAAGTTATACTGTAGTCAACGATCGTACTCCCATGCCAATTCCACAGATTGTGATTGATACTAACATCATTGTTTCTGGCTTGCGCTCTAGGCAAGGCAGTGCTTTTCGTTTACTAGAATTAGTGGGTACAGGGGCATTTGACATCCATCTTTCTGTGCCATTAGTGCTAGAATATCGAGAGGTATTGTTGAGAGAGTTACCTAATCTTTATGTCAGTGCCACAGATATTGAAGATTTCATAGGATTTCACTGCTCCGTCGCCATAAGACATCGCATTTTCTTTCTCTGGCGACCCTATCTACCCGATCCTAAAGACGACATGGTACTGCAACTAGCGGTTACAGCAAGATGTGAGAGTGTAGTAACATACAACATTCGTGACTTTGTTGGCATTGAGCGGTTTGGGATAAAAGCGCTCGCACCTGCTGAGTTTTTAAGAGCTATTGGAGCCTTGCTATGAGTAATTTAAATGTTCAACTTCCTGACTCATTGTACAAAAATTTGCAAGCGTTAGCCTCGAAAGATGGAATTTCTATCGATCAATTTATAGCGACAGCAGTTGCAGAAAAACTGTCAGCGCTGATGACTGAAACCTATTTAGAAGATTTAGCCAAGCGAGGAAATCGCCAGAAGTACGACGCTGTTTTAGCTAAAGTGTCCGATGTCGCTCCCGAACTCTATGACGAGTTGCCGCCAGTATAAAAATCCGGTTGCACCTGGTAACGTTAGAGAGCGAGATATCCCATGATTACTTACATTGTTTGTGAAGGACATTTCGATGCACAATTACTTAAAATTGTTGCAGATGTCTAATCAGTTTTTTGTCAAAGAGCCAAAATAGTGGTACTATCCCAATATATCGATCGGCTCTGATGAGGAACAGCCATCAGACGCAAGGGGGAAAGTTCGGTGCGAATCCGGCGCTGTCCCGCAACTGTAATGAGATAATTGCATCTCTGAGTCAGGATGCCCGCCGATTTGTTTACCTGTTGTTTTCATCTGCGAGGTATGGATGATGGTTAGTTCAGTATTTTTACAATTAATCTGCTTTTGTGTTCCCTTGGACGATCGCCAATAAGGTAATTTTAGGCAACGGGAAACTAAAAGAAATGCGAATCGAAGATAGTGTTTGGCAGGGCAGTTTTGGCTACTGGCAGAACTTGTTTATTCACCAGAATATTTTGTCCATCGGACATACTGCTTGGAATGGCTTTTTGCATCTAGGACAAGGAATCGTTGTTTGCGAAATAGATACTCCCATTAATGGCTCTATCAATTGGAGCTTAGATACTGTAAAGTACGATTTGCAGTTTATTTCTCAATTCCAGGCAACTGCTTATTTGCAACAACTAGAAATAGAGGAAAACACTATATCAAATCTCATCGAAATCATTGCTAGCTACGAACCAAAAAAAGCAATTATTTTTCTACTGCTCGCCAACCATCAGATAGATATCAATTTGTTGCAAAAGTTGCCAATTTTGACCGTTGAGTGCTATGAACAAGTATGCCAGCGCTGAAAAGAGTTTCAACTCTGCCCGAAATCCTAAAACTTACTAAATTTTCCGAATGTCGAATTCAAAATCAATTCCTATTTCCAAAGTAACTCGCTACCAGAATGCAGCGCTTAATTACTATTTGGGCCTGACAGATTCGCCCTATCTTCACTACGGCTATTGGGAAACCCTACCTGTGCCCGCTGATGAATTAACACTCGCGCGATTGCGCCGCGCTCAGCAAGCTTACACAGACAAACTCTTGGATTTTATCCCCAAAGAAATCAACACCGTGTTGGATGTGGGCTGCGGGATTGGCGGAAATGCGGCTTATTTGCTCGATCGAGCTTTTGCAGTGGAAGGGCTCGCACCCGATCCGTTTCAACGAGAGCGCTTTCTCAAGTGTACGGGCGATCGGGCAGTTTTCCACCTCACCAAGTTTGAAGACTTCAAAGCAACTAAATCCTACGATTTGATTCTGTTTAGCGAAAGCAGCCAGTATATGTCGGCTGTGGATATTGCTAACGGTGCCGCCAAAATCCTCAATCCCGGCGGCTATGTATTGCTTGCAGATATGATGCGAACTGATGCTAATTATCAAGAGGGAATGTTCTCTAATTGCCATGTTGTTAGCGAACTTCATGCAGCATTAAACCAGGCTGGATTCAGTTTGGTAAAAACTGAGGATATTTCGGCTCATATTTTGCCGACAATCGATTTGTATGTCGATACTTTCCGCAGGTACGGATTGAATACGATGATTTATGTGGCAGATTTAATTGCGATCGCAGTTCCGCCCGTCCACAAATTTCTGCGCTGGATATTTCGCCGCTGGTTTAAGAAGTTGGTGGTTGAAGGATTGGAAGCAAGCCAACTTTTTGAGCGGCATTTGTGTTACCAAATCCAACTTTGGCAAGCGAATCAATAGTTGTAGGGTGCGTCGCCACCAACCATCACAAACACAAATCGACCATCGATGAGTTGTAGGGTGCGTCGCCACCAACCATCAAAAACAAAAATCGACCATCGATCAGCGACGCACCTTACAGTTGACTAATGACTAATGACTAATTCCCCATTCCCAATTCTCGAATTCGATCGCACTTCTTACCAATATCCCTGCAATTCGCGATCGGCAATTCAGGGTTTAAGCCTGAAAGTCCCCGCCGGCAAACGCTGCGGGCTGATCGGTCAAAACGGCTGCGGCAAAACTACCTTATTTCTGCTAGCAAATGGCTTGTATCAACCGCAGCAGGGAACCGTGCGCTGGGAAGGCGAACCCTTCCGCTACGATCGCAAATCCTTGACCCAATTGCGCCAGCAAATCGGGCTGGTATTTCAAAATCCCGAACATCAATTAGTAGCTTCCACCGTAGAAGAAGATATCTCCTACGGCTTGTACAATTTGGGTTTGGCAGAAGCGGAAATTGCTAAAATGGTGCAAGAGGCGATCGACCAATTCGATTTAACTGAATTGGCAAATCAACCGATTCACAATCTCAGTTTGGGACAAAAAAAGCGGGTATCCATCGCCGATATCATGGTGCTCAAACCCAAACTGCTGCTGCTAGATGAACCGACAGCGTATCTCGATCCGCGCCACACGCGACAACTGATTAGTTTACTGCAACAAATTCACGCGACTGGTACTACAATTCTGCTAGCAAGTCACGATTTAGATTTCATCTACCGCTGGGCTGATTGGGTGTTTGTAATGGATCGGGGACAACTGATACTAGAAGGAACACCGGAAACCGTTTTTGCTCAGCGGGATGTGTTGGAACAATTGCAGCTTGGCGTACCGCTGGCGATCGAGCTTATGGAGCAAATGAGGGCGATCGTTCAACACGATGATAATTCAAAAATGCCCGCTTTCGAGCAATGGCAACAACAAATTTTACAAACCCGCCGACTGCTGTAAAAAGCTGTAAAAAACCTCTATGTAGGGTGCGCACTGCGCACCTGCGCACCGGTGCGCATTGCGCACCCTACTTTAATCTTCAACCCGCGGAGGCGGGTTTTGTCTGTATAGACGCGGTTTCAACCGCCGAGTTTCTTCGATCGTGCCAACTTTGCAGCGCCAAGCGGTGAACTTCCCGCCAGCTAATATTTTTAACTCGGGCAATTTGGGCGCAATCCTCATATTCCGGCTGCACGTTAGTCACCATTTCTCCTCTCTTAGCAACTTTGATTTTCACTGCACCGTATTCTGTTTGAACAGTCTCGATTTCGCGCTGCAAAATCGTTCTTTGTTGAGTCGATCGCCTAATACCCAAAGTAGTAGTCTCGCGAAAGATAACTGTTTCGCAAGCATCCTGAAATTCGGGATGGCAAATCACAGTTAACAAAACCCCCAAGCGCGACTTTTTCATCACAATTGGCGCAGTAAAAACGTCCAGAGCTCCCGCCCCCAACAAAGCATCAAAAACATAGCCGATCGCCTGCGGACTCAAATCATCAATCTGCGTTTCCAATACACAGATTGTTTCTTGGGAATTGCTAATTGTTAATTGGTAATTTTCTGACTTCTTCCCTCTAACTTTTGTCTTGTGATTTACATCCGTTACATCCGTTAAATCCGCTACCAAATCCGCTGCCGAACCTTCCCTCTCCCCAATCCACAGGCGCAAAATGTTAGGAATTGCCAGCATTCGAGAACCGGCACCCAATCCGATCGCCCTAACTTGCATCGGCGGCGGCGGGCCGAAACCAGAAGCCAGAGTACAGGCGATCGCAGTTCCCGTAGGCGTGCACAATTCGCGATCGATCCCGTTGCTGTAAACCGGCACTCGGTGCGTTTCCCACAACCGCATCACCGCCGGCGTGGGCACCGCCAACCTACCGTGTGCAGCCTTCACCGTACCGCCGCCAGTCGGCATCGCCGAAAAGTAAAATTCATCAATATCCAACCAATCCAAACCCAAACAAGTACCGATAATATCCACAAGCGCATCCGTAGCCCCCACCTCGTGAAACTGAACCTGGTTTGCGGGGATGCCGTGTACGGCACCTTCTGCCTCTGCTAATTTGCGAAATACAGCCAAACTCCACGCTTCCACGCGCGGGGGCAATTTTGCAGAGACGATGATTTGCTCGATTTGGGGCAAGTGGCGGTGGTGAGTGTGGCTAATTTCGGCATCTGCTTCGCCGTGACTGTGAGAATGTTCGTCACCGTGATGGTGGTGTTGGGCGGGATCGAAAGTTGGGGATTCGGTTTCCGAGGGATCGAGGGTAGAATCAGCGGGATTTTCTGGTTTTAAGCACAAATCGGAGGTTAAATCGACATGAAATTTAGTTGCTTGTTGAGTATTCCGGTGGACTAATTCTGCCCGCAATTGGTACTCTGTCGAAATGCCGAGCAAATTCAGTTTTTCGATCAGGTAGTCTAAAGGAACGCCAGCGTGGACGAGAGCACCGAGACACATATCGCCTGCAATGCCGGTCGGACAGTCAAAATAAGCTATTTTATTCATTATTAACAATTAATTTTCAGCATTGATTGTTTCAGTCGATATTTCGATCGCCCACTTAGCCTGCAATATCATAACATGGCAACTATTTACGAAGTGCATCCGCAAACGCCCCAGAAAGACCGGATCGAGAAGATTAAAAAAGCTCTGAAAGATGGTGCAGTGATGCTTTATCCGACAGATACAGTTTACGCGATCGGCTGCGACTTAAATGCCAAATCTGCGATCGAACGAGTCAGGCAGATCAAGCAACTATCCAATGATAAGCCTTTAACCTTCCTGTGTTCGTCTCTGTCAAATATTGCGGAGTACGCCGCTGTCAGCGATGAAGCTTACCGAATTATCAAGCGGTTAATTCCCGGGCCTTACACATTTCTGCTACCAGCTACCAAGTTAGTGCCGCGGTTGGTAATGAACCCAAAACGCAAAAGCACCGGAATTCGAGTTCCCGATCGCCCAATTTGTTTTACACTTTTGGAAGCTTTGGGAAATCCGATTATTTCAACATCTGCTCACATTACTGCGGATTTTGAAGGTGAAGCACCAGCAGCAGCAAAAACCGAAAACATCGGCAAAGCCGAACTGTTTGACTGTTTTTCAAAGTTAGTAGATATTATTGTCGATGACGGTTCCGATCCGGGATATCAAGTTTCTACGATTCTCGATTTGACAGCAAGCGAACCGATTGTTGTTCGCCGCGGTTTGGGATGGGAAGCGGCCGCCGCTTGGGAAAAAGAATAGTTACTCGAAAAAGAGGACACTCAAAGATCCCATTAGTGTCAACTTAAGCTCAAACCCAGTCACAGATTGCGATTTGACTATTAAACTTAGATCCCCCCTAGCCCCCCTTAAGAAGGGG
>JAUBOG010000883.1:0-1266 GCA_036700105.1 Microcoleus occultus BM001215583
GGGGAAAAGTGAATTGCGACATTATTAAATTTATATAAGCTTTTATTTTCTGAGTTTCAATCCCCTTGCGGGGAAAAGTGAATTGCGAAAGAAGAAAAACAAGATAACGCCAAAGGTCGAGCTGCAGTAAGTTTCAATCCCCTTGCGGGGAAAAGTGAATTGCGACGATTTGATGGTTATCTATATTCTAAAATACCAAAGTTTCAATCCCCTTGCGGGGAAAAATGAATTGCGACGTGTTATATTTATTAGTGTCAATAGAATCTTTAACGTCGTTTCAATCCCCTTGCGGGGAAAAATGAATTGCGACATGAAAATGGGTCAACGCGGACAGTTCGAGTATCGTTTCAATCCCCTTGCGGGGAAAAATGAATTGCGACACTTGCTATTAAGAAGCCAGCTCAAAACATTGATTTTTGGTTTCAATCCCCTTGCGGGGAAAAATGAATTGCGACTTAGGTAACAGATTTGACCCTGTAAGTTTTTTCATAAGGTTTCAATCCCCTTGCGGGGAAAAATGAATTGCGACCACAAGCCCTTCTAGGATAATCAAAGAGGTTTGGAGTTTCAATCCCCTTGCGGGGAAAAATGAATTGCGACACAGGGCTAGGTACTGTCCACAAGTATCAGACCACTACCTTGTTTCAATCCCCTTGCGGGGAAAAATGAATTGCGACATAGGATATAGGTACATCCTTGTGGATAGTCCCCAATGGTGTTTCAATCCCCTTGCGGGGAAAAATGAATTGCGACACCTATTTCCTGTCTACCCAGGCCGCAGTAGTTTTCAGAGTTACCATACTGTTTCAATCCCCTTGCGGGGAAAAATGAATTGCGACTTGGAGAAGTTTCCCCTTGTTGCCAATATCTTGCAAAGTTTCAATCCCCTTGCGGGGAAAAATGAATTGCGACCCACTACTACCGCAAGCACCAAAAAAGATCCAAGTTCTAGTTTCAATCCCCTTGCGGGGAAAAATGAATTGCGACGTCCTGAATACTCGGCTCTCATTGCGCCCCCCAAGTTTCAATCCCCTTGCGGGGAAAAATGAATTGCGACTATCCAGTTTATAAGTGACTCCAGCTATAGGACTCATGCCCCCACCGTAAAGTTTCAATCCCCTTGCGGGGAAAAATGAATTGCGACGCTTCAACTCCAACGGAGCAGACCAGTACCCAGACAACGTTTCAATCCCCTTGCGGGGAAAAATGAATTGCGACCTGGGAAAATAGTTAAATTATATATAATTTTTTTATATGTTTCAATCC
>JAUBOG010000884.1:0-1264 GCA_036700105.1 Microcoleus occultus BM001215583
AGATTTCTCAAGGCTTTCGGCTTAAGTTGACACTAATAGGCACGTCGCGGTGTCCTCTATATCATTGCCGTGTCCTCTATATCATTCCAATGAATAGCGGAATTAATATGATTCGGCGGTTGAAACCGCTTCTACACAGACAAAACCCGCTATTAGGCGGGTTGAATTTCTTCAGTCCGCCTAATAGCGGACTTTGTTTGACAAGAAGCGAATTCTATTCGCCCTGAATCTTCAATTTAAAGCTGAGGAACGTACTGTTCTTTTTCAGGAACAAAAGTGTATTCAGACACGATCAGGCGCAACTCTTCGCCGTCGATCGTTTCTTTTTCAATCAGCAAATCGACTAAGCGATCGATCACGGTGCGGTTGTCGCGAATAATTTGGCGCGCTTCGTCGTAGCAGCGATCGACAATCGATCGAACTTGTCCGTCAATCCGAGAGGCAATTTCTTCGGAATATTCCGATCGCGCCGTGTAGTCGCGGCCGAGGAAAATTTCGCTTTGCTGAGCTTCCAGGGCGATCGGGCCCAAGGTAGACATCCCGTAGCGAGTCACCATTTGGCGCGCCATACCGCTAACTTGCTGCAAGTCGTTGCCGGCACCGGTAGTAACTTCGGCATCGCCGAACACTACTTCTTCCGCTGCGCGGCCGCCCAAAGCACCGCTGATCCGGGCTAAGATTTGCGATCTTGAAATCAAACCTTGGTCTTCGCTGGGCATGAACCAAGTCAAGCCCCGGGCTTGTCCGCGAGGGACTAAAGTTACTTTTTGTACGGGATCGTGGGCTTGAATCACCGTACCGACGATCGCGTGGCCGATTTCGTGGTAAGCAATCAAGCGCTTGCTCTTGCTGTCCACCAGCGGAGTGCCTTCCATACCTGCGACCACCCGATCGACTGCATCGTCAATTTCGAGCATCGTAATCGCATCTTTGCGGCGTCTTGCTGTCAAAATAGCAGCTTCGTTGAGCAAGTTGGCCAAATCGGCGCCGGTAAAGCCGGGAGTGCGGCGGGCGATCGCATCCAAAGAAATATCAGCACCCAATTTTTTGTTGCGCGCGTGAACGTCCAGAATCTCCAGTCTACCCTTGATATCCGGCGTATCTACGCTCACTTGGCGGTCAAAACGTCCCGGACGCAGCAAAGCTGAGTCGAGCACGTCAGGGCGGTTTGTAGCAGCAATAATGATAATCCCAGTATTGCCCTCAAACCCGTCCATTTCGGTCAGCAACTGGTTCAGGGTTTGTTCCCGTTCGTCGTTACCGC
>JAUBOG010000121.1:0-15054 GCA_036700105.1 Microcoleus occultus BM001215583
GCCGTTTCTTGCGCCGCGATCGATTGTAGGGACACGGCAGTGCCGTGTCCTGATTCCTCAAAATTGTGCAAAAAGCAAGCTTAATTCACAATTATTAACAACCGCCCGAATTAACTCGCGCCGCCGCCCAAAAGAAACAGACTCAGGAGAGTACCGCTGTTCCAAAGACTGTGGAGAAGCATGGGAGCGAGGAGATTGCGCGATCGCGTATACACAAACCCCAAAACCGAACCCAAAGTCGCCAAAGGCAGAATTTCAGAGACACTCAAGTGAGCCACCGCAAACAAAAAAGCCGAAGCTGCGATCGCCCCGGAAACAGGCAAATAGCGAGTCAGAGAAGGCAGTAGAAAGCCCCGAAACACAATTTCCTCAAAAACCGGAGCGGCGATCGCCGCAGTGCCGAAAAACACCGCCAAAGCCACGTTATCCCTACCTTCAAGGACGATCGGCAAAATCGGATTGCTGCCACCTTGTCCCTGCCATAACTGCTGATTGATCAGCGACACCAAAACCACCAAAGGCAAAGCAACAAAATAGCCGCCAAAACCCCACAAAAACCAATTTCCCCGCCAATTAATCCGAAACCAACCATCAGGCAAAGGCAAAAAAGACTTAACCGAAAAATACAGTACCGAAAGCCCCCCAGCCGACAGCAACAAATAAGTAGCAAAGATATAAAAAGCCTTTTCGCGCGGGTCAAAACTAGCAGGATTCAGTTTCAAAACAGCCAGAGAAACTGGCAACAACAAATAGGGAATCAAGATTTGCCCGACGAAGAAAAAGCCGACCACCAGCACCTGCCAAACAATCTCGCCATCCCAAGGCACATCCCAAGTCAAGCTCGCATTTCGCGCCAACAGCGGCCCCGAACCTGCTGCATCTAACTGCTTCCGCTGCAACAGCCACTGCAAAGTCAAACCAACCAGCAAAACCGCGCCGATACAAAGTGAAATACCGGGAACGCCGACAATAATTGCCAGCTTTTCTACAGCTTGCTCTGCCGTTATTTGCTCTGCAGCTTGCAGCGCCGCCAGCTCTTTAGAACGTTCTTGCAGCTTGTAAAGTTGAGCGAGAGCGCGGTAGCGAAACCAGCCATCCAAAGACTTTTGAATGCGCGGCTCGGCATCTGGCAGCAGTTGAGCCGGATCGCTCCAAATTCCGGTTAAAACTCGAGCAGTTGCAGCCGCAGAATTATCATCAATTTGGGTTGGGTAGCGCGCCGCTAAATCTTTCCAAATTTGAAGCGCCGCCTCAGTTTTGCCGCTGCTTGCCTGCAAAACTCCTAAGCGCAAGTCAAGTTCATTTAGCAGCGCTGACTGTTGCTCGATCGACTCTTTGACAGCCTTTTTTTGAGCAAAATTTCGAGTATTATCTTCAGACTTGGAGTCGATAGCAGACTGAATAGCTTTAAATTGCGCTTGAGTTGTTTGAAGAGTTTTCCGAGTCGAGTCTCGCGCGTCTCGATACTGCGTCAAAGCCGTATTTAAAGGATCTGCACCGACAATACTGTTGCGCGCCGAACTTAAATTAGCACTCGGATTGTTTTCTGGTTCCCACTGCGAGGCGTGAAGCAGCAGATTAGTCTGGTAAAGTTCCAGCCGGCTTTGAATTTGCGGCTGATTCCAACTAGCAAGTAAAGATAAACCGACCAGGGCGATCGCGATCGCCGTTAAAATACCTAAAATTACCCGCTTCAGTGTCATGCTTGCTTTTCCGTCCCGCGCGAATCCGTGGCTAAGTCTTTTCCGTCTCTCATCATAGGCGGTTGCAGCCGAGAGTATCCCGCCAACTGGTAAAATTTCACTGGCTAATCTTTTTGACTCGCCTCGCACCCGAAGACTGGGCACCGGTACGCACCGCGCACCCGCAGCGGGGTAACAGGCTAAATCTAAAATCTAAAATCTAAAATCTAAAATCGAATGACTCGCATTATCTTAGTCCGTCACGGCAAAAGCACCTACAATCAAGAGCGCCGCATCCAAGGCCGCCTCGATAAATCAATTTTGACACAAGCAGGTCGCAGCGCCGCCCTGCAAGTAGGCGACACGCTCAGCAGTATCGCCTTTGATGCCGCCTATACAAGCCCCCTGCAAAGAGCCAAAGAAACAGCCGAAATCATCCTGTCGCGCTTGACAAATCCGCCCCAGCTCCAGCCAACTGATAAATTGATGGAAATCGATTTGCCTCTGTGGGAAGGAATGCTGCGCCAAGATGCGATCGACCAATTCCCCGAAGCATATCAGCAGTGGCAAAAACAGCCAGACAAATTTTCCATGAAACTGCCATCTGCCGACGGAGAAATCGAACACTTCCCAGTATTAGCCGTTTTTGCTAGCGCCCGCCAGTTTTGGAAAGAACTTTTATCGAGCCACCGGGAAGGCACAATTCTAGTAGTAGGGCACAACGGAATCAACCGCGCGCTCATCGCCACAGCCTCAGAAATTTCCCCGGATTACTACCAATCTATTCAACAATCAAATTGCGGAATTAGCGTCATAAACTTTGGAACTTCCCCGATTGCTACCGGCGAGCAAACAGAGCCCGAACAGAAAATTGCAGTTCAATTAGAATCGGTGAATTTAACAGCCCATACCGGAGAAATATTCCCCAAACCGAGAGACGGACACCGAGGCCCGCGCTTGCTGCTAGTACGTCACGGCGAAACAGACTGGAACAAAGCAGGAAAATTTCAAGGACAAATAGACGTACCTCTCAACGACAACGGCCGCGAACAATCCCGGCGGGCGGCAGAATTTCTCAAAGACGTAAAATTAGATTTTGCCATCAGCAGTTCCATGCTGCGCCCGAAAGAAACAGCAGAAATTATCCTCAAACATCACAGCGATTTGCAACTGCAACTCCGCGACGAATTGAGAGAAATCAGCCACGGACTTTGGGAAGGGAAATTTGAATCAGAAATAGAACAATCCTATCCGGGTTTGCTCGAAGAATGGAAAACATCTCCCGAAACAGTGCAAATGCCCGAAGGAGAAAATTTGGAGCAAGTTTGGACGCGGGCGATCGCCGCTTGGCGAGAAATAGTACAATCAGTTTCCGGTACAGGAATTGTCGTTGCTCACGACGCCATCAACAAAGCAATTCTCTGCCACCTATTCGGTTTACAACCAGAACATTTCTGGAAATTCAAACAAGGAAACGGAGCCGTTAGCGTCATAGATTATCCCCACGGCCCCGATGGTTTACCAGTATTGCAAGCGATGAACGTCACAACTCATTTGAGCGGCAGCGTTTTCGACCAAACAGCAGCCGGAGCACTCTAATTAGTCAAGAGTTGGGCGCGAATCCGGAGACGTATTACCGGTCTGCTGTTTGACGATTAGGCCTTCGATCCCCCCTAACCCCCCTTAGGTCGGGGGGGACAGGAGCTTTCTCAAAGTCAACCCCTACTCCCCTTTTTAAGGGGGATTTAGGGGGATCGAGACTCGTATCAAAGCGAAATTTATCAAAGCTTTAGGCTTAAGTTAACACTAATGCCCACCGCTACGAGTACCCGCCTGAAAAATGTTTAAATTTTTATAGCAACCACCAAGCATTCCTAATTACTAAAACCCTTCCCTTTCTTCCTTCTTCCATCTTCCTTCGCGTCCTTCGCGTCTTCGCGGTTCCATCCTCCATATTCCATATTCCATCTTCCTTCGTGTCCTTCGCGTCTTCGCGGTTCCATCCTCCATCTTCCCTCTTCCTTCTTCCCTCTTCCTTCTTCCTTCTTCCTTCTATATGAACCGCGAACTGCTACAAAACGTACGAATCCTAGATCCAGTTTCACAGACCGATCGCATCGCCGATATTCTAATTACCGAAGGCAAAATCGAAGCCATCGACCAAAAAATTGCCGAATTTCCCGCTGACACCAAAGTGCGAGATTGTCAGGGACTGATTTTGGCGCCGGGATTAACCGATATTTACAGCCACAGCGGAGAACCGGGTTTTGAGGATCGCGAAACCCTGGAATCCTTGATGCAGGCTGCGGCGGCTGGCGGTTTTACGCGGGTGGCGATTTTGCCGGATACATCGCCGCCTGTTGACAATTTGGCCGGTTTGGCTTTGTTGCAGCAACATATCCGCAATTTGCCGATCGGGCTTCCCCGCTTGTACTTTTGGGGCGCGCTGACAGCGGGCGTTAAAGGCCAGCAGATGGCGGAACTGGGCGAGCTGGCCTCCCCTGCGATAGTTGGGTTCGCGGACGGTTTGCCGCTGTCCAATCCGGCTCTGGTGAGACGTTTGCTTGAGTATATCCAGCCTTTGGGCAAGTCGGTGGCTTTGTGGCCGTGCGATCGAACTTTGGCAGGAAAGGGCGCGGCGAGAGAGGGCGCGGTGTCGGTGCGCTTGGGTTTGCCGGGAATTCCGGCGAGTGCGGAAACTTCGGCTTTGGCGGCAATCCTGGAGTTGGTGGCATCTGCGGGAACTCCGGTACACATTATGCGCGTTTCTTGCGCCCGCAGCGTGGAATTAATTCGAGATGCCAAGGCGCGGGGTTTGCCGGTGACTGCGAGTGTGACTTGGATGCACTTGCTGTTGAATGTTGGCGCAATTTCAGGCAACTCTCAAGATTCCGGCGGGAAAAATGCTTTGACTGCTTCGTTTCCTTACGATCCGAATTTGCACCTCGAACCGCCTTTGGGCAATTTGAGCGACCAATTAGCGCTAATTCAAGCTGTGAAAGATGGTGTAATCGATGCGATCGCGATCGACCACAACCCGCATACTTATGAGGAGAAAACCGTGGCTTTTGCGGATAGTCCGCCCGGGGCGATCGGCTTGGAATTAGCTTTGCCTTTGCTGTGGCACGGATTGGTAGAAACTGGCGAATTTTCGGCCTTGGAACTGTGGCGAGTTTTGAGTACCCGGCCGGCCGTTTGTCTCGGACAAACACCCGCCGCAGTTGCACCGGGTGCTTCTGCCGAGCTGATTTTGTTTGACCCGCAAATGAGTTGGACTGTTGACGGGCGCAGTCTGAAGTCGCGATCGGCAAATACGCCTTGGTTGGGACAGCAATTAGCCGGCCAAGTTGTGCAGACTTGGATTTCTTGAGCGTGGGAATTGGGATTTATTGCCAATATGTCATAGTTCCCGGGAAAAATATTCAGATTGGCGATCGTATTTGGCTCCCTCATCTTGTTTTCAGCCCTGATTTAACGATCTCAATTAATTCCGATTCCAACCAAGGCTTATACAAACACGAATGCAGGTTGGCTTCCTTTTTCACCCTAGCAATAGCAGCTTCATCAGCTTGACCCGTCAGCATTACCTTCACGGTACTGGGAAATTTTTGATGGATGCGAATCAGCAATTCATCCCCCTTCATCCCCGGCATCAACCAATCTGATACAATCACCAGAACTTGAATATCCTCTTCAATAAACTCCTCTAGCATTTCTAGAGCATCGATCGCATTTTCGGCAAGTTCATAAGAATACTCGCTCCCAAAAGCTGACTTGAGCTGCGCTTTCAGACTCTCCAATACAGCGATTTCATCATCCACACATAAAATTACTGGCTTAGGCATTTTTAATTCAATAGAAAAAATTGGTAATTGAGAAGTCGGAGAAAGATCGAGAAGAAACAGCTCAGCCCAGACACATCTAAATTTTACAGTCAAGTTCGATCGAATTCTTGTGGGGTGTCCCGCCCGCCGCAAAAATACAGCGCAAGATGCGGGACAGCTTATCCGTCTATCCGTGACTTCCTTGCGCTACTAATTAATGGGTAAATAAACCGTAAACACCGTTAGTCCAGGAATCGATCTGACTTTTATTTTACCTTGATGTTTGTCAATTATTTGCTTAACAATATGCAGCCCTAAACCGCTGCCTTCTCCCAAAGCCTTAGTAGTAAAAAAAGGATCGAAAATTTTCTGTTGAATCTCCGGCGGTATACCCTTACCTGTATCGGTCACGGTAATCTTTATCTGGTCGCCTTCTGAGATTGCATCAATAGTTAAAGTACCTTGATATTCCATAGCGTGCAAAGCATTGTGAACGATATTTGTCCACACCTGATTTAGTTCGTCAGGATAGCAAAGTACAGGCGGTACTTCAGAACAATTCAGGACTACATTTACTCCGCGTTTGATTAGATTGTGATAGAGCGTCAGCACCGTTTCTATACCATCACCTATCTTGGCTAAGCTCTTCTCGCTCGACGGTTTGCCTCCCGTGTATTCTTTGAGTGCAAATATTATTTTAGCAGCTCTATCTGCTGCTGTTTCTATGGTTTGCATACCTCTTTGCATACCGGAAATTTTATAAGCTATTTCTAAAATATCTACACTATCAGGTCTTTTTAACAGCGGCAAAAAATCCTCTATATTGTTATAAATTCTCATATCCACAATCGTATCAGCCACATCCTCGGCTTTTTCAACTTTTTCCGATTTTAATTGCTCCACTAACAACCTCTTCACTTTGCGGTCTTCTTTCGCAGAGAAACTCGGTTTTTCTTGGAGCGACCTATTGAGCAAGGCTACAAAATTTTCCGCTTCTTCTGGAGATAAAGATTGAAACAGTGCAGGTAACTGCTCCAGCGATTGATTTAAAAACTTAAAACTGTTCCCCACCGAAGAGCGTATTGCTCCCAGGGGAGTATTAATTTCGTGAGCAATTCCTGCTATTAATTGTCCCAAAGCAGCCATCTTTTCCGAATGCACCAGCTCTGTTTGAGTAGCTTTTAATTCTAGCAAAGTAGCATTCAATCTTTCATTAGATTTTGCTAGCTCATCATTTCTCGATCGCAGATTGTTTTGCAGGTTCTGCAAACTCAAGTGAGTTTCGACGCGAGCCAACACTTCTTCTACTTGAAAAGGTTTGGTAATGTAGTCTACTCCGCCCACGCCAAAAGCTTTGATTTTATCGAGTACGTCGCTCAAAGCACTGATGAAAATAACGGGTATGGCGCGAGTGTTCGCGTCCGCTTTAAGCTTTTCGCACACTTCATAGCCGTCCATTACCGGCATATTAATATCCAGCAAAATCAAATCCAAAGCAACGGTTTTGGCAATTGATAGAGCTTGGTTTCCATCCCTTGCGGGTCTAACATTGTACCCTTGCTGCGTCAAAATCCCAGCGAGGAGGCGCAAATTAGCTGGAGTGTCGTCAACTACAAGAATATTCGCCGTTGGTGGAGCTATTTGCTGGCTGTTCATGATTCTTAAACTATATGGGGTTATTTTTTAGAGATGTCAATTAAAATGACTATTTTACCGCAGTTGAACTGATTTGCCAACAGATTCTCGCCTGCGACCAACTGAGACTGTTCTATTCTTTCTGACGGCCCGGTTTCTGACTGTATTTCCCGTTACTAAGAGCGGGATTTTTCCGAGAAACTCGGTTTCTCACACAGCATTTTTTGTAGGTTGGGTTGAAGCATGAACCCTGCGTTTCACTCCACTTGGGCGTCACGCTTGATTGTTGGGCCCAGTGAAACGGAGGGTTCGTTCCACGGGCCCAACCTGCGGAAGTTATTTAATCCACGATCCAAAGAAACCGGGCTTTTACCCGATTTTCGAGTACGAACCCGTCTTTTCGTAAAAAAAAAACCCGGTTTCACCAGCCCCATGCGTCCAGGACTATTAAAGAAAATCCGATCGGCTTTGGGACAATATTACCTGCATTTCCTGGCAGCGTTGCCGATAATTTTGCGCCACCTTATCCAGGGGATTTTTTCGCACGCAATCAGCAAACAGTTCGGCCGCTTGGTGATGTTTAGCAGCAGCGTAGTTGTACAGTGCTTCTAAAAATACGGGCAAAGTTGCTAACTTACCCTCTTTTACTTCTGGTGCATCGGCATCAAACACTTCGTAAATAGTCACCAAATCCGATTTACCTTTTACTCGAACACAGCCAATATTTCTGATAGCGTAACTTGCACTATCGCTCAACTCAAAAAAAGTATTTTCAGTAATCAACATCGATACCCCGTAACTTTTCGTCAAGCTTTCCACCCGCGAGGCTAAATTCACCGCGTCGCCAATCACCGTACTGTCCATCCTGTTAGTTGACCCAACTGTTCCTAACATCAATGAACCCGTATTGATGCCAATCCCAATTTTAATAGGTGCGTAGCTGCAACTAATGCGATGTTGATTGTATTCGTCGAGACTGTGCAGCATAGAAATTCCTGCCTTGAGTGCATCGCCCGCACTGTGACCGAACAAAGCCATAATTGCATCGCCAATATATTTATCAATAAAGCCGTGATTTTTAATAATGCTTGGCTCCATGCGACTCAAATAGGAATTAATAAAATTGAAATTTTCTTGAGGTGTCATGCTCTCAGAAAGAGCCGTAAAATCCCGAATATCGGAAAACAATATTGACATTTTTTTTTCCACGCTGTCGCCGAGTCGAACGTCGCTCAAGCTATGGTGGCTTAGCAGCGATACAAATTCATTCGGCACAAAGCGTTTAGCAGCTTCTGTTAATTTTAATTGCTGCGACAGGGCAAATTCTAACTCCTGATTGATTTTCCGCAGTTCGGCATTTTGTGCTGCGAGTTTTTTATCTTGACTGTAGCTGTGGACGGCTTCTGTCACCGTCAATTTCAAGTCTTCAGTTTGCCAAGGTTTGCCGATATAGCGGTAGAGTTTGGCCTGTTTGATGGCATTTCCTACCGCCTCAACAGTCGCCTGACCGGTCAGCATCACCTTGAGAGTTTTGGGAGAAAGTTCGTGAACTAGCCGCAACAATTCATCTCCTTTCATGTCAGGCATCACGTAATCGGAGATAATTAAAGGGATTTCATACCCATCTTCGAGCAATTCAGCAATTAACTCTAAAGCATCTTTACCTCCTTCGGCAATTTCAATTTGATAAGTATTGCCTAAAGCCTCTTTTAATTCAGTTTTAAGACTTTTTAGAATAGTTTTTTCATCGTCAACGCAAATAATCACTTGTTTGCTCATAGCGATAAGGCCGTTTTAATGGTTTCGATCAGTTCTGATTCTGACCAAGGTTTCTGCAAGCACCGATGGAGGTTGGCTTCGTAAAAAGCCCTGTTCACGGCTGCTTCATCGGCTTGACCGGTCAGCATGATCTTTACTATGTTCGGGAATTTTTGATGGACGCGAATCAAAAATTCATCTCCTTTCATTCCTGGCATTAACCAATCCGATACAATCAAGATAATCGAAATTTCTTCGTCATTGAATTCATCAATTAACTCTAAAGCATCGGCGGGAGTTTCCGCCATCTCATAAACATAAGCATTGCCAAAGGCTGATTTCAGTTGGGTTTTGAGGCTTTTCAAAACTACTTTTTCGTCGTCAACGCACAGGATGATCGGTTTAGACATTTTGGCTGGGTTCACTAATTGTTTGCGAAATATTTACAGGCAGAACAACTGTAAAAGTAGTTTTGCCGGGAACTGATTCAACTTCTATTTTACCGCGATGTTTGTCAACTATTTTTCTGACTATATCGAGACCCAAACCGCTGCCTTCTCCGGGGGGTTTAGTTGTGAAGAAGGGAGCAAATATTTTGGGCATGACTTCTGGCCCAATTCCTTTGCCGCTATCGGTAACGCTGACTTTGATATGGTTGCCGGACTCAACTATATCTAGAGTTAATGTACCTTGATTGTCCATCGCTTGCAGGGCGTTGTGAATTAGATTTGTCCATACCTGATTCAGTTGGTCTACATAGCACATCACCGGGGGTATTTCTGAGAAATTTCGGATCACTTCTACGCCGTGTTTGAGGTTATTTTGATACAGGGTGAGTACGGTTTCTATGCCTTCAGTTATATTAGATTGAACCATCTCTTCTGATGAGTCGTAACGGGCATAGGTTTTTAGGGCGAAGACGACTTTAGAAGCGCGATCGGCTGCGGTATTAATTGTTTGGGTTCCTCGCTGGATTTCTGAGAGTTTGTAAGCCATTTCTAAGATGCGATCGCGATCGGCGTTTTGCAGCAGAGATAGAAAGTCGTCGGCCTCGTAAATCCCCATATCCACCAAAGTGTCGGCGATATCATCCGCTTCGTCAATGTCTTCGCCTTCGAGTTGACTAATTAAAGCCCGCTTTAACTTCCTTTCTTCTTTAGCCGTTAACGTCATATCTTTTTGTAGCGAACAATACAGTAATTCGCCAAACTTTTCAGATTCTGCGGGCGAAAACGACTGAAACAGCGAGGGTAAGTTGGTGAGAGTTTGACCCAAAAATTTAGTCATATTTCCAGCACTCGATCGGATCGCACCCAGCGGAGTATTCAATTCGTGAGCAACTCCGGCTACTAATTGACCTAAAGCTGCCATTTTTTCGGATTGAATCAGTTCTTCCTGAGTCGTTTGCAGGTTTTCTAACGCTGTTTTGAGTTCTTGGGTTCTTTCGGCGACTTGGACTTCGAGAGTGCGGTTGTATTCCGCTACCAATTTTTCGGCTTGTTTGCGTTGAGTGATGTCCGCAAAAGCTGCGATCGCATAACTCACCTTTCCTTTGTCATCATAGATGGGCGTTCCCCAAACCTCGATCGGAATAATCCTGTCTGGCTGGCGGATTTCCATATCGTCAACGTTAACGCTAGCTCCCTTAAAAGCATTAGCAATCGGCTCTTTTTCTGCCGGATAGATTTCGTCAGTACCGGCCAGATAAGCTTGATAAATCTCTCGAAGTTCTAACCCAGTATTGGCGACTATACCAGTACCTAATAAATCCTGAGCGCGAGAATTAACGTAGTAAGGTTTACCGCTAGAATCGGCGACAAATATCCCCACAGGCACCGCTTCCAAAATTTGATTCAGCCGACTTTCGCTCTCAGACAATTCGGCATTCAAAGCTTGCATTTCTGTGAAGGATACTTGCAGTTGCGCCGCCATACTATTAAATGAATTGGCAAGTTCCCCGACTTCATCGTCGCGGTTAATCGCTACACTTTTCCCCCATTCACCGCGAGCAATATTTTTCGCAGCATCGTTCAAAAATAAAATCGGTTTAGTCACCCATCTCGCCGTGACAACGCCGACAATTATCGCCGCGATCGAAGCAGCAGCGCACAGCAAAATAGTCGCCCGATTGTTGGCATTAATTTGTGCCATGAAATCCGCTTCCGGCACAACCACTACAATCAACCAATCCAATCCTTTGTCATCTTGCCAAGGCAGAACTTGTAAAAATTGTTTTTTACCCTCAATATCAAATTCTAGCGACTGCGAACTTTTCAGAGATTGGAAATCGTTAAAATTGGCTGCTAAATATTTTGCCGTGGTTTTGGTGAAATTATTTTGACTGTCAATTGCTTTAACTCGTTCTGCGCCGTAGTCTTTTTTTACGGTGTGATACGGTCTTTCTCCTGTCGAAGTAGCGACCAACATTCCCGATCGTTCGACAATAAAAACTTGTCCGGTTTCGCCGATTCTCAAGCTTTGCAAGAACTTGCCAATAGTGGATAAATTAATATTCGTTAGCAGCACTCCTTGCAATTTTCCTTGTCTGTCGTAGAAAGGCATAGATGCGCCGAGATAGGCAGTAATGCCGGCCGTATTGGGATAAATCTCGCTCCAGGTGGGTTTGCCCGCAGCTACCGCAGCTTTGTACCACGGGCGAGTGCGCGGGTCAAAATTAGTTTTGTTGTTTAATAATTGGTCGATTTCGCCGGATTTATTGGTAGAATAGGTGCGAAAATCATATTTGCTTGCTGCTGTCGATACTCTCAAAGTCAGGGAGCCGCTGTCGAGCCTTTCTGCTCCCAAGTTGTCTCTTTGTTCTAACCCTAAACCCGTAAAAGTGAGCGTGTCAAATATCTGAAGCTGCCGCCAAAAGTGACGCTGTAAAACAGGTATATCTTGCAGGTTCAGGGTACCGAGCTCGATCGCCGCAGCATTGATCTGGTTGACCTGATGCGGTACAGTCAGGTAAGTAGCCAGATTTTGTTCGACGCGGCTGCCTACTTCTGCCATTAGCCGATCGGCAATTTCGTTGACTGCCTTTTGTCCGTTCTTAAACGAGAGATATCCTACCAATCCCACCGCCGCGAAAATTTGCAAGACGAAGGGAACTATCAAAACTGTTCGCAGGGTTCGGGAGCGAGCAGTTTTTGCTGTTAAGGGGCCAGTAGATTTAGTGTTGTTCACAACTTTGGTGTTTTATAATATAACAGAAAGAAGGAAGAGGGAAGAAGGAAGAAGCAAGAAGGAAGAAGCAAGAAGGAAGAAGGAATATTGAACCGCGAAGACGCGAAGTACACGAAGGAAGAAGGAAGAAGGAAGAAGGAAGAAGCAAGAAGGAA
Organism: Microcoleus occultus BM001215583; assembly: GCA_036700105.1. Taxonomy (GTDB): domain Bacteria; phylum Cyanobacteriota; class Cyanobacteriia; order Cyanobacteriales; family Microcoleaceae; genus Microcoleus. Next base: position 12,241 of record JAUBOG010000121.1, read on the forward strand.
GAAGCAAGAAGGAAGAAGCAAGAAGGCGAAGCTGAGCGGGTAAAAAGATAGATGGAAGAAGAAAGATGTAACAATCGTAGGGTGCGCAGTGCGCACCTTACCCCACGGATAGCGTCGCGAACATTGAGCCGTTGCGTAAGTCCTAACTAAGTCAGCCGCTGCGAATTCACCCGCCGAATTGCCACAACCGCAGGTAGAGGCGGACTGTCAACTTTTTTACCCGGCCAATTAGAGCCTGCAGGTACTTTTCGAGTCTGCATAAACTCCTTGCCATCAATAGTTTTCATGGCAAAATTGCGGTTTTCTGCTGCCATATCCTTCCGCATTCCATTGACTTCTCCGGGATGCTGAACCGCCAAAAACAAAGTCTTTTCATCCTCAGTAAAAAACGGCCCAGTAGTTTCGCACTCCATCGGCCCAATTCCAAATAAGAAAGCCTCGCCAACACTCGGGCCAGAAGCCGGCAAAAACCAAATTGCATTGTTGCCGTACAAACCGCGCAAACTAGACTGGCTAATCGGTTTCCCATCCTTGTCAATTCTACCAGCAGGAACAGCCCCATTCAGCTTGTCGGAAGACATATCATTAACCATCCAAAGATTGCCGCCCTTATCGATTACCAAATTATCTGGATTAGCAAAACCCAAGCCACCGGTTTCAGGTTCGCCGCCCGCCGCAAACATTTCCCACTGGAAACTCATCGCAGACGGCTCGTTACCATCTTCAATTAAGCGCATAATCCAGCCGTATTCGTAAGGTTTGCCGTCCTTGCCTTGAAAAATTCGCAAATCCGGGCCGCCGTCGCTGTCGCTTGCAGAACCGGAAGTAAAGGTGATGTACAGAGAACCGTCAGGAGCAATTTCGGTATCTTCTGGACGAGCAGTGCAAGTCGCTCCTGCTGCGCTGGCGGCATAATGAGCGTCAATTAAAATAGCGCCTTGTTTTTCATTTGCCGTGCCTTCGTAAAGGTCGTCTAAAGTCTTGAATTTCTGTTTGAAAGCAGCGGCTTCTGCATCTTTTTCGACTTTGAAAAAACCGCCTGCGGGCCGGAGCGGCAAATTAATTATTCCGCCTGCATGAATGCTAGGCAAATCTGGATTGACAGGGGTGTCAGCTTTTAATGCAATCCACTTACCTGTGCCGTCAGCATTGAACTTAGCAGCATACAGCATTCCGTCTGTCAACAGTTTAGAATTAGCTCGATCTTTGGGGTCTTTAACTGCGTTTTTGCTGACGAACTTGTAGATATGTCCGCTGCGCCGATCGCACCCGGAGTAAAATGCTAAAGGTTTGCCCGCCACCACCCGGATACCGACGGCTTCGTGGCGGTAGCGTCCCAGCCAAGTGTGTTTAGTGCCGTAGTCCTTGGGGTTAGCCGGATCTACTTCAACCATCCAGCCGTATTTGTTCCCCGCCAAGCCGAACACATTGCCCAAACCGCCTATTTCTTCAGCATCGATGTAGAAATTTTTCCGGCCTGGATCGAAAGATGTACCGTCTGCAAATACAGGTTCCGGCACGAAATTCTGGATATTTTCTTCAGCGCTAAAAACCGTTCCCCAAGGCGTAGTCCCGCCCGCACAGTTATTAAAAGTGCCGATAATTTTGTCGCCCAATTTGTCGAGGTAGCCTTTACCTTTTTTGTTGAACACAGCTACTCCCGGGCCGGTGGATTTCAGGTAGCGCCCGTCTTCTAGGCCGGAAATGCCGGTGATTCGGCGATCGGCTGGAGAATTAGTCCTTACCCATTTGCCGTCATCATTTCTAATAACAGAAATTACCCCAATTCCCACGTCAATTAACGCGGCTTTCGCCACTTGCTTAACCATTTTTTTGATCGGGTCTTTTTCCGGCGCGCCAAAAACATTAATTCCCGATTTTCCGGCGGGCGTAATTGCCTTTTCTAGCTTGGCAAAAGGCAGAGATTTGCCGATAACTTTTTGATAAGTTTGAATCCAAGGCTTGGCACTGATATACTCGAAATTAACTGTCAGCAATCCCTCGTCTTTGCCTGTTTCTACAAAAGAGAGATAGTCATTGTTGTAGCCGAAGTGAGAATCGCCCACTTTGTCTCCCCAAGCAGCTATGATATCGTAGGTAAAGCCTTCTGGAAGTACGAGGTCGTCTGCTACTTCGTAAGTGCTGTAAGCTTGCGCTTGCTGCTGTGCAGACGCGGTGCTAATTTGGATTAATTGTCCGGTTTCTGCTACGGCGCTGCTAGTTGGCAAAGGCATGGGCCCTTTGACTGGTTTGAAGTTGATGCTTCCTGGAATATTCTCCGCATTTTTCGCAGAATTAGCACCATCACCGAAGGGCATGACAAATTTTTGGTGGCAAGAATTGAGTGCAACACTACCTGCTGTTGCACCCAAGAAAAGTAGAAATTCTCGACGCTTGATAGTCATAGGTAAAAAATTGGTTAACGACTGAGCATCCGCCGACTCAAAACTAAATTGATTGTAAGTTTTTTGGCATTTTAGGGTGAGAAATGTCTCTTTGCTTTTTCTACCGGGTCAACTCCCCCGATCGCCCTCAAGCCCCAATCTCTCACCTGTTTTAACACAAGTCGCTGGACTTAACTATATATGCTGCCGATCGTTGGAGAGCCGATCGCACGCAAAATTTACGTAAAAATAGTTAGATCGGATGGGCGGCAGCGTATCATTATCTTACTTGATTGCGCCGAACGTACTTAACATTGTCAAGTGCGCAATACGCAAAGCTGCAATTGATATCAAATCCGTTTGGATCGGAATTATCTAAACGGAGGAGACGGCAGTGCCGTGTCCCTACAATTGATTGCGGTAGGGATAC
>JAUBOG010000885.1:0-1258 GCA_036700105.1 Microcoleus occultus BM001215583
CTAATTCCTTTGGAGAAATAGCTTCGACGCGCGACCTAGTGGCAGAGCTGTTAGCAGCCAAGCGCTCTGTCAACACTAGGCGTGCTTATGAGAAAGACTTGTACGATTTCTTTGCGACAATGACGGGGCAGGAACCGCATCCGGCATTAGTTCGCGAGTTCCTACGGCTGAATCGCTTCGCCGCTGTCGCGGTGGTTCTCAAATATAAAGCCAAACTAATCGACAAGGGACTCAAGGAAGCGACGATTAATCGGCGACTGGCGGCGATCAAAAGTTTGGTGAATTTTGCTCGGAAGGTGGGCGAGTGCGAGTGGAGTTTGGTAGATGTTGAAGGAGAGAAGGTGGTTCCTTACCGGGATACTACAGGGTTTGGCCGAGTTGCTTCTGAGAATGTGGCGGCGATGCAGTCGGTATTGTCCATTCTTGACCGGAGTACGCCCCAGGGAAAGCGCGACTATGCAGTTCTCCGGCTGCTGTGGGACAATGCGCTGCGCCGGGGGGAAATCGGCGGAGCCAATATAGGCGACTTTGACCCGCTAGCCCGAACTTTGAATATTTACGGCAAAGGTAGGGGAACTCAAGCGCAGCTAATTGACTTGCACAACGCGACGGCAGATGCGATTTCTGATTGGCTGAGCGTGCGGGGAGCTGCAATGCCCCAAGAGCCTTTATTTATCGCTTTGACAAAGCGGGAATACGGGTTGAGGTTGAGCGGGTACGCTATTTACAAGCTTGTTTTCTCAACTTGCTCCGCTGCGGGAATTCCTAAAAGAATCAGCCCGCACAGAATACGCCACGCTGCAATTACGACGCTGTTAGATGCAAGCAATGGCAATACGCGAATGGCGCAGAAGTTGAGCCGCCATACCAGCTCGAACGTCCTTAATTGTTACGATGACAATCGGCAGAGCTTGCAGCGAGAAGCGTCGGGGCTGCTGGCTGATTTGGTGCATTGAGTTTAGATTTGTATGTTCGGATTGTTAAATAGGGAACTGTTTCTATTTCAGGCAATCCCATCAAGAAAAAGGACGGGGTTTCTATCCAAGTTTCTGATGAAAGGCGATCGCCCCAAAATCGATCGAGCCTCCACGTGTTGAATGCTGCCGGCGTTTTGTGCTCAACCCACTGCGAACTCAGTAAATTTTAGGCAATCCCCATCCCGATCGACCCAGTTTTGGCACGCTCGCCACTGGCGAGCGTTGCCGAAGCTTTATTGCAACTGCACTCTGGCCGAACCGACTCCGGCTGTATTGTTCTC
>JAUBOG010000886.1:0-1258 GCA_036700105.1 Microcoleus occultus BM001215583
CCTTACCAAGGGGGGGATGAAGGGGGGGTTCGAGTTGCTGTTGGTAGCGGTTTAGCAACTCCCGGATACACGTTAATTGCGCCAGCCAGCGATGCGGCTAATGTGTGGCATGAATTAGTCAAAGCTGGGGCTGTCCCGATGGGCGATCGAATTTGGGAACAACTGCGAATACAACAAGGCCGCCCCGCAGTAGATTTTGAACTCACAGACGATTACAACCCCTTAGAAGCAAGACTTTTACACACAATTACCTACGACAAAGGCTGCTACATCGGTCAAGAAACAATTGCGCGATTGAACACCTACAAAGGAGTCAAACAGCAACTTTGGGGCGTGCAGTTGAACGGTGCGGTTGAGCCCGGGACAGCAATTACAATCGGAGAGGAAAAAGTCGGCAAACTCACCAGTTTTACCGAAACCGAATCCGGCTTTTTCGGTCTTGCATACATCCGCACGAAAGCGGGCGGCGCAGGATTGAAAGTACAGGTGGGAGAAGCGTCAGGGGAAGTAGTGAATTTACCTTTCTTGAGTTTGTAATCTTTGGGTAAGGTGCGCACTGCGCACCCTACATAATTAGGTTCTGCCTAAGTCCTGCTTTAGATAGATTTGCAAACAAACAACAGCAATTATTCTGTAGGAAAGTCACCTAAAAAACAGAGTTTTGCAATAAAAAAGTTAACGTCGCGCTTAGTTAGAATTTGCCTGCGAGTCGGAATAATCTTTGCTGTATGTACAGCGCTCCTGTTTAGCTCAGAATTAGAATTGTCTGGCAACAAAATGCAAGCGATCGCTAAACCTTTAACCCCTGAAGCTGAATCTTACGAAGTAGCCCGTCCCGATCGGCAGCCAACAAGCGAGATCGAAAAGGATACCAAGGGTGCAGTTGACAATATTCGAGAAAAGCTGAACCTCGACCAACCCATTGCTCCCAGTACCAAAAAATTCATAGAATCTGTAAAAACTAACGTGGGGGAAGCAGTGACGCCGGCATCGAAAGCAGTAGAAAAAGCCGCAAATCGAGCTAAGTGATTCGATAAAATCCTGTTTAAAAAAATCCTATTCTTAGTCCGCCCGGGCGGACTTTTTTTCTATACCAACCGCCACAGCGGTTATGGCATTAATAACTATCATGAATGGATGCTCGCTCGTAGCGCTGCATAAACGGTTTGATTTGGGTATTATACCAAATCCGGGTAACATACGCCCTTTATGATTGAACCGCGAAGACGCGAAGAACGCGAAGAAAGAAGAAAGAAGA
>JAUBOG010000887.1:0-1252 GCA_036700105.1 Microcoleus occultus BM001215583
TTATCTAAATGGTCAACTTTCCACTTGATATATCTGCAAAAGTGAGATGCACCCAATTAGCCGATGTAATCGCATTGGCACTCACTCCAATCATCACAGCTAAATCCTGCCCTGTTAAGACATTTTTGATGAGAGACCCCTGAGTATTTTGAGTTATCGTTAACTGATTAAAGCTCAAACCTCCGGTCAATCCAATAAAATCTTGACCGACGGTAAAATCAGCAATCTGGTCAAATCCTTCACCGGCTTTCAAGACAAAGATATCGTTGCCGCTACCGCCGATTAAACTATCATTTCCCAAATCTCCGTAAAGAATATCATCACCCTTTCCGCCAGTCAGAGTATCGTTGTCGTCACCTCCGTACAGCGTGTCATTTCCTTCACAGCCTCCCAGAATATCTGCTGCTTCATTACCTTTGATAAAATCATCCCCAGCTCCGCCGCAGATGGTATCCGCACCCTCATTTCCAAGCAGGGAGTCATTACCTTCACTACCAAGGATGATGTCATCACCTTTGCCTCCAAATAAAGTGTCATTACCCTTACCACCATCGATAAAGTCATCATTTCGATTCCCATAAACGATGTCATCACCTTCGCGGCTATTTAGGGAGTCATTGCCTTTACCTCCAAAGATTAAATCCTTGCCCAATTCACCCAGAATGATGTCGTTTCCTTCATCTCCAAATAAGATGTCGTCGCCACTACCACCGCTGATAAAATCATTGCCTGTGTTGCCGTTGAGGATGTCGCCGCTGTCGCCACCGTATAAGTTATCATCCCCGGATTTAGCATCGAATATATTGCCGTTGTTGCTACCTAGTAATTCATCGTTTTTGGCAGTCCCAATTTGAATTGTCGATACACCGAGTATGGTGTTTTCAACTGCATTTGGTTGGTTTAAGTTGGGATAGGCAATGTCATCGCAGATACAGTCGTCGTTGGGGATGTTGTTGGTTGTTGGAGTCGGTGTTCCCGATGGAGTCGGTGTTCCCGATGGCGTGGGTGTTCCCGATGGAGTCGGTGTTCCCGATGGCGTGGGTGTTTCCGATGGCGTGGGTGTTCCCGTTGGCGTGGGTGTTCCCGATGGAGTCGGTGTCGCTGTATCTGTTCCCGTTGGAGTGGGTGTTCCCGATGGAGTCGGTGTTTCCGATGGCGTGGGTGTTTCCGATGGAGTCGGTGTCGGTGTATCTGTTCCCGATGGAGTCGGTGTTTCCGATGGAGTCGGTGTCGGTGTATCTGTTCCCGATGG
>JAUBOG010000122.1:0-12334 GCA_036700105.1 Microcoleus occultus BM001215583
GGGGACTTTGAGTAAGTTCTTGTCCCCCCCTTCTTAAGGGGGGCTAGGGGGGATCTGGTCTTAATCGTCAAACAGTAGTCTCTGAAGGGGTTTGGCATTAAGGTAGGGACACGGCACTGCCGTGTCCTGATTTCGGGTAATATTAATTCCGATGCTACCGAACCGGAATTGATATCAATATTAATTCCGATGCTGCGGGATTTGATTTTATGCAAAAAAAAAGCTCGCGTTTCGGGGGAGCTTTGGTGCTTGGGCGATCGAACTTCGATCGCCCAAAGAGAGTATTTTGGCGATTTTTGCTATCGCACAGAAACTCTGATCGAGGGCTTGACTGGCCTGTTAGCAACTATCAGCACCCGGTAGGTTCCAGACTCCGGGAGTTGAGCAAAAGTTTGACCTTCGCCTTGATCCAGGAGTTGTCCCGACGGAGATTCGATCGCCACATCTAGATTTTTGTTGCTAGCAGTCACCCTGATTGTCTGTCCCTGTTTCCCCTGAACTGTGAGGGGCTGGATTTGGTAGCCGGACATTTTGAGTTTGACTGTGGCTTCTTTTTCCCCGAAGGCGATCGGAACAAGGCGATCGGGCCGATAATTCCACTTAGCGTTAAAGTCGCGTCCGAGTACGAAGCTGCTAGTCTCGCCTTTGGGGGTGACGCGCACGCGGTAGATGCCCGATTCTGGCAACTGGCCGATCCACTGATTGTCGCTTTTTTCAATAACTCCCATATTCTCACCGTTGGGACTGTACAGTTCGGCTGTCAGTTGCCCCGCCCACAGCGAGAGAGTCAGTTCTCGCCCTTTGACGCCTTCAAAAATATAGGTGGTGGGTTGGTTGATGGTTTCTCGAATTTCCGAAGTAGACATTCGTTCGATCGGCTCTAGCTTTGAAACTGGCGCAGAGGTAGCGGGTTTGTTAAAGGTTTCTGTAATTTCCGAGGCTGCCATCCGATCGCCCGGTTCAATTTTGGGAGCTATAGGGCTGGCAAATACTGATTTTGCCATCATCATCAGTAGCATTCCAGTCAGTAAAATTAGTTTTTTCATGTCGCACTTGGGAGGGTAAGGAGTTGTATATGGTTACTCGTGTTGGCCTGTTTCTACCGGATTAAATCCGGCGGATCGCGATCGGCTGCTGCAGTATGGAGGATACGTAAATTTCCCGTACTTGCACAAAACCTGCAAGTAGCAGATTTGCAATGCGGGAGCTAAGTGGTAGCCTCAGTTTGCCGTAACATTTCAATCATACTCCCTACGCATAATATGATTGAGTAAATTACTAATATGCTCGAGAAAAATTAAATTTTTTGTCGGGGAGTTGGGCAAAAAAAATGCCAACCCCCAAAAAACGCGGTGTTTTGGCTCCGGGATTTAGCTTGCTAGGAGAAAAGTGCGATCGCCCGCAGGGGGTGACGGCCTCTACTGTTAGCTGTTGCGGGCGATCGCACGCACTCTATCTGTAGGGTGCGCACGGAGCACCTTACCACTTGCAATGGCGGGTGTCGGTTAGTATCTCTGATACAAACGAGTTTACCACTGCAAAATCAACATTCCCCCGCGAAGCTTATTTCTACTAGGAACCTGAGAGAATCTTGAGGTAAGCTTTTACCGTATTCGACAAGCCAATTTCTAGCGCTTCGGCAATTAAAGCGTGACCGATCGATACTTCTAGTATATCGGGAATCGAGCAAAATTTAGCTAAGTTTTGCAAGTTTAAATCGTGTCCGGCATTCACTCCCAAACCGACATCTTGAGCGGCTTTAGCTGCTAAAACATATTGTTGAAAAACAGATTCTACTTTACCTTCGCGAAAAGCCGCTGCATAGGGTTCCGTGTACAGCTCTACTCGGTCGGCTCCCACTGCTTTTGCTAGCGGCATGAGAGCCGCATCTGCGTCCATAAACAAACTGACTCTGATGCCGTTGTTTTTTAATTTTTCAATAATTGGCAATAGCCGATCGCGATTTTCGGGAATATCCCAACCGCTATCCGATGTCAGCACGTCTGGAGCGTCCGGCACCAAGGTACACTGAGCCGGTTTGACATCGCAAACTATATCCATAAAAGGAGGTTGAAACGGATTTCCTTCGATGTTAAACTCTACGGTTAGCATTTTAGCTAATTCGTAAACATCGGCAGCTTTGATGTGTCTTTCGTCGGGGCGGGGATGGACGGTAATCCCGTGAGCTCCGGCGGCAATTACTGTTTTTGCGGCTTCAGTAACGCTGGGGATGCCGATGTTTCGAGAGTTTCTGAGCAGGGCGATTCTGTTGATGTTGACGCTGAGTTTAGTCACGGGATGTTAATCTTTAAGGTTGAGCTCACATCTTGCACCATTCTCAAGAACGGGCTCTCCGGCCCGTTCCACAAAGAGTAGATTTTCTCGCTTCACAGGCCGGACAGCCTGTTCAAAAAAGGATTATTGACAATGGTGCAAGATATAAGTTGATAATACTATATTAATCGCTTTCGGGACGAAACTTTGAGCCTAGGGCCGTAGTGTTAGGGCATTATTAGAGTAAAATTCAGCTTCGGCAAGCGGTAAGGTTTCGGCAAAAAAAGCCTCGGCTATTTCCTGTTTTGCTGCCAAATCTTCAAGATTTGCAATGCAGAAAAGCGGTGCGGCGCGATCGACTATTTCGCGCGGAAAATCTCGGCTGAAATATTTGAGCTGAAAGTCGTATCTGTGGGGACGGTAAATCATGCCCAAGAGTTCGACCAAGGGTAGCAGCGTCCAGTTGTGATAGTTGCCGATCGCATCTACTAAATGCCCGCGATAAATCTCCTTTTTTACCAGAGGTTGCAGCAAATCAAAACGAATTTGAATTTCGTTGAATCTGGCTAGCATTTGGGAAAAATGCTTGTTTGTGTCCAAATGAGGCGGTACAATTAGATTGGCTTTGTCAAAGGCGATCGGGACTTGTCCGTGTCTCTCGATTTCCAGAAAATCGTTGCGGCTGGTGCGCCGGAAAACGGCAAAATCAATTAGCAAGAACGGCGGAGTTTCTTTGAGCCGCCAAAAGCACTGGGATTGACCGTGCCAAGCTGGTTCGGGAACTCGATATTTGAGTTCGATTTCGGCAATTTCGGCGAGGGCTTTTTCCACAATCTCAAACGTTTGTTCGACGCAGCTATCTTCAATCACAACCGCAATATCGAGGTCTGACCACTCGTCTGTGCAGCCGTGGGCTGCTGAACCTCCTTGCCACAAAGCGAGAACAAAATCTAAAGGTTGTAGGGTAGAAACAATCTTTTCGAGAATGATTTGTCTCATGGCATCAAGCTATAGTTTGAGTTTTCCTTGCTTTCGACAAGTTTAACAAACATTGCGGGTTGAGATTGCTGGGGGACTGTTATGCTCAGAATTGCTAATGCGTCCGGTTGGGTGCTGCTGCAGAAATTTAGATGGGAAGCGGCGAGGGAGAGCGGTATTTTTGGGGAAAGCCCGTGAAGCGAAGCTATCCCATAGGGAATCGCCCGCGAGTCAAAATCAGCCTTAAATTCTCACTCATCAGAAACTTGCCCGCCGTCCGGTAACATGAGAAAGGATTAATTTTTAACAGCGCGGCATGGCAACTATTTGGGAACTCGACTTTTACAGCCGTCCGATCCTAGACGAGCGAGGGAAAAAAAAATGGGAAGTGCTGATCTGCGAAAGCCCGCTGAATGTAAGCGACAAGGCAGAATCTCTGTTTCGCTACTCCCAATTCTGCCCCAGCACAACCGTGAATTCCCTGTGGCTGGCAGGCGCACTTAAAGAGGCGATCGCCTCCGCACCGAAACGACCCGAAAAAATCCGCTTTTTCCGCCGCCAAATGGCGAACATGATTGCCAAAGCCTGCGAGGAGTTGGATATTCCCGCCGCTTGCAGCCGCCGCACCCTCGCCCTCAGCCTGTGGCTGGAAGAACGGATGCAAGACGTTTATCCCGCCGAACCGGGCTATCAACCGGTTGTGAACCCGAGCGTTCAATTTGTACCCGAAACGCCTGTGGCGCTGCCTGATGCTTTAATCGGCGAAAAATGGGCGTTTGTGAGTTTGCCGATCGCAGCTTTTGACGAGATGTCCGAGTGGGATATCGGATTTGGCGAAGCTTTCGGGCTGCCGATGACAGGCTTGGCCCCAGAAACGTCAATTCCGGGGCTGATGATCTACTCGTCGAGAGCAACGGCTTTGGCCGGTTGGATGTCGGGTTTGGAGTTGGCTTTTCTGAAATTTGAAAGCGGGCCGCCGGCTAAGCTGGTATTAGATACCGGAGCTAACGATCGCTGGATTTTAGCTAATCTCAGAGACGCAGCAACTGAGAGAGAAGGTAAAGCATTTGAAGCGGCGAAAAAACAAGCAAAACAAGTACATTTCTTGGCAATTCAGTCAAATCCCGAATCGGAATCTTTTGCGGGATTTTGGCTGCTGCACGAACTAAATATTTAGTTGTCAGTCATTAGTCATCAGTCATTAGTCATTAGTCATTAGTCAGGAGTTATTAGTTATGAGTCAATAATGAATGCTGAATGCTGAGTAATGACTGCTGACTGCTGAATGCTAAGTAATGAGTAATAGACATCTCCTAAAAAGCAGGTTTTGAACAGGCAGGATGCCTGTTCTACAAGAATTATGGAAGATGTCTAATAACTAATGACTAATGACTAATGACCAATGACCAATGACTGTAAAATCTTGTTATCGCCCATTACCAACCACCGACTACAATGACCAATCACCAATCAGCAGAACAACTGTTAGAACTAGCCACCAAAGCAGGTGCTGAAGCTGCTGAGGTATTGGAATCGCAATCGCTCTCGCGGCCGGTCTTTTTTGAAGCGAACCGCCTCAAACAGCTAGAAACCGCCCAAGCAGAAGGCATTGCTCTGCGGCTGTGGCGGGACGGGCGGCCGGGTTTGGCGGTGGCTTACGGCCCCGTGGAACCTCAAATTTTGGTCGATCGGGCGATCGCGCTTTCGCAACTCAACGAACCGGAAACCATCGAACTCGGCACCGGTGAGAAAGTTGTCTATCCCGATCTCGGAGTGTCGGTGGCAGCCGAACAGCTAGTAAACTGGGGAAAAGAGGCGATCGCGATCGTCCGCGAAGCTTATCCCGAAAGCCTCTGCACCGCCGAACTCGACTGCGAAATCGAAAGCACCCGGTTGCTGAACACACTAGGCTTGGATTCGAGCCACACCGACACTACCCTCAGCGGTTACTTGTCAGCAGAATTAGTGCGGGGCGAAGATTTTCTCAACATTTGGGAAGGCGAAACCGAACGCGGCACCCTCGACATGAACACCAGCGCCAAGCGCGTTTTGCAGCGATTGGAATGGGCCGCATATAATGTTGCTCCCGCCACCGGCCGCGTACCGGTGCTGTTTACAGCCAAAGCGGCCGATTTGCTGTGGGGGACTGTGTGTGCGGCGCTCAACGGCAAACAGGTACTCGAAGGCGCTTCGCCTTGGAGCGATCGATTGGGTTCCCAAGTCACCTCGCCCCTTGTCACCATCTCGCAGCAGCCGGATATCGGGCCTTATAGCTGTCCTTTTGATGACGAAGGTACTCCCACTCGGGCGATCGTCTTTATCAACAGCGGAGTCTTGCAGCTATTTTATACCGATCGCACCACCGGTCGAGCCTTGGGGAGCGGCACCACCGGCAACGGATTTCGCCCGGGTTTGGGCAGTTATCCCACGCCGAGTTTGTTCAATGTTTTGATTAAACCAGGAGTGCGATCGCTCCTTGATTTAATCGCTCAATTAGACGACGGAATTGTAGTCGATCAAATGCTCGGCGGCAGTGCCGGAATTTCCGGCGATTTTTCAATTAACGTCGATCTCGGCTACCGAGTCAAAAAAGGTCAAATAGTCGGCAGAATCAAAGACACAATGGTAGCCGGAAACGTCTACAGCGTCCTCAAACAATTAGTAGAATTAGGAGGAGACTCCGAGTGGAACGGTTCTTGTCACACACCATCTGTAATTGTAGAGGGATTGTCCGTCACCGGCAAAAACTAAAGGAAGAAGTCATTAGTCATTAGTCATTAGTCATTTGTTAGTTGTCATCAATCATCAGTCAACAGTCAACAGTCACCAATTCCCAATTCCCAATTCCCAGACATAATATGCGTATTTGTTTTATCGGCGATTCTTTCGTAAACGGTACTTGCGATCCAAAATGTCTAGGTTGGACAGGACGAATTTGCGCGGCCGTTTGCAAGCAAGGACACGATATCACCTACTACAATTTAGGAGTGCGGGGAGCCACCAGCACCGATATACAATCTCGCTGGTTCAGCGAAGTTTTTGACCGCTTACCTCACTATTGCGACGGCAGAATAGTATTTTCTTTTGGTCTCAACGACACTCACTTAGAAAAAGAAAAAAGTCGAGTAGAAGTTGAGAAATCAATTGAAAATACCAGAGAAATTCTCGCGGCTGCCAAAGAAATGGCACCAATTTTAATGATCGGGCCTCCATCAGTTCTCGATGTCGATCGAAATATCAGAGTAGCCAACTTATCGAAACATTTTTCCCAAATTTGCACCGAGTTAAACGTGCCTTATTTAGATATTTATACCCCGCTGCAAAAATCAGAAGTTTGGCTGCAAGAAATTGCCCAAAGTGACGGTACCCATCCCCGTGCCGCGGGTTATGCAGAATTGGCGAGAATTATTCACAACTGGGAGGGTTGGAAAGATTGGTTTAAAAATATCACGGTATCGGATCGAGAGACAGCAACACTTTTTCGAGCTGTCGGCAAAAAAGAAATGGAATTAATTCGAGAAAGCGATTTCATGGCATTTCCGCCGCGGCTGTCTTTTCAGCCTATTTTTTATCCCGTACTCCACAAAGAATACGCTATCCAAATTGCGCGGGATTGGAATACAAAAGATGCAGCATCGGGATATTTTGGCTACGTAACCCGGTTTCGAGTTTTGGCTGACTTCTTAAAAAAATATCCCGTGCAAACTGTCGGTAGTTCGATTCACCAAGAATATTGGGTTCCGGCCCAAGAGTTGGCAGAATTCAATCGCAATATTGTCGGAAAAATTGAAATTCTTGCTGAATATCAACCGTAGAAAAGGAGCGATGGCAGATGTGGGATTTTGAGCGATTTGAAGTTGTGAGTTTTGACTGTTACGGAACTCTTATAGATTGGGAAGGCGGTTTATTGCCAGTGTTGAAACAGTTGCTGTCAAATCGAGAAATTGATTTCAGCGATGACAGAATTTTAGAGCTGTTTGCTGAATTTGAATCCGAATTGGAAAGCTCGGAAAATGATTATATCAGATATCGGGAAATATTGCAAAAAGTTGTCCAAAAAATCGGTCAACGACTGAATTTTGAACCGACAGCAACAGAAATTAACTGTTTGGTTGATTCTCTCAAAAGTTGGCAGCCCTTTCCCGATACAGTTGCAGCTTTGTCAGCACTCAAACAAAGATACAAACTGGCAGTAATTTCCAATATTGACGGCGATTTGTTTGCGGGTACAGCCAAACATTTAAACGTTGAATTCGACTGTTTGATTACTGCTGAAAAAGTACGATCGTACAAACCGTCAACTCGCAACTTTGAAATCGCCCTAGAAACAATGGGAATTTCTGCTGACAAACTCCTGCACGTCGCACAAAGCATCTATCACGACATTGTACCGGCCGCATCTCTGGGAATCTCCACAGTCTGGGTAAATCGCAGGCACGACAAAACAGGATTTGGGGCGACAATGCCGGCCAGCGGCAAGCCAGACTTGGAAGTGCCGGATTTGAAAACCTTGGTGGAAATTATAGCGGGAAATAAACCGCAAATTAACGCAGATTTATAATATTTATCCGCGTTAACATTGGTGCATATGCGCTTAAAAAACCCTCCAAATATATGCCGCACATTTCTATCCCTAAACAATTTAGGGAACCTTCCAGGGTCATCGAATCTCAACTGTTTTTACGACCGAAACGCCTCGCTATTTTTGAAGCTTGTCTAATTGGTTTAGTCGCCGGACTTGCAGGCGTATTGCTGAAATTAGGAGTCGGATGGCTCGGCAGTTGGCGAGTTGCTACATCGACGGTAATTCCCGCTTGGATTTTACTTCCTAGTGTCGGTTTATTAGGCGGGTTCCTAACAGGTTTCTTGGTTGAACGTTTCGCTCCCGAAACTGCCGGCAGCGGCATTCCTCACGTCAAAGCCGCTCTCGGCGGCGTCAATCTTTCTTTGGATTTGCGAGTAGCTGTCGCCAAACTTCTGACCACTATTTTAGCAGTTGGTTCCGGTTTGACTTTAGGAAGGCAAGGCCCAACCGTGCAAATAGGAGCATCTTTAGCCGGCTGGATCGGTCACTTGATGCCAACTTCCCCAGACTACCGCCGCCAATTGATTGCTTGCGGTGCGGCTGCGGGATTGGCTGCTGGTTTCAATGCTCCGATTGCAGGAGTTTTGTTTGTAGTTGAAGAACTTTTGCACGATGTTTCTGGGCTGACATTGGGTACTGCAATTATCGCTTCTTTTATCGGTGCAGTTGTCTCGCAGCTTTTGGGTGGCGATAGTTTAAACTTGAACCTCCGCGAGTACCCAAGCAGTTTTGAGGCTCTGGAAATTCCGTTCTACATAGTGTTAGGAGTTTTAGCGGGGTTGCTGGGAGCTTTGTTCAGCAAAGGGATTATTGCTGGTTTGCAATTTAACAGGCGAACCCTCAAATTAGCTTTGCCCGCGCGAATGGCTCTAGCTGGCATCATCTGCGGTTCAGTAATCGCTTTTCTGCCAGAAGCTTTTCGGAATAATACGGGATTGCGTGAATTTTTGCTGACAGGAGAAGCGAGCGGAAGAACCAGTTTAATTGCTTTTATCGCTCACTTTTTTCTGACAATTATCTCTGCTGCTTCTGGAGCTCCGGGAGGATTGTTTGCTCCTTCCCTGGTTATGGGTTCTGCACTCGGTCACATGGTGGGAATTGTGCAGGCACATTGGCTGGGCGTCGGTTTGCCGGTAACTTACGCTTTGGCGGGAATGGGAGCGTTTTTTTGTGCGGTTTCTAGAGCGCCGATTACTGCGGTAGTGATTGTGTTTGAAATTACGGCGGATTTCAAGTTAGTGCTGCCTTTGATGGTTTGTTCTGTAGTTGCTTATTTGGTCGCAGAAAAGGTAGACAGCGGCTCTTTGTACGATCGGCTTTTGGAGTTTAACGGCATTGAACTGACAAAGGTAAAAGCTGCAACCGATACTCTGAGCGACTTGCACGCAGCTAACGTGATGCAGCGCCGAGTTGAAACTCTTTCGAGTCTGCTGACTTTCGATGAAGTGATGCAGGCTTTTTCGCGATCGCACCACCGAGGATTTCCAGTAGTAGACGGCGGGAAATTAGTCGGAATTGTCAGTCAAACCGATTTGGCAAATGCCAGCAAGCGCAATTTTTCCGGCAACTCGCTGCTCAAAGAATTTATGACTGTACAGCCGATCTCCGTCAAAGCAACCGACACTTTAAGCGAGGTTTTGTACAGGCTCAACAACTACAAGATCAGCCGCTTGCCGGTCGTAGAAGGCCGCCGTTTGGTGGGAATTATTACGCGCAGCGACATTATCCGAGTTGAATCCGATCGCCTCAGCGGAGAAACAACTCAAGGCCCGCATCCAGAACCTTCCTATGTTGTCTATCAAACCCGAGCTCCGCAAGTCGGAAACGGCCGGTTATTAGTGCCGCTGAGCAACCCGCAAACAGCACCCGCTTTGCTGCGGCTGGCGGCCGCGATCGCGCGCGATCGCAATTACGAATTAGAATGCCTGCAAATCATCACAGTACCGCGCAACAGTTCCCCCTCAGAAAGCGCAGTGCGGACAACTAAAAGCCGCCGCCTCCTGCAACAAGCCGAGCGCATTGTCCGCAATTGGAACTTGCCGGTACACACTCAAATACGGGTAGCTCACAACGTGCCTAACGCGATTTTAGAGGCAATTAGGGAGCGACACATCGATCTAATTTTGATGGGCTGGCAAGGCGAAATTTCCACAACAGGACGCATTTTTGGCGATGTTGTCGATACCGTAATTCGGCAAGCGGGTTGCGAAGTAGTTTTGGTAAAGTGGAGCGAAAAACTATTAGCAACAAACCAAAAAAATGCGGTGTCAGCTATTCCCGCGCGGCAATACGCGTCTACAGAATGGCAGTTAAATGCCCAAGAAGTTGACGACACAGACAATTCGACAGTTGCGATCGTCCCCGGTGCATCTTCGACTCCGCAGGCTGAACTTTCCCCGCCGAATCCTGACATTCAAGCGCCAGAATTGGGATTGCACACGCTGATGGGTTTGCAGCGCTGGTTGGTGCCAATTCGCGGCAGTTACAAGCAAGCTGCGGCTTTGCGGTTGCTACCTGCTTTGGTGGCGGCGACTGCTCTACCGGAGATTAAATTGTGTCAAGTTCACCAGCCATCTGTTGCAGAACCCGATCGCCGCGAATTAAAGCAAGCGGCGGATTTTCTCAAGCGCAGGGTTAGCTGTTCTATCTGGGCGACTTCGGTTTGCGCTGAGTCGGTTTCTGATGCTTTAATTGATTTGGCGACTAGCGATCGGTGCGATGCGATCGTCCTGGGAGCGAGCCGCGAAGGGCTGCTGAAGCAAGTAATTCAGGGGAACATTCCGGAGGCTGTGGCGCGCGGGTGCGACTGTACAGTCATTTTAGTGCGATCGGCCTCTTAGTCATTGCTAAGGGGGCATGGGGAATCGGGAATTTGGAATTGCTAATTGGCAGCAAATAACCAATAACCAATAACCAAGCCGTAAGGTGCGCATTGCAAACCTGCAATATAAAAGTTCTGCGTCCAAGACTGTATGCTTAAGGATGACTAATGACTAATGACTAATGACTAATGACTACTAACTATGGTTCACTTTAACGTTGGCTTTCAGCACTTTAACTCCTTCGCCGACATTACGCTATCCCTGGCAAAAACCTTAGACAAAATGGGAATTCCTATTTCCCTCGAACCTTCAGAAATTGCCCCTCACGTCACCCGCAATTCCACAGCAGAAGAAAACCATTTGCTAGCGAAGTGGATGAACACCGCACCCTCAGATTTATTTCAGCTCAAATGGTCTCATTACTGGAAACCTTATTTTTTAAAAGAACTCAACGGACATCTCAACTTAGAACTTTTTGCAATCAATTACGAATTCGCCAAAAACGATGATGATTACGATTACTGGATTTACGATGCTGTCAACAACTCATCCCACAAACTAGCCGTCAGCGAATATTCTAAAAACGTTTTAATCAAAGCTGGATGTCCGGCTAAAAACGTATCAGTTATGCCTCTAGGCTTCAATCCTTTAATCTCGCAGCTCTATTCTCCCAGACCCCAAAAAACCCAACAAGATATAAAATATATTCTGCACATGACCAATTCCTATGATTTTTATAGATTTGGTACTGACCTCGCCATTCAAGCTTTTTATCAAGAGTTTCAAGATGATGCCAACATAGAGTTAATTATTAAAGATGGCGGCAAAAATCCCGATGTCATAGTCGAACATCTCGTAAATATCGAACAACAATTCGGCAAGTTAAAGTCAAAAGTTCAAGTAAGACCTAAATTTTGTACTAAAGCAGAACTAGCTGATTTATACTTATCAGCAGATGCTTTTTTAGCTCCGTTTCGAGGCGAAGGTTTTGCGATTAAAATTCTGGATGCCTTTGCTGCGGGTTTACCCGTCGCCATGACTGCGTACGGCGGCCCGACTGACTACGCCAATAGCGCTAACTGCTATCCCATTGCTTGCGATCTAATTCCCGTAGGAAAGTGTTACGATACTCAGTATCTCAAAATCAGAAATGCTCCCCATTGGGCCGAACCAAACCTTCAGTCTGTTCGCCAGCAGTTGCGGAAAATTGTTGAAGATCCGATGCGCTTTCAAGTAGCTCAAAAAGCTAGAGAGACTGCGGATTTATTTAATTGGGAAGCTTCAGCTCAAAAATTGCTAAGATTAATGCGAGAGTTGTTTTAGGATCGAAAATTATGGGACTCGAACGCAAAATGTTTAGGGGAATGTTTTTACCTACCGAAGTGGTAGAATTGAAACACCCTTGTTTTACTCCCGGCCGATTGTTTGAACCAGGAAAATATAACGCTGCTGACTTGCCGGATGTCGCTTTTGATATGGGTTTGGTAGATTATTTGCCGCGAGTTAAAGGCAAGAGTTCGGAAAATCATAACGCCCAGAACCCGCAATCTCAAAAGATTGAGGAGTGAACTTCCGTTTGCAGTAAGGACTTCAGTCCTAAAAATTCAAATAATCAAAAACTCAAGTCCTGACTGCAAAAAAAATCAAGTTAATTTAACTATTTTGTTCGAGGGTT
>JAUBOG010000122.1:12434-14966 GCA_036700105.1 Microcoleus occultus BM001215583
CAGGTGCGCAGTGCGCACCCTACAGATAGAGAGTGCGTGCGTCCGGGAACGTGCACTCAGGTGCGCAGTGCGCACCCTACAGATAGAGAGTGCGTGCGTCCGGGAACGTGCAGTAAGGTGCGCAGTGCGCACCCTACAGATAGAGTGCGCGTGTCCGGGGACGTGCCAAAAAAATCAAGTTAATTCAACCATTTTGCTCTATTTGGGCAATTAACTCTTTCAAAACTTTACTAGCTTTATCATTTTCAATCTGACAGGTTCCAGCATTCTGGTGCCCGCCGCCGCCATATCTCAACATTAACTCCCCAATATTAGTTTTAGAAGTTTTGTTAAAGATTGACTTCCCAACGGCGAAAACAGTATTTTGTTGTTTCAGTCCCCAAAGTACGTGAATCGAGATATTGCACTCAGGGAACAAAGCGTAAATTACAAAACGATTTCCCGCATAAATTACCTCTTCGTTGCGCAAATCCAAAACAACTAAATTCCCATAAACTTTGGCGCAGCGCTGTATTTGCTCTTTAAATTTTTGGGATTGTTCAAAGTAGAGGTCTACTCTTTCTTTGACATCAGGAAGCTGCAATATTTGCTCGATGGTATGATTTTTGCAGTAATCGATTAACTGCATCATTAACTGATAATTAGAAACCGTAAATTCTTTAAACCGGCCCAAGCCGGTTCGGGCATCCATTAAGAAGTTTAACAGCACCCATTCTTCTGGATTCAAAACCTCTTCTTTGGCAAATTGAGCGGAATCTGATTTGTCAACAGCGGCCATCATCGCGTCGGAAATATCAGGAAACTTTGCTTTGCCTCCATAATACTTGTACAGCACCCTAGCTGCGGAGGCTGCATAGGGGTCGATGATATGGTTGATTTTGATTTTCTCGTGTCTGAGAGTTTCGCTGAAATGGTGGTCGAAAGCTAGATAAACTCCCTCAACATAGGGTAAATTGGTGCTAATATCGTTATTTGTTATTTCGATTTTTCCATCCTGCATATCTTTAGGATGTACGAATTTAATCTCGTCGATCATATCAAGTTCTTTGAGCAAAACCGCACAGACAAGACCGTCAAAATCGCTGCGGGTGACTAATCTATATTTTTTAGCGAGTGGCATATGCTTCTATGATGGCGAGGGACTGATCACCAGATAATATAACGTATTACCCGATCGCCTTACAATATGAACGCAGACCCTTACGCTTGGATAGAGAAATCCCTCGACACTGTTCGCCGCGCCGATTGGTATCGATCGCCACAATCGATCGAAAGTTCCCCCGGGCCTGCGGTAAAATTAGCAGGTCGGAGGCTGATAAACTTTGCCAGCAACGATTATCTAGGACTCGCTGGCGATGGCCGGTTAATTCAAGCGGCTGTTGCTGCAACTAAGGAATTTGGTACGGGTGCGACGGGTTCGAGGTTGGTGGGCGGACACCGCGATTTGCACCGACAGCTAGAGGTGGCTCTGGCTAATTTAAAACAAACTGAAGATGCTTTAGTATTCAGTTCGGGATATCTAGCGAATTTAGGGGCGATCGCATCGGTTGTCGGCAAGCGCGATTTGATATTATCTGACAAGTACAACCATTCGAGCCTGAAAAACGGAGCCGCACTCAGCGGTGCAACTGCCCTAGAGTACAGTCACTGCAATCTTGAGGATTTAACAGCCAAACTAGAGCAAAATCGCCAGAGATATCGCAAGTGTTTGATTATTAGCGATAGCGTCTTCAGCATGGATGGGGACTTGTGCCCGCTGCCGCAGTTGTTAAGTTTGGCAGAAAAATTCAACTGCATGGTATTAGTAGATGAAGCTCACGCTACAGGAGTTTTCGGTGCTAGCGGTGGCGGTTGCGCAGAACATTTCGGGTGTACGGGATTGCCGCTAATTCAAGTTGGCACGCTGAGTAAAGCTTTGGGAAGTTTGGGAGGCTACGTTGCGGGCTCTGCTGCTTTAATTGACTTTCTGCGGAATCGAGCTGCGAGTTGGATTTATACTACAGCATTGACTCCTGCTGACACGGCGGCGGCTTTGGAAGCTGTGAGAATTGTGCAGCAAGAACCAGAACGCCGAGTTCGGCTGCATCAAAATATTGAAACATTCAAATACGGCGCGATTGCCGATCGCCAATTACCAATTAGCAATTCCCTCTCCCCAATTTTCAGTCTGCCGTTAAAAGATGCAGCCACAGCTTTAAGAGTTGCCAGCAAACTCAAGGAAATGGGTATTTTTGCAGTGGCGATTCGGCCTCCGACTGTCAGCGCGAGTCGAATTCGGATTTCGCTGATGGCAACTCACGACCTCGCACACCTCCAGCAGTTGGTAGAGGCGCTGGCGCAAGTTTTGAGTTGTCAGTAAATGTAGGGTGTGCCGAGGCGCACCCCTTGACTCAATGTAATGTTGGGCCTAAAAGCATCGGGCATCGGGCCTAAAAGCATCGGGCATCGGGCTAATGACTGATGACTGCTGACTGCTGATATCGTTTCCGGTTGCATCGGAATGATACCGAGGACACGGCAGTGCCGTGTCCC
>JAUBOG010000888.1:0-1247 GCA_036700105.1 Microcoleus occultus BM001215583
ACTAATAAATTGTCTGCCGAAATGCTTCGCCCTTGCCAAATTGAGATGCACCCAAAATGGTTCTTCTGTATTGTTAGCATCAGGGACTGTTTCATCTTCCGAGTAATAGTTGTCTTGAAAAACAATGTAGGCTTGTTCTCGAAATTCCGTTAGTTCTGTTTCTCGTCCTGATATTCCGAGTGCTGGAGCCATCGAATGTACAAGAATCAAGGGCAAACGCTTATCAACTCCAGGACTTGCTAAATGTCGAATAACATGGATTAGTCCAGCCCAACTTTGGCGTGATTGAGTTCCAAAGATTACTGCTGCATGGGAGAGAGCGGTAATCGCCAACCCACCAATATCGTGAAAACCAGCCCGTGCATCCATCAAAATGAAATCTAATCGTCTTGCTTCCTTGTTTAATTCCTTTAGCATATCCACCATTGTACTTTGCAGTTCACCATCCACAAGGTTTTGAAAGTCCAATCGGGCTAATTTTTCCAAGTAATTGTCATCTATCGTCCCCGCCGGAAGTAAATAGATACTTTCGCCATCATCTCCTAACAAAGTCGGCTCATTAATGCTTATTAGATGAGTACGCAGTTTCCAATCTTGTTCTTGAATCTTCTTTTCCAATAAATAATCAATCACACCTAGATTATCGGAGTCATCTGGTGAAAAAATTGTAGCCAAGCCTGGTGCTTCTAAATCGAGGTCAACAACGGCAACTCGATGACCGTTACGAGCTAAAGTCAATGCAGTAGCAACGAGGGCACTGGTTCGTCCTACACCTCCTTTGAAAGAGAAAAAAGATACGATCGCGGGCTTATGCTTTTGAGCGACTAAATCCTCTGACCAAGGTGGTTGACCTAATGTATTGTCTGTCCATGCCTGTTTAGCAATGTGACGCTCGAGAATATACCACCGTGGCAAAACTGATTCATCATCCCAAGCTGCTAAAACTCTTTCAGCCTTAATAGTATCAATTAAAGCTTTATAACCATCTTTTTCTCCGGCTGGCAACCAAATGTCATTGCCATAGTAATTGCCAAATTTCCTAGATAAAAAGCTCTTCATGTCAGCAATTTCTGCTTCTTCAATGCTACGATCTTCCAATGGTTCAATAAAAAGCCTAATTTTTCCTTTAATGTCACGAATAATTGTGACCGACTCAAGCTTAGGTAGGAGTGAATCTATAACGCTTTGTTCGTTATAGCCTTTCTCAGAAAGATGAGGTATAATGTTACTGACACTTACTCATGAGG
>JAUBOG010000889.1:0-1242 GCA_036700105.1 Microcoleus occultus BM001215583
ACCACCTGCGCGATGAATGGCGGCGAGGATTACGAACTTTTATTCACCCTCACCCAATCAGATTTTGAGCGGGTGCGGCACCACAAAGACATCGTCGCCATTGGGATTACCCGCCCGGCAGACCAAGGAGTAGCCCTGATTTCCGGCTCCGGGCAGGCGTATCCCATCGAGGCGCAAGGGTGGAGGCATTTTTGAGGATTGGTACGTGATGGGTAGTGTAATGCTGGGGCAAAACATGCTTTCACAAAAGGAGCAAAGATTTTACTATCCAAAATACAAAGAAGGCTCTGAGCGGCCTGACAAGCTCGCCCTTGCAAGTGCAATTTTTGTGATATATAACTATTTGCACAATTTTTATTAAAATAAAATAAAATTATTAAAAACATTGAATATATACATATTTGGCATTGCTAATTTAAGAATAGCAAATAAAAAAAAACTTTATAGCTTTGCGTAAAAATAGTAGGGATATGTGTAAATGCAAGAAATGCGGCTGGTTAGAAATACGTAAAAATGGTAAAGTTAGAGACCAACAGGGCTACAAATGCAAAACTTGTGGCTATAATTTTGTAGATGGAGATAAAAGGGCCTTATCTTCCAAACCTGATTTTATCAAAAAACAAGCCATACAGTTGTACCTGCTAGGTTTAGGGTTTAGAGCTATTGGAAAATTCCTTGGAGTAAGCAATGTAAGCATACTTAATTGGGTTCGAGCAGATTCAAAAATTAAAAAACCGGATATAGATTCTGAAACAGAGGTTTGGGTAATGGAATTGGATGAAATGTGGCACTATTGTCAAAAAAAAAGCTAAAATATGGCTCTGGCTGGCGATTTGTCGTACTAGCAAGAAAATCTTAGCCTATCAATTGGGTGATAGAAGTGCTAAAACAGGCAAAAAACTTTGGGAGAAAATCAAACACATTGTTTGTGGTTGTTATTGCACCGATTATTGGGAGGCCTACCGGCAGTTTATTCCTGCCGATAAGCACCGGGTTTCTAAAGCAGAAACCTATACGATAGAAGGGTATAATAGTTTGTTCAGGCATTATTTGGCTCGTTTTGGTAGGAAGACAAAATGTTACTCAAAGAAAGAAGAGATGGTAGATTGCTCGGTTTCTCTTTTAATTAAACACCTAAATACTAGAAACAGAAGTACCTAGCTTTAAATTAGCAATGCCGAAAATATAAGTAGTTACATAATTAAATGAGGGTCTGTGCATTATAATGCGGTCATCCAAGCC
>JAUBOG010000890.1:0-1241 GCA_036700105.1 Microcoleus occultus BM001215583
TTGCTGAATGCAAGTATGATTTTTGTCTGTAGGGGTAGTGCCCCCGTGCCTACCCGTCAGCATTTAGGGCAACCACGGGGGGATTGCCCCTACGATTTCATACCCCCATTCAGCAACGCCCAATTTAATAGTTCTTGTGGGATGGGCGTCCCGCCCGTCCCACAAACTTGTGTAAATTATTTAATTTGCGATCCTTACCGCTTCCACAAAGTATAGGGTAAAAAAACCCGCTTCTGCGTCCAAAACAAAAAAAGAAGAGGATTTCACCTCTTCTTTTTTTGCTGCAGCTTCTAGTTTCTCAAGCACTTTTCTGCTGGTCAAAATACGACTGCTGCCCTTCTTCAGTCGATATTAAATTCCACCCTTGAGTTTTCAGCTTCTGAAATGTTGCCCATCCCTTAGAACCGCCAGGTTCCCGGTAGTCGGATGCAGCGAACTGCGGAAAAGCTGTATAAGGCCGCCACGCTTGACGGGCTTCGGTACGCAAGTGCAATATCTTTTCTCCATTGCCTCCGAGTCTGGGCAACCAACACATTTGTTTTAGCATTTTTAACACTCCAGAATTTTACAGTAACGGTAATTCGCCAACATCCCAAATTAAACTTTTAGAACCCTAAAGCAACTGCTCGGAATATCTAATAGGTAACAGGGACGGATGAAATTTTCACCGATTACCAATTACTGAGGTAGCAGCAGTCGTTTAAGCAGATTTGGGTTCGGCAAAGCTGGCCGGTGAAAGACTATACAACAAGTGCGACCAAGGCATAAGCAAAAATAATATGTGCTTTTCTCGGCTCAAACTTGGCTTAAAGTCGATCGCGCGAAAATCCAGTTGAATAAAGCATTCGTTTTTCTGGTTTCCGTTGTTTGATAATTACAAGCCGATCCTCGCTGTTTCCGCCTAAAATTACATCTTTCTACGGTATTAGCTCTGTCAGCTAAAAAATGTTCCTTTAGTTACAAATCTTAAATATTCACCGCGATTTATCTAGTTAGCAAAAGTTAAATTACTTTTCATAAACAGCGTTTAATAATTTTTAGTTACTTTAACTACATTTTTGATGTAAATCTGGCCTCCGGGTGCTGGTGCACCTGACTTCCTCAGCCCGGGACGCCGCAACAGTCGGAGGGCTGCGCGCCCTACACAGCTCATACCAAATCCGGGTAACATATCCCCTTGATTAGTGGTAGGGTGCGTCGCTCCCTCGATAGTCGCCACCAGCGTCCGTTACTTGTGGCGA
>JAUBOG010000123.1:0-14956 GCA_036700105.1 Microcoleus occultus BM001215583
CCCCCTTAAGAAGGGGGGGACAAGAGTCTTTTCAAAGTCCCCCGACCTAAGGGGGATTTAGGGGGATCTGGACTCGAATGAAAGCGATATTCCTCATGGGTTTTAGGCTTAAATTGACACGAATGGGCACTGCCGTATCCAGGCTGTGAGTAATATTAATAATTCCGATGTTACCGGATTTGATATGACAACTGACAACTAACAACATTATTTCTTACCAACCAGCAAATAAGTTCTCATTCCCCCTTTACCTTTAACATCAATAATTCCCCGCTCCTGAAACAAATATTTGTGTTCCAATAACTTATAAGTAGTTTCGCTGACTTGAATCCGCCAAGACAAACCGTGAGATTCCATCCGGGAAGCAATATTAACCGTATCGCCCCACAAATCGTAAATAAACTTTTTGATCCCAATTACTCCGGCAACGACAGGGCCGCTGTGGATGCCGACGCGGATGCTAAAATATTTCTTATTGGTAGCATTAAACCGAGCTATTTCTGTTTGCATATCCAGTGCCATAAGGGCGATCGCCTCTGCGTGGTCTGCCCGGGTATCCGGCAGCCCTCCTACCACCATGTATGCGTCGCCGATGGTCTTGATTTTTTCTAGCCCGTGCTGCTCGCACAGCAGGTCGAATCCTGAGAAAATCTTATTCAGGAGCTCCACGAGGTCGATCGGCGGCATGACAGTAGCCAGGTGTGTAAAACCCACAATATCTGCAAACAAAACAGTCACTTCAGGAAAATATTCTGCAATAGTCGTTTCGTTTTTTTTCAGGCGTTCTGCTATAGCCTTGGGCAAGATATTTAACAGCAGCTTTTCTGACTTTTCCTGTTCTTCCCGCAGGGCATCTTCTGCTTGCTTGCGTTCCGTAATATCGTGGTAACTCCAGACTCTCCCGATAATTTTATCTCGCAGCCGCTGCGGTTCCGAATAGCGTTCAAAAAATCTGCCGTCTCGAAATTCCAACAAGTCGTAACTTTCAGCTTCAGGCTGCTCGTAAAGCGATTCTATCCTCTCTTGGAATGCTTGAGGCTCTTTAAGTTGTTCTAGCACAAAGGCGATGATTGCGGCGTCGTCTCCCAGCGCCATCACTTCGTTAGGTATGCCCCACATTTCCACAAATTCTCGATTGAAAGTGACGATTTTTCCGCTCCGATCAATAGCTAAAATACCGTCAGCAGTAGAATCAAAAGTTGCTTGCAGCAGGGACACAGATTTTGCGAGAGCGTCTTCGGCCATCTTCCGAGCAGTAATGTCTCGCAAAATAGCGCGAATCGCTACTAGCGAACCTGACGAAAATTTACAGTTTATGCTGCCTTCCAGCAAAATTTGTTCGTGATTTTTAGTAATAAATATTGCTTGGATAGAGTCTGGATAAACTGTATTTTCAGTAACATTTTTTTTGGTAATAGCTTGATATAATATGTCTATTGACTCTTGGGAACTGTTCGGATGAATGATATCAAAAACAGTCATTTGAGCAATTTCTGCTTCGCTGTAGCCCAGAGTTTCCCGCCAAGCCCGATTTACATACAAAAAATGACCGTCGGCTCCAATACTTTGAATTAAGTCAGTAGCATTTTCAAATAAATCTCGCAGTTGTTCTTCACTTTCCCGCAAAGCTATTTCAGCTTGCTTGCGCTTGATAAATTGACCTAGTTGACTGCCGATTGTTGCCATTGTCTGGAGCAATTCTTCATCAAAACACTGCACTTCGCGGCTGAAAAAAGTTATCACCCCCAGCACAGACCGGGCAGAATTTTCTTCCTCGTAGTCGCCCAAAATTGGAAACGCAAAAGCTCCGTGCAGTCCTTCTTCGGCAGCGATTTCGCGGCGCAGAAAACTGTCGCTTTCCGTTACATCTGCAATCCACTGAGGCGAACCGCTAGCCCAAACAAGACCGGGCAATCCTTCGCCGAACCCACAGGTCATTTGTTCGGCAAATTTGGCAAATTTGGGGATGGAAAATGAGGGTTTTTTCCAACTGGCGACGCACCTGAGCAAATTCTGGTTGGAAACCGCATTTATTCTGCTACTTCCTGACAGCAGTTTCTCCGCAGCTTCAGGCATCCAAAGTTCGGCAGTATCCCATCCCAAGCTGTCGCAAATTACGGGGAGAATTGCTGTTAGAGCTTTTTTGATGGTTTCGGATGCCGACAGGATGCGAGTGGTGACGTACTGAGCAACTTTTCGCTTGCGGGCCCGCTGTCTGTCTGTCACGTCGCGGCCGATATACACGAAATCTTGAACGGCGGTCGAAGATGCAGAAATCCCTTGAATTTCACTCGGAATCGCCGTACAGGAAAATGAAACTGTTAGCTTTTCTCCGGTTTTTGCCGTGCAAATAACCTCGGTATTAGTTGGAGATAGCGGAGACTGCTCTCGGCTGACTGCTTGCAAAGATGCGTCAAAAGCACCAAGAGCATCTATTTGCTGGCCTACTAATTCCGATTCGCTGTAACCGAACAAATCTTGAGCCGCTTGATTGACTTTTTTGATTTTTCCCGAAGCTGTTGTTACCAATAAAACTTCCGCCATTGAAGTAATAATTTTTTCAACATAATTATTAGTAGCAGCTAAGGTACTCAACAAAATATTCATTTCATTGGTAGCTTGGACTAGAGTTTGCTCTAAACCCATCCTGTCGGTTACGTCTTCAAAAAATAAAATTAATCTGCGATAATTATCGTCATTGCTGAACTCGACGATATACATATCAAAATAAAGCCGATCGCCATTTTCTAATACCCGCGTTATCGCTTTTAATTCAAAATTTGGTAAACGTCCTTCAAAAATCTCCATTAAAATTTCTTCACTTCCCACCAACTCGGGAAAGGGAATGCGGACATCGTTGCCGGTCGTTACTTCCTCGGGACAGTCGGCAAACCGTTCCACTTTCAGAGATGTTTCTTGGATTAAAAAATCTCGATCCAGTGCTAGGTACTCCAAGTGGTGGGGAACCAACAGTTTTGTTAACAGAGTTTTCATGTTGGATTTTTAGTTGTGAATGCGCCCTCTAATATCGAAGGACGTGAGATTAATCTATTTACCTCTGTTTGTAAAATGGAATTGTGACTATAAAAGTAGTGCCTAACCCTGTCTGGCTAGAAAATTCGATTTGACCTCCGTGCAAGTCTACACACTGCTTGACTATGGATAAACCCAGTCCTGTACCGGGTATTTTTCCGACATTTTGGGCTCGGTAATAAGATTCAAACAGTTGTTCTTGGTCTTCGATAGGAATGCCAATGCCTGCATCTTTAATTTTAAATGTAACTTCTTCGAGGTGACAATTTAATTGCAAATAAATATTGCTGTCGATCGGCGAATATTTGACAGCATTTGACAGCAAATTTGTCAAGATGTGCCGCAGCAATTTTGCATCTAGCGCTGGCCAGTGCTGTATTTCCTCTGACTCGCGATCGGTTTTTTTGGGCGTACTTGATTTTTTACAAAGAAAGTTAATGCTGTGATTTTTACCGTAACTAATTTTAATAGATTCTACTAACTCGCTGCAAAATTTTTGCAAGTCAAGGGGTGCGGGATTGAATTTGAGTTTTCCTGCTTCGGCGCTGCTGAGCAACCGCACGTCATCTAATAGCTGAGCCATGTGTTTAGATGCTGATTTAACGTGTTCCAGGTATTCTTGTTTTTCCTCGTAGGTAATTTCATCGCCGTATTCTTTGAGGATTTGAGTAGCAAATAATACGGTATTTAAAGGATTGCCGAATTCGTGAGCGAGCATCGAGAAAAAACGAGATTTTACCTGTCTGAGTTCTTGCTCTTTTGCCAAAGAGCGGCGAATTTCAATTTCCTGCTGCTTTCGTTCTGTGATGTCCCTGCCGATATAAATAAAATCATAAAGTCCCTCTAATCCTGTCTGAATAGCCGAACAGGAAAATTCTACCCAAATTTCTTCTCCTGCTTTAGTAGTGCAGACTACTTCCAGTTCTCTGAGCAGCTCTTTTTGAGACAAAATATAGCGGTGGCGAGCTTGGTAAAGCAATTTTTCTTCGACTACTACGATCGAGAGGGGGTGGTCGATCAATTCTGCTTCGCTGTACCCAAACAACCACTGTGCCGATTGATTGACTGTTTTGATAATTCCTAATGTTGTAGTCACCAACAAGGCATCGCCCATCGAGCGAATAACTTTATCTATGTAATCTTTGGAAGCGGCTAAGGCGCTCACCAAAAGATTAGCTTCATTCGCCCTCTGGATCAAAGATTGCTTCATCACCATTTTTTCGGTGGTATCTTCAATCAAAATTAGCAAGTTACTTGCCGCGTCTTGTTCGTTTTCATGTTCTATAGCCAACATATCGAAGTATAAAGGGCGGTTGTTGTCGGCAAACCGAGCGATACCTTTGAGTTCAAAACTCGGCCGCCGTCCCATCACGATCGACATTAGGACATTTTCAATGCCGATCAGTTCGGGAAAACTGATGCGAGCATCTGCACCGGGGATCGCTTCGCCCGCAGTATCGGCATAATTCTGGACTTCGGCGGAGGTTTCCTGAATGATGAAATTGTGATTTACTACCAAATACTCTGTTTGTCGCGGGCCCAAGAGCTTTCTAAAAAGGGGGTTCATGCTTGTTCTACCATTGTGTAAGCTAGTTTGTGGAAGATTTCATCAACGTCTTTGCCGGTTTTAGCAGATGTCGTGTAAACTGCCAATACTTTGCCTTGACCTATGGAGTGGGAAATTTCCACTAGCAGCGCCAATTTTTCCTCGTCAATCAAGTCTACTTTGTTCAAAGCAACGATAATTGAGCCTTTGGGATTGACAGAAGAAAAAAGTTTAACGTGCTCGGAGATTCGCTCTACTGTTTCGGAACGGCTGACATCGGCAACGATTAAAACGCCGCTAGCTCCCTGCAAGTATGTCGGCGCGATTCCTTTGAATTTTGTGTGTCCTTCTAAGTCCCAAATCAGCAACTGCGCCGTGACAGCTTCCTGCTGTTTTGTGTTTTCTAATACGATACTTTTGCGGGAAATTTTCACTCCCACAGTGGACAGGTATTGGTCGCTGAATTGCCGATCGACAAAACGGCGGATCAGGCTGGTTTTGCCGACGCCAAAATCGCCGATCATGCACATTTTTTTAGATATAGTAACTGACATAATTATTTGCTGTTTGCGGTCTTAGTTATTGGTTCAAATAGCACGCATCTGCTTAAAAGTAGCGGTTGATTGGGTTCCACGCCTGCTGGAGGATTTGGGTTCCCAACCGCTTCGAGGCGCTTCGGGTCAGCACCTTGCCGCACTAAAGCATCTCGCACGGCTGCGGCGCGCCTGAGCGACAACTGTTGATTTGTGACAAGTTCCCCAGTTCGATCGCTGTGCCCAATTATCTTAATATGTTTTTGAGGGTATTGATCCATGAAATTTTTGACACTAGCGATAATTTCTAAATGTGTTGAGTCTAAAGTTGCGTTTCCCCGATCGAAGTAGATGCGGGTTGGAATCTCGAGCGGATCGAGTTTAACAGTGCTGACGACCGACTGAACGCCGGGAATTTGCTTCAGGGACTGAGCAATTTTATCGGAGTCTGTACCGTCGATGACTGTCCCCTCGACTGTAACTTTGCGATCGCCGTATCGGCTCGAAATAGAAACGCCGGAATTCTGGTTCAAAACAGCGGTGATCCGCTGCACCTCGGCCGCCGTCAAAACAGGATCTGGGGGAACATCTACAGCTACAATTTTATTATCTAATTGCAATGAAGGTGCACTTGATGCGGCGATGTTTGCAGCTTTGAGCCGCAATTCTTGATTTGGCAACTTTCCAGTTAGCTTTAATTTTTTGCCACCGACAGCAACATCTAAGCGGTAAACTGCTAATTCGGGAGTCGAGGCTAAAGCGGCGGCGGTCTTTGCTTCGATGCGGCGCTCAACGCTGCTGCGGTACTGATATATTCCCCAAGGTATTAAGATTAAGCTCAGGGCGGCTAAACCGATACCGACTAGCGCGAACGGGGGTTTACTAACTTTTTCCTTTTCTTCAGTAACTGTCTGGAACAAGCTTTCTAGCAGCGGCTGCAAGTCGTCGGATATTGTACGGGGATTGCCGTTAAATTGATTGATTGATTGACCGTAATTAATGATTATACTGCTGACGGTTTGCCGCATTTTTTTGATAAAAGGCTGCGGTGTTTCTCCTTTCGTCACGACTGCTAAGTAACAGTATCCCGCTATTTCTAGTATAATTTTGGAATCGCCGTATTCGATTTGATTGAGTTCGGAAATTTCTCCCGGCTGCACGATGCACTCATTAACAAAGCTGCTAATCGCTGTCAGCATTCCTGCTACCATTTCCGATTCTAACTGGTACTCGCCTGATTGTTGAGCTTCGGCAATCACCAACCCCGAGGCTTTGTGAATTAAGAATATTGCCTGGACGGTAAAAGGCATTGATTCTCGAAAAATTAATTCTGCTTCGGAGACTCCTTGGACTTGGGAGCGAATTTTCCGCCCAACTCCTTCTAAGCTTAAGCTATTGGATACTTTTTCGTTGATTGTTTTAATCGCTTCTGCCATGTATTTGGCGATCGTACTGCCAATTACCGGATAGAGGGCATCCACCATAGAGTCGCGTTCTAGTCTGATTTGGGCTGTAATCGCTTTGCCCATTTCCGGGGCGAGGGCTTGGGCGATCGACTCTTGGTCGAGGCGAATTTGCTCTTGAATTGCCAGGCCGATTTCTGGGGCGATCGCCTTAGCAATATCCGCTGGCGAATTGACTATTTGCTGAGAAAGTGCATCGGGCAGCAGCTCAGCTATTGCCGAACTCATTGCCGACTTGTTTTCGGCAGTTTTTGCGCGAATTACTTCGTCAATAATCGGTACGATCGCGTTGACAACTTCTTCTCTGGAATCAGATATTTTGCGGCTGAGAATTTCAGCTATCCAAGGCAGCATCAGGGCGATCAGTTCTTGGGGATCGTAAATTTGATGCTCCAGTTTTCCTAATTTATCGTTGATGCTTGCCATCAGGTGGCGAACCCCCGGCAAATCGTTTTCTGCCAGCAGATTTTTCACTTGCTCGATATCCGACATTTGCGAGCCGAAAATCAGACTTTGCAGCCTTTCCATCGCGCTGTCGGCTTCATGTACATCCTGTTTAATTTCTCCCAATATTTCTGCCGGCTGCGATATCGGTGCCGGCTCTTCTAGCAAGTTTGGTATCGATTGAAGCCGATCGACCACCGCATCTAAATATATTTTTTCTGACGGCCCGGGAAATGCGGGAACTGCGGTATTCGGCTCTGTTTCGCCTGATTTTTGGGCCTGTACTGTCGGCTGCGAATTGGGAATTGTCAAGTCAGGCAATTCCTGTACGGGCGGCGATTCTATCTCACAATCAGGCTGGGCGACCGCTGAAACATCTGCGGAAACATCTATTGTTTTAGCTGAGGAATAGTTTTTTTCCAGTTCGTAACTGTTGAGTTTTTGAGTAGCGAACAGCCAACTTGTGGGTTGGTCTGCAACAGTTGAATCAGCAGACTCCGGTTCGCGATCGCCCGAAACTGGGATGCTCGCTGCAATTTGCTGTTGCTCTCGATCGTCCATACCTAACAAATCCATCAACCCGTCGAGGGGCCCAGCTCGATCGTTTCCGCTGCTGCTGTCAGCTTCTGGCTCTGCATTTTGCTGGTTTGAACCCGCAAAAATTTTGAGATCGACTAACAGATTCAGCAGCGGTTCTAGCTGGGCAGCAGACTCGTCGGGTTGAGAAACAAAACCCTCTAGCTGATTTTCACCGGCTGGATTTTCTTTCGGTAAAGCCATGCGTTATTATCCGTGATGGTGGCGCTCCGGCAACAGAAATTCGTTATTTGACTTATTATCAGCAACGCCTTTAAGCTCGGGAACAAATTCTGTTCCTTTAAGCCTCATGCCGAGTTCAAACAGGATTTCTGCCATGTCGTCTCTGGAAACTTTAACATCTCTGAGCATGGAAAAGCGCCTGTCGAGTTCTTCAAAAACCTGTGTTTTTAAAGTGCGAGTTTCTTCGGAAAGCCGCTCTCTGTTCTGCGAGAGTTCGTCGCGAATCGAACTGGTTTGATTGTCTATGGCTTCGTCGAGAGCTTCAATGCTGCTGGAAAATTTGCGGTTAACGCGATCGATTTGCTGCCGGAGGTCGGCGCTTTCTTCTTGCGTATTTAAGGTAAGCGATTTAACTTTTTTTTCTAAGGAATCAACTGCCGCCTTCATTTCTGCTGAGAGAACTGTTTTCACCTGTTCGATGCGAGCTTGCATATCTTGCTGCATCATCGACAAGTCGGAATCTATTTTATCGAAGCGATTGTCGTATTCTCTAAGCTGCGCTCCGAAAATTATGTCCCGGATCTGGTCGATATTTCCCAGCCGTTCGCGCATTTCTTCTTTAGTTATTTCGGCCATGCTTGTACCTCGAATCTCCGAAGATTGTGAGTTTAAAACTGTGCTAGATGTTTTGTTTAACCGCTTGTCGAGCATTTTAAGTCGGCTCTAAAGAGGTGCCGGCGGCTTTTACTGTGATTTAATACAGTTGTGCGGCACTAGCTTTTTTGACTCGGAACTTGATTGTTTGAAGCTCTCACCCCTGCGTCGGGGAGGGGATTTTTTCGAGTTTTGACTCCTTTATATCCTGAGATTCAATTTTTCGGGCCGGGTGCTGCCACCAAAAATGACGTTTTGCCATCCTTGCCTTGCAGCAAGCTCAAAGGAGCGCGGATTTTCCTGCTATGGAGCGGGATAGGTTTTAATGTCTTGTACGGACATCTTCTATGATATCGCATCTTGACAATGCCTCAATCCACAGCGCATGAACCCTGGCAAAAAGCGGGCGGGAGCGTCTAGTTATGTATAAGATATAACTCGAAAATACAACTCGATAGTTGAAACCTCTACTGTACAAGCGAAGCTACTGTACAAACGAAGTATCATATATAACTCCGCGGTTGAAACCGCTACTGCACAAACGAAGTCCGCCTTCGGGAGACTGAAGAATGTAGGGGTATTAAAGCCGGATTTGGGATTATACAGTCGAAATCTGCCCCCTCTCTCCCTCTCTCCCTCTCTCCCCATCTCCCCCTCTCCCTATAAAAAAGCGTAGGGCCCGATCGACAGCGACCAGACCCAATAATATAAGAATCTTTGATTTTCTAACAAACGAGATGTGTTTCCGGTAGAGAACAATATGCTTACTAGGGTTTACAACTTGTGCAGCTTTAATTTTAATCCGCAAGCACAATAAGTCTGAATCGACTGCGGTTTGGCTTGACTGCGCGATCGGCAGTTTTGCCACTATTCCAAGTTGTGTTCGGTTAATTTTTGCTGCGCCTGGAATCTAGACCGGAGACACCATGCCTATATCCTCGAACTTTGCTTCTAAATATAGCGACCTCCTGTTTCTTTCTGTGCCTGTGTCTATTATTAAGTTAGCACGAGCTTTCCGAACAGTAAAGCACAATTTATAAAAGTTGATAGGTCTTTACATTACTAAGTATAATGATATGAATATCCACATAGATGTAAGTTCTATTGCAATACGGTTCAGCTAAGCCCGATCCCCCCTAGCCCCCCTTAAAAAAGGGGGGACAAGAGTTTTCTCAAAGTCCCCCGACTATC
The DNA here is from genome assembly GCA_036700105.1 of Microcoleus occultus BM001215583. Classification (GTDB taxonomy): domain Bacteria; phylum Cyanobacteriota; class Cyanobacteriia; order Cyanobacteriales; family Microcoleaceae; genus Microcoleus. The sequence goes on from JAUBOG010000123.1 coordinate 9,624, forward strand.
AGGGGGATACGAGGGGGATCTCCGGGCAATAAACACTGTTAACTGAACTGTATTGAGTTCTATTGTTGCTACATCTTCACATACATAACTGTTTTTGTCATGTCTATTTCTCCTAAGTTTCTGACCGGTAGTCAAATCCGCCAAACATTCCTCGACTTTTACGCCCAGCGGGGACATAAAATATTGCCCAGCGCTTCCTTGGTGCCGGAAGATCCGACAGTGTTGCTGACGATCGCCGGAATGCTACAATTTAAGCCGATATTTCTCGGCCAGCGCACCGCCGAATCACCGCGCGCTACCACTTCGCAAAAGTGCATCCGCACCAACGACATCGAAAATGTCGGCCGCACTGCCCGCCACCACACGTTTTTTGAGATGTTGGGTAACTTTAGTTTTGGGGACTATTTCAAGAAACAGGCGATCGCCTGGGCTTGGGAACTTTCCACGGAAGTTTTCGGTTTACCGGCGTCCAATTTAGTTGTTAGCGTTTTCCGAGAAGATGAGGAAGCTTTTGCGATTTGGCGCGATGAAATTGGCATTCCGGGCGATCGGATTCAACGCATGGGAGAAGCGGACAATTTCTGGCAATCCGGCCCCACAGGCCCCTGCGGCCCGTGTTCCGAGATTTACTACGATTTCCACCCAGAAAGAGGCGACAATATTGACCTCGAAGATGATAGCAGGTTTATTGAATTCTACAACCTGGTTTTCATGCAGTACAATAAAGACGCAGAAGGCAATTTAACACCCCTGCAAAATCAAAATATTGATACTGGAATGGGACTGGAACGGATGGCGCAAATCCTCCAGAAAGTACCCAACAATTACGAAACTGATTTGATTTTTCCGATCGTCCAATCGGCCGCGGAACTTGCCGGGATTAATTACCACAATAGCGATGAAAAAGTCAAGGTTTCGCTGAAAGTAATTGGCGACCATATTCGGGCTGTGGTGCACATGATTGCGGACGAAATTCGCGCGTCAAATGTTGGTCGGGGTTACATTTTGCGTCGGTTGATTCGCCGGGTGGTGCGCCACGGGCGGCTGATTGGAATTCAGGGTGAGTTTACGGTGCGGGTTGCTGAAAGTGCGATCGCCCTTTCGGAAGCTGCTTATCCAAATGTGCGATCGCGGGAAGCTCAAATTAAGGCGGAATTGGCAAGGGAAGAAGCGCAGTTTCTCAAGACTTTGGAACGGGGAGAGAAGCTGCTGGAGGAAATTGTCGATCGTACAAAACAGCAAGCCAACCCACAAATCAGCGGACAAGATGCTTTCACGCTTTATGATACCTATGGTTTCCCCTTAGAACTGACACAAGAAATTGCGGAGGAACAGGGAATTACTGTTGACTTGGACGGCTTTGAAGTCGCGATGAAGGAACAGCAAACTCGCGCCAAAGATGCTCATCAAACCATTGATTTAACTGTGCAGGGTTCCTTGGATAAGTTAGCTGAAACTATCCAAGGAACTGAGTTTGTCGGTTATGCTAAATTGTCTAGTTTAGCTGAAATCAAAGTTATCTTGGTTGACGGTGAAGCTGTGGAATCAGCAGAGGCGGGAACTGAGGTACAAGTTGTGTTGAACCAAACGCCGTTTTATGCAGAATCCGGCGGACAACTTGGGGATAAAGGTTATTTGCGCGGAGAAAATGGTGATGGTTTGTTGGTGAGAATTGATGATGTGAAGAAGGAGTCGGATTTCTTCGTGCATTTCGGATTTGTAGAACGGGGAACGCTGAAAGTTGGCGACAGGATTACTGCCAAAATTGACAATAGCGGTCGCCGCCGAATTCAAGCCAACCACACAGCAACTCACTTATTGCAGTCAGCTTTGCGAAAAATTGTAGACGATTCAATTTCCCAAGCTGGTTCCCTGGTATCGACAGACAGATTGCGATTTGATTTCAATTCTCCGCGCGCTGTCACAGCAGAAGAGTTGCAGAAAATTGAGGATTTAGTTAATAGTTGGATTGCTGAGGCGCACGCTGCGGAAGTTGCAGAAATGCCGATCGCCCTGGCGCGAGAAAAAGGCGCGACTGCGATGTTTGGCGAGAAGTACGGCGACGTAGTGCGGGTAATCGACTTTCCCGGGGTTTCGATGGAATTGTGCGGCGGGACTCACGTCAGCAATACGGCTGAAATCGGGCTGTTTAAGATTGTTTCCGAGGCGGGGGTAGCGGCTGGTACTCGCCGGATTGAAGCGGTTTCGGGACAAGCTGTTTTGGATTATTTGAACGTGCGTGACAGGGTTGTGCGCGATTTGGGCGATCGATTTAAGGCGAAGCCCGAAGAATTGCCAAATCGCATCACTAATTTGCAGAATGAGTTGAAGGATACTCAGAAACAGTTGGCTGCTGCAAAGTCCGAATTGGCGATCGCGAAATCCGACCAATTGCTAGCACAAGCTGAGTCCATTGGCGAGTTCAAAATCATTGTAGCTAAATTGGGAGATGTGGATACAGAAGCGCTGAAAACTGCCGCCGAAAGATTGCAGCAAAAGTTAGGAAATGCTGCGGTTGTTTTGGCATCAATTCCTGAACCGGATAAGGTAAGTTTGGTGGCTGCTTTTAGTCCTGAAGTCAATAAGAAAGGATTGCAAGCTGGCAAGTTTATCGGCAAAATTGCAGAAATTTGCGGCGGAAAAGGCGGCGGGCGGCCGAATTTGGCGCAAGCTGGGGGACGCGATGCAAGTAAGTTGCAGGAAGCGTTGGAAAGTGCTCGCAATCTGTTAGTTGAAGGGTTGAGTTAATCTGGGTTTTTTGTAGGGACACGGCATTGCCGTGTCCTGCTTCGCTAGACATCGACCGAAAAGCAAACTTTGAACAGGCAGGATGCCTGTTCCACAATCATTATTGGAAATGTCTACTTAATATTGAGGTACAGACGAATCTACTTCTTGACTCCAAGCAGTAATCCCGCCCTTAACATTAATCCCCTCAATTCCAGCTTCCTTCAAGATGCCCAAGGCCTTCGCAGAACGGCCGCCCATTTTGCAATGTGCAATCAAGCGATGTCCGTTCAACAATTCCTTGACTTGTTGAACACCTTGGCCGTGTTCGATATCCGGCAAAGGAACCAAAACCGACCCCGGAATTTGAGCAATTTGATACTCGTTAGGATTGCGAACATCTAACAATACAAAATCCTTCGCACCGCTATCGATTAACTTTTTAAGTTCGGTGACTGTCATTTCAGGAATTTTCTGTTGTTCTGCTTCCTCGGCTTTCGCTTGAGGAATGCCGCAAAATTGTTCGTAATCGATTAACTTTTCAATTACCGGGCGCACTGGATTCGGCCGCAATTTCAGTTGGCGGAATGTCATATCTAAGGCGTTGTACAGCAACAATCTGCCGCTCAAAGTTGTACCTTGACCTAAGATAATTTTGATAGCTTCCGTGGCTTGAATGCAGCCAATTACTCCGGGCAACACGCCTAAAACGCCGCCTTCTGCACAGGAAGGAACCATTCCAGGAGGCGGGGGTTCGGGGTACAAATCGCGGTAATTCGGACCGCCTTCGTAGTTGAAAACTGTTGCTTGTCCTTCAAATCGGAAGATGGAACCGTAGACGTTGGGCTTGTTCAAAAGCACTGAAACGTCGTTCATTAAATAGCGAGTCGGAAAGTTGTCCGTACCATCGATGATGATATCGTAGGGAGTGGCAATGGCGATCGCATTTTCGGAACTAACGCGAGTTTCGTACAAGTCAACTTGACACAAAGGATTGATTTCTAAAATCCGATTTTTAGCAGATTCAATCTTCGGTTTGCCTACCCAAGATGTACCGTGAATCACCTGCCGCTGCAAGTTGGAAGTGTCAACAATATCAAAGTCTACAATGCCAATGCGGCCAATCCCTGCGGCGGCCAAATACAGCAGCAGCGGCGAACCGAGGCCTCCCGTACCGATGCAGAGCACGCTGGCTGCTTTGAGACGCTTCTGGCCGTCCAATCCAACTTCTGGCAGGATGAGGTGGCGAGAGTAGCGTTCGTATTCTTGTTTGTTGAGCTGGATCTCGTCCAGATTAGGATTTAGCATGATATTGTGTGTAGCGCAGATTTTGAATTATATCCTATCTGAATCTTTCGCATTTTTGCGTGTTTGTTATTTTTACTAATTATTTCTTAATCTGAGTCGGTTCCACTGCCAGAATTTCCTCTGCTTGGAAGTTCCCTTCTGCGTCTAGAGTCCAACTGCGGAACTCTTGCGAACTGCCTTGCCGCACGGATACTATGATGTAAGAGTATTGGGCCCAGGCCATTGTTCGATCGCACTCCGAGGGCACTGCTGCACAATCCGGGTGAGAATGGTAGATGCCGATGATGTCTAAATTGCGATCGCGCCCCTGTTTCATTGCCCGCAACATATCTTCGGGCTTGATAGCATATCTGCGTCTTTCTGTCAAGCCTTTTTCTTCGGGCCAATTCTCCTGGGCTTGGGAACTCCAAGCATTGTCAGCCGGCCAAACTTCTACTAAAGTTTTAACACCTGCACTAACTCGACCTAGCAGCAAACCGCAGCATTCTTCAGGATAAGTGTTTTCGGCGTGGGTGCGGATGGATAATATTTGTTCGGGGGTGAGTGCAATATTTTGCATTTTATTACAGGCTTTTTTTTAACGAACCGCGAAGGCGCTAAGGGCGCGAAGGAAGATAAGAGAAGGGAAGAGAAAGAGTTCACACTTGATTTGTTTGCAAAACAGTTTTATAAGCAATTATAGCTTCAGTCTGATTTATATATCCGACATATTGGCTCAATACAGATAAGTCTAACTCGGGCAAAAATTCACTCCTTGAAATTAACTCATAACTTTCTTCTCGCAAGCGGTAAACAGAAAACTGATTGTTTGCCCAAAACCAGACTTCAGGAACTTGCAAACCGCGATACACTTCTAGTTTGTCAACTCCACCGCTAGTTAGAGCAATTTCGATCGCAATATCCGGGATTTCTGCCAGTGCACCCAAGCAGTAACATTCATCCGGTTCGGCACCCCGTCTCACAGCTTCGCGGCGAAATGTAGCACTTCCGTAACCGTTGAGATTAATTAGCCTTTCTACTGCATAGGTTTCTATCAACCGGGCAATAATTGTTTTGAGCCTTTCATGTTCGGGCGAAGTCGTCATGATAATTTCTAATGTTCCTTCCAAGTAGGTCATTCTGGGAAATTCATCGACAAACATATCGGAAAGTTGCTCGTATTGTTCCCAAGTCACATCATATAGAATGATGCGCTGTTCAGTCGCTGGAGCGAGAGTTTTTGGATCTAAAAGTAACATAATTAATTACCGGGTTTTTGAAATGTAGGGACACGGCAGTGCCGTGTCCCTACGGGGAAC
>JAUBOG010000891.1:0-1240 GCA_036700105.1 Microcoleus occultus BM001215583
CTCATTCGGAAGAATATTATCCTTCGCTGCTGCGCGGACTCGGTTACAAATCGACTCGGGAAGCTGCTTTGCAGGCTATAGTCAAACTTCACAACGATGCCATTCCTTTGCTGGTGTATTTGGCTGAGGACATCCACAAGCCGGATTTGGTCAGGTTGCAAGCTTGGACGGCTCTGGGTCAAATTGGGACTGTGGAGGCGATCGACATTTTGGTCAGCAATTTGATGACGGCTTGGGGAACTACGAGGCGCAATATCCTCCGCATTCTGCTGAAAATGCCTTCGGAAGCGGGGATAGAAGGGGTTCTAGACCGCATCGGCCGCAGCGGCTTGGAAACTCTCATCGAACAGGAGTTAATGTTTATCGGTCAAATTTATGCAGGTCTGGTAGATTTGTCTGGGGTGACAACCTACGGCAATTTTTCCTTTCGAGATGCCAACAGCGCAGGTTTACCTGGAAACGATACGGCTCAACTGTTGCAGCGGGCCTTGAGGGGGTTGGAAGCTGATGCTACGGAGCGGTGTTTTTTGCTGATGAAGTTTCTTTATCCGCTGGATACCGTACAAGCGGCTGCTTTTAACATCGCTTCGGGTCAACCTTCTTTGGTGGCCAGGGGATTGGAAATTCTCGACAATACTGTGGATATCGCTAAGAAACGATCGCTCCTCAATTTGTTCGACCAGAACTCGGAAAGAGAAAAATTGGGCAACCTCTCTGAATTGATGGTTTACAAACCTCTAGCCCCTAGCGATCGTTTGCGCCGCTTGCTAGAATTGCGCCACTTCCTTTCGGATTGGGCCTTGGCCTGCTGCTTTCACCTAGCTAGGGAAGCGCGCTGGAGCCTTACCGCTCAGCAAACTCTCGTCTGCCTCCAGCACCCGACTGGTTTTGTCCGCGAAGCAGTGTTAGCTTATTTGAAAATAGCTTCGCCTCGGGCTTTGCTCGAATTGTTGCCGAGGCTGCAAAATGACCCCGATAATTTGGTATCAGCTCAAGTTGAAGAAATGATGGCAGAGTTGGGTGCCGGGGGGAAAAGGTAAAGAAGGAAGTTCGGCAACGGATTCGCTCGACGGATGTAACGGATGTCAGGAAGAAGGAAGAAGGAAGAAGGAAGAGGATCGATGTGAAGAAGGAAGAGGGAAGAAGAAAGAAGGAATGAAAAATTATACCTTTTCCCTTTTGCCTCCAATTCCCAATTCCCAATTCCCAATTCCCAATTCCCAATTCCCAATTCCCAATT
>JAUBOG010000892.1:0-1238 GCA_036700105.1 Microcoleus occultus BM001215583
CCTGTCATCTGAAGCTGCTTTCTGGGTAGCCACTACTGGAGAAATTGAGCGAGCTGTGATTGCTTGTAACCCAATCGAAGCCCTTTCAATTTTGCTTATTGAACAGGAAAATAACCAGGATAACTCTGCAATAACACCACCCACAATTTACCTAGGAATTGAACGAGCTTCACAACTGCCTATACAATTCTTACAAGAACTCGATAGCGTTATTATAGCGATGGCAGAAGATTATATGCTCGCTCGAAATGCAAGCGAGCTGCTACCGGATGCAGAACTTGTCAATCCACAGTCAAGTTGGAATGATATCTGGATACAATTAATTGAGCAAGAACAGCCAACTCACCAACAAAATAACCAACAGTATAAACGGCACACCCAAGACCTCGAACTGGATTAGTTATTGCCACTTAAAAATTTGACTTTTATTAAATAAAAGCGCTAGCTAACAAATTTCCTGGTTGCGACATAAATTCCTGGGTAGTTCTGCCATATCAGGATTTTGATAACGGTGGGTCAACCGTTTTATCCCCCCAATTATTCTTACCTGGCAGGAGTACCAATTACTGATATTGCTGCCACTAATTTTGACAGCTTTTTTAACGTATTTGTCAACTATTTTTGCGTAACTATTAAGTAAATTGAGACCGTGCTTGCTCAAATAATTTGTGAGTCAACATGGGTAAAAATAAATTATTTATACATTTTAGCGTACTCACTAACATTTACGAAAAAACCAATTTATGAGCGCTGTCGCGCCCAAAAATAAAGCATCGGAAAAAAAAATGGAACTATCACAGACCAACATCTATTACTTCAATAATTTAACCTGCGTCCACCAAACAGAAAACCAACTCTACATCATGGGTAGGGAAACAACTCTTGTACTGAATTTTCAACAAACAAGCTATCAAACAATCGACAAAATAATCCACGCTCTGCGACTTGTGAGGGACAAAAAAATCCAAGACAGAAAGTCAATTATTGAGCAAGAACTGCTGGCATTAAACTTCCAATTTCCTCTCGAAAGCAGCAACCGTAGCAACAACGACAGCAACAACGACAGCAGCAATGGTAGCAGCAATGGTAGCAGCAACGGCAGCAACAAAAACTGCGAGCTAAAAATCGACTGGTAATTAAATTATGCCGGAGAGACAAGTTTGTTTCTCCGGCAGCCAATAGCAAACATTAAAACCACATTCAAAAATGGCAAACAAAATGGCAGGATATGTGTATCT
>JAUBOG010000893.1:0-1238 GCA_036700105.1 Microcoleus occultus BM001215583
AACTCTTGTGGGATGGGGCGGAGAGCCCGTCCTAGTTATTTTTGCAAGAGGTCTAATGTATGATACTTCTTTTTGCCGGAAAACACTTGTCGTTGTTTTTTTTTGGACGCTCGACTGGGCTTTCGGTCACATCGACCACAACTACTTCTAAAATTGAGTCCGGTTGCAGCAGTGCTTTCTTTCCGGGTAAGCTAAACCGACCTGAACGAATTAATGTGTCCTCTACGTGTCTGACGATCCTGAACGCAGTGGATTCATTAGACCTCTTGCGAAAGTCTCAAACGAGCGCTAGTTTGTCTTCAAAAAAAGTTCATAATTATAAATACCAGCGATCAAATTAAATCTCAATCCGAAGCGTCTTCTTCGATTCCGATATCTTGATGAAAGTATTCTAAATATATTTAAACTTCGATGTATATTTTCAATAATAATTCTGTCTTTTGCTAATTGCCGATTTAAAACTTTCTCGGCTAGACTCAGTTTTTTGTTTTTGATTTTTTTGAACGGTGTTCTACTATTAGCATGAATTTTTTTGATTCCTTGATAACCTTTGTCCGCTAAAATTTCCAGCTTTTCATTCATCCCGATCTTGCTTTTTTTAAACAAGCTAAAATCATGTGTTTTTCCGTTGCTAAAAGCTGTACATATTATTTCGGTACTTTTTGTGTTGGCTAAAACTTGCGATTTTATTGTATGATATTTTTGCTTGCCACTATAATATTTCTTTTGCTTTTTTTTGGGGCGCTCTATTTCATGCTCTGACACATCCACCGCTACAGTTTCCATCTCATTGTGACTTTGATACAAATTTTTTTTGCCAGGTAAATTAAATAAACCTGATTTTATTAAAGCTTTCTCAGTTCTAATTACAATTCTCTAAGAATTTGATTCATTAATACCCCATTTAATTCCCCGATGAAAAAAAGTTGGATATTCTCGCAAATAGGATAAGGTCATTAAGATTTGGTCTTCTGGGGACAATTTACTTGGTCTTCCTGATTTTTTTTGAAGTATTTTTTCCGATTTGACTATTTTAACCATCTCTTTGAATGTCTCTTGATGTACTCCACAGTAGCGTTTAAAGTCTGTGGGGGTTAACTTTTGTAATTGTTCGTACTTCATATTATTCAGCTAATTTTTTCTTTTATTTTACCTAGAACGAGCGCACTTTCGCAAGAGGCCTAATTAACCAGTTTCCTTGAACACCCTCAGCAAATTGATGGGCTGACCACTCTAAA
>JAUBOG010000894.1:0-1234 GCA_036700105.1 Microcoleus occultus BM001215583
TCGTCAAACAGCAGACCGCTATTACGTTTGAGCTTAAGTTGACACCTATGGGCAGGGCGCCGTCTCCCTGCAATATTTCTGGTAGGGAAACGGCACTGCCGTCTCCGACCTATGATTCCGGTTCAACGGGAATTAATATCATTTAAAATTTGGGTTTTAATTATGTCAGAAAAGCGCATCCTGGTAATCGATGATGAAAAAAACCTTTGCAGTGTCATTCAAGCTTGTCTGGAACATTTAGGCGGCTGGACGGTGCTAATTGCGCCCGAGGCCAGGGAAGGATTGCATTTAGCTGAAACTCAAGTCCCTGACGCTATTTTGCTAGACGTGATGATGCCGGATATGGACGGAGTTGCTTTGTTTAGTTTGCTGCAAAACAATGCGGCGACTCGGGGGATTCCGGTGATTTTTCTGACTGCTAAGGTGCAGGCGATGGATTTGAACGAATTTGCTGATTTGGGGGTAGCGGGGGTGATTGCAAAGCCTTTCGATCCTTTGGGTTTGGCGCAGCAAGTTGCGGATATTTTGGGTTGGGAACCGTCGCTTTGAATTGGGGAAAGTTGACTGTTAATTCTCAGCAAAGGAGGACACGGCAATGCCGTTTTTGGCGCTCCAAAATAATCCTGTAGTCCAAGGGGACGGCGCCGTATCCTGACGGCATCCCGGATTTGGGATCTATCCCTTGCTAAAATCTCGGAAGTATGTTAATAAACCCGGTTTCTGCGTCCGAGAAAGTCCTAGTTTTTCCGGCTGTTTTCAAAATGTTTTGATTTTTGCGATCGAGTTTGATCTCGATTATCGGTCAATGGGAACCCCGATTCCCTAGAAGGAAAGATCGACTCTCTCAGGGAGTCGGAATTATTTGTTTTCTGTAAAGCCGATCGAGCTCCACTGTATTTGCACGCAGAACAACTGCTCGAAAATTTACGCAGTGTTGAACCCCGCATCAGAGATGCAGGGAAGTTTCTCGGTAAAAAATGGGGTTTCTGCATAAGTATTGTCATCGCTCCTAGCGGCAAAAGTATACTCATCAAAAAAAATAATGGTCTTCATAATTTCCTCATACTCTTTAGCTAATGTTTATGCCAGGGTTTGGGGTTGAAAGTAGATGGCACACTCAGCACCATCCCGCTGCCAAAAAACAAACCTGCTGTCAGGGAGTTCGGGCGAGTGACCGAAAGCATCCAGGATACAAGCCCCCGGATTCATCCGTGGGGTCGCTTGCTTCAATCTA
>JAUBOG010000124.1:0-14834 GCA_036700105.1 Microcoleus occultus BM001215583
TCGCAGGGTAATAGTTGCCATTCGCGAGAATTGTCGGTGGCGACGCACCCTACGCTAATAGACTCTTTCACAAATCATACCAGATGCAGCTAGCACAATTCTACCTAAAGTGACAGCCGGCCGCAGACATATTTATACACTTCCAACTGTAGGGGGATGCTTTAGCTCGTCAATAAGGCGATGCTTGCCATTGGGGGCATGAGTCTAAAACTGTACATTGGTCAACTTGCGCCAATGAATGCACCCACCTTTTAACGAGGAATATACTATGTATCAAAATTTGCCAATAAATTCACAACTGTATAACATCGGGTTCTGGCTGGCCCAAGTGCCGATAGAGCAGACTACAACAACAACAAACAGAGTAGAAGACGCAGCACTTTTGTACTCCGGGCCGCAATTTTTTATCGCCTTAATATCTGGAGTCGTGCTCGCCTGCGCTTTCCAACTCTTGCTCACAAATTTATCCGTAGCGGCGGGCCTTTCCTACATCGGACAATCCCACGACGACAGCCCGCACCACTCCGATAGCAGCAGTCCCCCAGTGCGCCACATCGGCCGCAAAGTCGGCACTTGGACTCTAATCACTGTAACCGTCGCCCTATTCTTCGCTTGTTTGCTTGCAGTCAAGCTCAGCTTGATTAGCAGTCCCGGTTTAGGCGCGATCGTCGGTTTAGTCGTGTGGGCGGCCTATTTCTCACTCCTCGTCTGGGTGAGCTCCACCACCGTCGGTTCCCTGATCGGTTCCGTGGTTAACACCGCAACATCAGGCGTTCAAGCTATTTTCGGCACCGCAGCCGCCGCCCTGGGCGCGAAAGCAGCCAGCAACCAAGTAGTCGCCACAGCCAAAGCCGCAGCCGCAGCAGTGGGCCACGAGCTCGGTAGCGCGATCGACCCTACAAGCTTGCGGGAAAACGTCGAAGACTACATCCAAGCCCTCAAACCCCCGGAATTAGACATCAAGGCGATGCGCAGCGAATTTGAAAAGCTGCTTAACGATCCGCAACTCAAAAGCATTGCGGGCGAAAATTTGCCGAATCTCGATCGGCAAACTCTGGTAGATTTGGTAAGTTCGCGATCGGACTTGTCAAAACGCGATGTCAACCGGATTGTGGATCAACTCCAAGATGCTTGGAAACAAGTCGGAAAACAAGACCAAAAACCAGACGGCATCGCCCAATTGGTAGACTATCTCAAATCTGCTAAATCGGGAGATTTGCTTTCAGATACGCTGACAAGTAGGGTAGAAAAAGCCCTCGGAAATCTGGGCGGCCAAAATGCCGGACAAAGCCCGACGATGATGTCCCAAGCAACGACAATGGCAGTCAATGCTTTAATGGGAGTAGTTCTGGGTCGCACGGATATTTCCGACTTCGATGTGGAAAAAGTAATGGGTCAGCTCAAAACAGCTAAGGACAAAGTTAGCCAGCAAGCTGATAAAATTACCGCTCAAGTCAAAGGCGAACCCGAAACTTACAGCCCGATTCGCGCCGATGTCGAAAACTACTTGCTCAATACTTATTCGTGGCAGATGAACCCTACCGCGATCGAGCGCGAATTCCGAGATGTACTCTACGATCCTACGGCAGATCCCGGAACTGTGCGCCGCGAATTAGAAAAACTCAAACAGTCGAATTTTGCCGAAATTCTGGCCAGTCGAGGCGTTTTTACCCAAGACAAAATTCAAGAAATTTCCCAGGAATTAGAAGGAATCAGACAGCGAGTTTTACAAACCGTAATCTTTGCGGAGGAGCAAGAAAAAGCTCGCGATTTGCAGTGGCGGGTAGAAACTTATTTGAAGCTGACGCCGAAAGAGGAACTGACAGCAGCACGTATCGGTAGCGATTTCAAGAAAATCTTAGAGGATTCCGATGCCACTTACGAACAGTTGCGCGATCGGCTTTCTCCTTACACCCGCGACAGTTTCGTGCAAATTCTCAGAGGCCGCGAAAACTTCGGCTTCCAGGAAGTAGAACAGATCGTTCAAGAGTTGGAAAGGACGCGAGATGTCGTTTTAGCAGATGCTAAAGGTTTGCAAGAAGCAGCGCAAGTCCGATTAGACAACCAGTGGCAAAAAGTGCAAGAATACTTGAAGTCTACGGGCAAAGAAGAACTCAATCCCGAAGGCATCAAGCGCGATTTCAAAACCCTGCTGGACAACCCGGAAGCGGGAATGTGGGCGCTCAGAGCTAGAGCTTCTAAGTTCGATCGCGAAACTTTGGTAAAATTGCTATCTCAGCGCAAAGACCTCAGCGAAGACCAAGTAAATCAGCTTCTCGACAGCGCCGAAGAAACTTGGCACAGCGCCCTCCACGCGCCGCAAAAGCTGGCAGAAAAAGCTAAGGATCAGTACGACCAAACCACAAGCGCCCTTGCAGAATACCTGCGCAACACTGGCAAAGCAGAACTCAATCCTGAAGGGATTAAGCGGGATTTGACCAAATTGATGGAAAATCCCAAGGAAGGGGCTTTAGCGCTGCGCGGCCGCCTTTCTCAAGTCGATCGCGATACTCTGGTAAAACTGCTTTCTCAGAGAGAAGATTTGACCGAAGAACAAGTCAATCAAATCATCGACCAAGTGCAGGATACTCTGGGCTCGATCGTCAAAGCGCCGCGCCGTTTGGCAAAGCGGGTGCAAAGTCAAGTCCAGGATTTTCAGGGTGTTTTAGAGGATTATTTGCGCAATACGGGCAAGGATGAATTAAATCCCGAAGCCATCAAGCGCGACTTGCAACTGCTGCTGCACGACCCGAAAGTCGGCGCTTACAGCTTGGGCGAACGGCTGTCGCATATCGATCGAGCTACTGTCGTTTCTCTGCTGTCTCAGCGCCCGGATATTTCGGAAGCAGAAGCGAATCGGATTGTCGATCAAATTGTGTCGGTGCGCGACCAATTCCAACTGCAAATTCAGAAAATACAAGAGCGCATTCAGTCGGTAATTGACGGCATTCTCGGAAAAGTTCGGGATTATCTCAATTCCCTCGATCGCCCAGAACTAAATTACGAAGGCATTACGCGGGATGTTCGCAAATTATTTGACGATCCGCAAGCCGGATTTGACGCTTTGCGCGATCGGCTAGGTCATTTCAACCGCGATACTTTAGTCGCGCTAATTAGTTCGCGCGAGGACATTTCCGAAGCAGATGCCAACCGCTTGATCGACCAAATCGAAAGAAGCCGCAACAGCGTCTTGCAGAGGGCTGAACGCTTGCAGCAAGAAGCGCAGCTTCGCCTCGAAAGCATTAAATTGCAAGCCGAAAAACAAGCCGAAGAAACCAGGAAAGCAGCAGAAGTTGCCTCTTGGTGGCTGTTTTTTACCGCTCTTTCCTCGGCCGCAGCAGCAGCAGGCGCCGGTGCTTTAGCCGTCATCCGCTAAACAAGAGTCGATTTGCAATCCGACGATCGCCAATAGTGCCTGATGTCAGTAGAAACTGACATCGGGCATTAATTTTAATGTAGGGTGCGCACTGCGCACCTTAGATCGATTCCGGTTGCACTCATACATGACAAGCGAGGAGACGGCACTGCCGTTTCTTGCGCCGCGATTAATTGTAGGGACACTTCAAAAGCCCATAGGTGTCAACAAACACGTCAAACCCAGTCACAGACTGCTGTTTGACGATTGAGACCAGATCCCCCCTAGCCCCCCTTAGGTCGGGGGGGACAGGAATCTTTTCAAAGTCCCCCGACCTAAGGGGGATTTAGGGGGATCTAGACTTAGGTAAAAGCTACAGATACCAAGGATTTTAGGCTTAAGTTGACACCTATGGACACTGCCGTGTCCTGACTCTGGGTAATATAAATTCCGCTGCTACCGGATTTGATATTATTTGGATTTATTTGCAGTATTTAAGATTTTTGGCAATTCCGATCGTACAATTTTTTTTAGATAGAATGGTGCAAGCTGTGAATTTATTTTAAATTAGCAGTTTTGATTGAAAATAAAAAAGCAAATTGGTTTGCACTCAGGAATGCAAGTCTTCATAAAATTATGACGACTCTTCGCACTCCAAACCCGATCGCGACGGTCATATTTACGGCTGCAGGCCCCAGTACGCTTGTTCTCAAAACCGCCCTCCGCCTCGCGCTGGATCGGTATCAAACGCGAACTGTGTTGAGTTTGTTAGCGCAGCCCTCGAAGAGGATCGCCCGTTTTGAATGAAAAGGCCGATCGCCACAGTTACAGCTTGTCTGCCATCGGTTGTGCATAATAAGTAACTGAAGCTTTGAAGATATTAAAATGACTGTGGGAGCGACATACCGGATAAATGGGCAATACCAATGGTTTTTGCAAGTGAGCACACAACAGTCAAAACACGCAGGCCTTACTGAGCCAAGGCCAAACAACCTAGGTCTCAAACCTCCCCAGGCTAGTTGCCTAGTAGTAGCACGGTGAGGAGGCCGACGCCATGCAACTCCGAAAAAAAACACTATTAATCATCGGTGCAGCACTGATCAGCCTAATTTTGGTTCTTTATGCCACTGCATCAACCATTTTGCTGCACGATTTTCAGAACTTGGAAGCACAATACGTCCGCCAGGATGTGGCGCGGGCTTTGGACGCATTAGATGATGACTTGTCGAATTTAGACACCAGCGCCCAAGATTATGCCGAGTGGGATGATACTTACTCTTTCGTCGATACGCGGAACCCGAATTTTGTCAAGTCAAATTTTGTAGATTCGACATTTGTTTATTTGAGACTAAACTTGTTGGTGCTGCTGGACTCCAACGGTAAAACCATCTTCGCTAAAGGTTTCGACCTGAAGTCTAAAACCGAAATCCCGATTCCCGAAAGCTTAAAACAGCACTTGACCGACGCGCTGCTTTCCTCTCCGAGGGCCGACGATCGCCGTCCGCCCCCCGCCAAAACAGGCGTGCTCACCCTCCCAGAAGCCACGCTGCTGATAGCCTCAAAGCCGATCGTCAACAGCAACGCCCAAGGCCCGCGGCGCGGGACGCTGATCCTGGGACGCTACCTCGACAGCACCGAAATCGGTTTGCTTTCGGAACTGACTCACCTGTCGGTGGATTTTCGATTGCCGAGTTTAGATTTTAAAGTGGCAGCGGCGAACTACTCCGGGCACGGCGTCAAGACGATTGCTAGCTCGAGCCAGGATTTGGAAAATCTCAAACTCAAAATTTCCAACCTCAAATCAGTAGAAATTTTAGTCGAGCCGCTCAGCGACAGCATAGTCGCAGGATACGCCCTGATCCGCGACATCCGGGGCAACCTAGCGCTGCTGCTGCGAGTAGAAGCCGATCGCATCATCTACCGCCAAGGTCAGGCAACCTTGGATCTGTTTACCCTATCAATACTGGCAGTCGGTTTAGTATTTAGCGCGATCGCCCTGCTGCTGCTAGAAAAATTAGTCTTGGCGAGATTGGCTTGCTTAAGCACCAGCGTCAGCAACATCGCAGCCAGCGGCGACCCAGACTTGCGCGTCCAGATGCCGGGAGCCGATGAACTCGCAAGCTTGGCCGATACCATCAACCGAATGCTAGAAGCATTGGGCAATTCTCAAGTCGAACGCAATGAAAGCGAAGACCTCTATCGGTTGATGGCTGAGAACTCAACCGACATGATTACCAGACACAACCCCGAAGGCGTGTTTGTTTACGCCTCGCCCGCCAGCCACACTCTGCTGGGATACGAACCTTCAGAACTCGTCGGCCGCGTCCCCAACGATTATTTTCACCCCGACGATATCGAAAGCATCGCCAAAGCTCACTCGAAAGTCTTGTCGCTCCCAGTTACTTACACCGTCAGCTACCGCATCCGCCGCAAAGATGGCAAATACATCTGGTTTGAAACCACCAGCCGCACGATCCGCGATCCCCAAACCGGCTCGGTGCAAGAAATTATCGGCATTTCCCGCGACATCAGCGTGCGCAAGCAAACAGAACAAGAACTGCGAGAAAGCGAAGCTGCAATTAAAGCTTTGTATCAAGTGACTTCGGCTCCCCGCACAGACCCGCAGGGCCGCCTCTCAACCTTCGATCTGCGCCTCCAAGAACTGCTGGCAATGGGATGCCGGCAGTTAGGTCTGTCTGCGGGTATTTTGTCGCGCATTCAAGGCGGCAGCTATCAAATCATGGCTGTTGAGTGTGCCGACGGGTCGATCGCCTCTTCACAAATCTACGATTTGGAAAAAACTTTCTGCGCCGCTACAGCAGTGGCAAAAGAACCGATGTATTTTGAGTCGGCGAGGTTTGCAGCTTTGTCCTTCAACACTCCCGAGCCGGCATTCAAGATCGAAGCTTACATGGGCATTCCCGTCACAGTTGCAGGTGAAGTTTACGGCACTCTGTGCTTCTTTGCTCCGACTCCTCTGACAGAACCGTTTCGAGTTGTAGACAGAGAGTTGGTGAAACTGATGGCTCAGTGGGTGGGAAGCGAACTCGAACGCCAGCAAACAGGCGTAGATTTGGCAAAAGCTCGCGACGAAGCGCTGGCGGCTACCAGAGCCAAAAGCGAATTTTTAGCCACCATGAGCCACGAAATTCGCACGCCGATGAACGGAGTGATCGGCATGACCGGTTTGCTGCTGAATACCCGCTTAACTCGCGAACAGTGCGATTTTGTAGAAACTATCCGCAGCAGCGGCGATGCTTTGCTGACGCTGATCAACGATATTCTAGATTTCTCGAAAATTGAGTCGGGCAAATTGGACTTGGAAGAACATCCGTTTGACATCCGCACTTGCATTGAGGAATCTCTCGACTTGGTAGCTGCCAAGGGGGCACAAAAAAAACTGGAATTGGGTTACTTGATCGATCGCGCAGTACCGGCAACGGCGATCGGCGACAGCGCCCGCTTGAGGCAAATTTTAATCAACTTGCTCAGCAATGCTGTTAAATTTACCGAAGCAGGAGAAGTAGTGGTTTCGGTGACTGCCAAAAAGATTTCCGCAGCAGCAGCCAACGTTAAAGAAGTGCCAGCAATTAATGGCGAACCGCTAGCAATCAACCAACGATACGAAATACAATTTGCGGTCAAAGATACCGGTATCGGCATTCGGGGCGATCGCATGGATCGGCTGTTTAAATCTTTCAGCCAGGTTGATTCTTCAACGAGCAGGCACTACGGCGGTACCGGATTGGGTTTGGCAATTAGCAAGCGTTTGGCCGAAATGATGGGCGGCTGGATGTGGGTGGAAAGTATGGGTTGTCTTGCCGGAAACCCTCCCGCAGATTTTAAAGCGGCAGCTTTTGATTTGGAATGGGGAGAATCTTGCGAAATTGCCGAAAAATATTGCTCTCCCAAATCTGTACTCAACAGCAAGCCTCCGAGTCAAAATCCCAAATCCGTCGGCTCTACTTTCTATTTCAGCACGATCGTTTCTGGCTGCTGCAGTTCCTTGCCAGTTAACTTGAGCAATTCTCAACCTGAATTAGCCGGTAAGCGAGTCTTGATTGTCGATGACAATGCTACCAACCGCCAAATTTTGACTCTGCAAGCTCAGTCTTGGGGAATGGTTCCCAGGGCTTCAGCTTCGGCTCGCTTGGCTTTAGATTGGCTCGCGGCTAAAGAAGAGTTTGACTTGGCAGTTTTGGATATGCAAATGCCGGAAATGGACGGGTTGGCTTTAGCAGCCCAAATTCGCCGGTATCCTGATGGCCAAAAGTTGCCGTTAGTGATGCTAACTTCGATCGGCAGACAAGAAATTAACACCCCTGCTGTTGAGGTAGATTTTGCTGCTTTTTTAAACAAACCGATCAAACAATCTCAGCTTTACAATGTTTTAATCAATATTTTTGGGGAACAGGCTACAGAAATTAGAGTGCAGCGTACCAGCGGGCCTTTTGTGCAAAGCATACCCCTGCTGGCTTTGGACTTACCGCTGCGGATTCTGCTGGCTGACGATCATTTAGTCAATCAGAAGGTGGCTTTGCAAATTTTGCAGCGGATGGGGTACCGCGCGGATGTGGCGGGAAACGGTATCGAAGTGCTCGAAGCTTTGCGCCGCCAGCCTTACGATGTGGTGCTGATGGACGTGCAAATGCCGGAAATGGACGGTTTGGAAGCTACCCGCCGCATCCGCGAACAATTTTCCGGAGATTTCACGTTAGAAAATGGCAGGGAAGAATCAGAAGTTTCAATAACTGACGAGGAATTTAACAATGGAAAATCCCAAATCCCAAATCCCAAATTGACTCAGGAGCAATCTAACAGTGGAAAATCCCAAATCGAAAATCCCGAATTTAGTGATGAGCAATCTAACAATCCAAAATCCCAAATCCCAAATCTAAAATGGACGAGGCCTTGGATTGTGGCGATGACGGCAAATGCGATGCAGGGCGATCGAGAAGAGTGCATGGCTGCGGGGATGGACGACTATTTGAGCAAGCCGATCGCCATTGAGGAGTTGGTTCGCGCTTTGAGCGCGTGTCAATCTCGATCGAATGCGGCTGCTGCGGATTTTTGCCAGCAGACAATTGCCAATTCGCCCCCAGTTGTTGGTTGCGATCGGTCGAATCTCGATCGGGCTTTGTCAGAAAGCCGCAATTCGCTGAGTGCCAAGATTGTCGAGGGACTGCGAGAGGTGGAAGCTTTGGACGAGGCGATCGACATTTACCTCGAAACAGCTCCCGAACTGCTGCGAGGCATCTCTGCTGCCCTGTACAGTGCCGATCCGCTGGCTTTGCGGCGATCGGCTCACTCCTTGAAATCGATTAGCGGTACGCTCGGTGCTTTTCGCTTGTTTGAGCTGTGCGAGGAACTCGAAATCATGGGTCGCATCGGAACCGAGGGAAACAAGCCTTTATCTGCGAATTCCTGCGGGCTTTTACAGCAAGTTGAGGCCGAGTATCAAAGAGTCGAAACGGCGTTGAAAATAGAAAGACTCTACAGCGATACAATCACAGAATAATTAACAAGTGATAACTAACTATTTGAAGCGAAACAGATATCATGGATAACAATCTAGTTGCTAAAATAGTAATATTTTCTGTATTACTACCTTGTACTTTGTACATTGCTTACGCCGCGAAAGTAGCCCTCAATCTCAACCTCGATCTATTCGGTGCAGGTCACACCCCTACGAAATTAGAAGAGATATCCGGTGGAATCATTAAGTGTAAGTGGTTCCCTAATTCCCACCACTGTACCGGAAACGATCGTGTTAAATATTCGGTCACGGACGCATCAAAACCCCATAAACCAGGCTTTTCGGGGGTGCATCTCAATTTCTTAAAGGCGAAGCATTCCCGCAGATAATTTATTAGCGATTACCATAGATTTACTGCCGGAATGCTTCGCGCTGCGAATATATTTGCCAAAATGGAATGCACTCCTGCGGGCTTTGAGCCTCCTTAAACTTCTTCAATTTCAGGTGCAATTTCTGGATTTACTTCTTCAAAATTCACTTTATTATAGATATCTGCCACAGCAATTTCAAAGGATACTGAAGAAAGTGCGATCGTCTCATCCAATTCATTGTACTCAGCAAAGGACCATCGCTTATCATCCGTCTTAGAAAAATGTTCGATGTATCTCCGATTTTGGTCGAGCAATAAGTATTCTTCAAGAGTGGGAATCGTGCGGTATGCCTCAAACTTTTTGCTGCGATCGTATCCTTTAGTTGAAGCTGACAAAACCTCAATAATTACTCTGGAATTGGTAATCGTATCCGTGCGGTTATTATAATACTCCGGCTTCCCGCATACTACCATCACATCGGGATAGGTATAGATGCGCTTCTTGGGTATCCACAAGCGGACATCGCTCATGAAAACATCATAATCCTCAGTTTTGAAAGCAAAATTTAACGCGGCATAGAAATTGCCAGCAATCCGATTGTGATTGGTAGAGCCACCGGCCATAGGAAATATTTCACCATCAATGTATTCGCTTTTGCAGTCAGCAGCTTCTTCTAGTGCTAGATATTCCTCGACAGAGTAATATCGTTGTTCAGTAAGTTGCATAGTTATATTAGAGAGCATTTAACTGAGACTTTTGTCTAGTGTAACATTTTTCTGGAACTTCTACTACTTATAAAACATTTTTAACGATAAATATTTCATTCTTTTAAAAGGCGATATATTTTTTTTCTGGCAAAACTGGCCGAGCGTTCCTATCAACCAAAATCCTGTAGGGGCGGGTTCATCAACCAAATTTAAAATTCATAAACCATCTCTATAAACCCGCCCTAACCAGACGAACAATCTTCATTAACTCAGAGCGTAATTAGCGCATTTGAATCGCATAAAAATGATGTTGTTCGAGGTTGTTCGTGGGCCAGGGCGGGTTTATTTATTCTTTCAATTACTGGCACATATGGTGGGCGAACCCGCCCCTACAATAATTGCGGGCGATCGCATAAAAATGATGTTGTTAATTGCGGGCGATCGCATAAAAATGATGTTGTTCGAGGTTATTCGTGGGGTTGGGCGGGTTTATTTATTCTTTCAATTACTGGCACATATGGTTGGCGAACCCGCCCCCACAATAATTGCGGGCGATCGCATAAAAATGATGTCGTTCGAGGTTATTTGTGGGGCAGGGCGGGTTTATTTATTCTTTCAATTACTGGCATATATGGTTGGTAAAACCCGCCTCTACGGTAATTTTTGGCAACACGGTCGCTTATTTTCGTGTTACCAAAACCCAATCTTCCGCTGTTTTTACAACTTCAGCATTTTGCAAACCTAGATGTTTTAAAACAGGTTTTTCTAACAGAAAATAAGGTTGAGGGAGAGTTTGCCATTTCTGTTTGAGTGTCGGCGCGTCGGCGACAATAACTTGGCGGTTGCTGTAGAAATTCAGCGAGGGACGGGGCAAACGGTGAGAGGTAAATACCTGTTGACCGATCGGCGTTCCTGTGCGGACAATTTCGGCGATCGGCTTCACCGGATAATCCTCGGCCAGTTCCCACACCCAGTTATCGGAGGCGACAAATACCAACAGCGAAACGTAAGTTCCCCAAATTAAAACTAACAGAAACTGTCGGTCTTTGCGGTGCAGCAACACGGCTGAAATTATCAGTGTCAAGGCTGCAAACATCAGCATTAGCTGCAAATCTCGCTCGATCGCCCCGCTGCCCCCGAAGCGCAGCCAACCGCCGAAGTAGGCGCAACCAGCAGCAGCAACTGCACCCAGCAGCCCCAAAATTGCCGGATGAGGCAAACAAGATACAGCATCAAAAGGTTGCTCAGCTTCATATGAAGCTGGCTGTTTTACGGTATCTTCTGGCAGTTCCATTTGTTCCCAAACTTCTGCGAAATAACTGCCAACTGCTAAAGCAAAAGCTGGATAAACCGGCAACACGTACCAAGGCAATTTAGTATTCATCACCGAAATAGCTAAGAGATAAACTCCACTCCAAACTAAAATCAATTTAGACCCTGCAAAACTGCGGTTTTCCCAACTCAAACGCAGCCCTTGCAGATAAAATAACTGCCACGGCCAAGCTGATTCTAAAATTTCTAAAAGATAATACCAGGGCGGGCCTTTGTGATTTCCTACAGGTTCGGAAATGCGCCGGAAAGATTGGCTAACTAAGTTGGTGTTGATAAAATCTTGGCCGTAGTGCAGCCATTGGGCAAAATACCAAGCGGCTACTGGTAATGTTCCGATCGCCAATCCGCCCCACAGATACCCAGAAGTCAGCAGTCGCGGGGTATCCCACACCAGAAAACAAAAGCCGATCGCCCCCAGCAGCATCCCCAGCATCACGCCCTTCGTCAAGCAAATCAATCCGAAGCCAATACCCGCGCCCAAAGCGTAGCGCAAATCCCGGCGCGATCGCAGCAAACACCACATCGCCGCCAGCAAAAAGCACAAAACAGCGCCGTCCAACATCGCCAAACGTCCGTGCCGCACCACCGGTAACAGCGTCAGATACACCAAAGCCGAAAAAATGGCGATCGACCGTCTGAGAAACAACTCCCTGCCGATCGCGTAAAGAAGCGGCACTGAAGCGGCTGTCAGCATCGCCGGTACTAACCTCGCCGTCAATTCGCTGACACCGCCAACGGCAAAACACAGCCCGATCAGCCAGTGTACCAGCGGCGGCTTGTTCAAATAAGGTGTTTGGCCGATCGTCGGATAAAGCCAATTTAACTTACCGCCCCAGATTTCGCGGCTTACCTGGGCTGCAATACCTTCATCCCAATCCCGCAACGCCGCACCGCCCAGATTCAGCCCGAAAATCAGCACCGCAGCCAACAAAAAAGCCAGCATCCAGAGTTTGTCTGCAGACTTGTCATTGAGGCGACTTGTATATTTTCCGGTGCTCGGTGGAAAGATTTCTGACATAACTTATACTGTTTTAGATCGAACAATTGAAGAATTGGCAATGGCTTATTCAATCAGGGTTTGGAATTTGCCTGCAGTGGGATTCTTTTTTTTACTGGATATTAATAGAGTTTTTAGTATCCCAAACTGAAGGTAAACTTAGACAACAGTTATTTGCAACCAAGAAAATACCATGAATTTACCCATCATTATAGATATTATCATTGGCTTAGTGTTTATTTACCTGACTTTAAGCTTGCTAGCTTCGGAAATTCAGGAATTGATTGCTACTGTTTTGCAGTGGCGGGCAGAACATTTAAAAAAGTCGATCGAAGTTCTGATTGCTGGCGGTAGCGACGGCGCGAAAAATCCGGCGCAATTTCAGCGAGTCGGGCTGTTGGCTAATGCGATTTATGCCAATCCGATTATCAAGGATTTGAATCAGGGTTCCAAAGGGCTTTTACCAGAGGGCTTCCGCTCTATTACTCACCGCTTGGGGCATTTTTTACTCCGAATGACTGGAACTAAGAATGTTTTCGGAAATAGATCGAGCGGGCCTTCTTATATTCCAGCCGATAGTTTTTCTGCTAGCCTTTTGGAGACTTTAAATATTTCCAGTTTAGTGCGATCGATCTCTAAAGCTCGATTGGAAAGATTTAAAAATTTGCAGTTGGCACAAATTCAAGTAATTGGAGAAGGTCTAAATCTGCCGGAGTCTACTAAACCGATTATCGAGCAAGAGTTTGGCTGGCTGACTGCGGAGTTTAATCGAGTTATTGAAGATTATAAAAACGATTTGGGCAGTTTGAACAACAGTTTGGATCGGATGTCGGAAAAACTCGGATTTTATATTAATGATTCTCAGGTTTATCTGCCAGAAACCGAGGTGGGCGGGAGAGAGTTTCAGAGGCAGATGGCATTTATCAAGGCTAGTTTTGACAGCGAATTTGAGCGGGCGGCGCTGCGGGCGCAACTGCAACCGAGTTTGAGCAATCTGTTAAATACTGTTAGGAAAGTTAGCAAAACTCAGGATACCGCAGCAGAAATTATGGATGAAAAAGAGGACAGTTTGATTTACAAACAAATTCAAGACACCTTGGACAGTATGCCAGAATCTTTGAAACGCAGCCTGCATCTTTTAGCTCAACGTGCTGAAAGTAATGGCGGAGACACTCAAGAGCAGTTGCAGCGGTTTCAAAAAGAAATTGAAGTTTGGTTCGATCAATCAATGCAGCGCGCTTCGGGCGTTTATAAGCGAAATTCTAGAGGCGTGGCGATTTTGCTTGGAACTGCGATCGCCCTCGCGGCTAATGCTGATACCATTAATATTGTTAATCGGCTGTCGAAGGATTCGATGTTACGATCGACTGTTAATTTGTACGCTAAGCAGTTGGTGGAAAAGAACGCTAACACGAAATTAGATAATTTAGACAGTCTCAAAAAAGTTAAAAAGGAGGTCGATGAAGCTTTGGATAATGTAGCTCTGCCTTTTGGATGGAGCGAACCGAACAGATTGAATCTAGATGCGCGGAGCAATTTATTGTTGCCGGCTTTGATGGCGAAATTGTTGGGTTGGATCTTGAGCGGCGTAGCTATTTCAATGGGAGCTAGTTTTTGGTTCGAGGCGCTCAACAAGATTGTGAATATCCGCAATGCAGGGAAGAAGCCGCCCTCTCCTACAGAATCTTGAGCGGCGCAGTTGTGTTGCCGATCGACCAACTGTCACTCCCCCAGGATACAGGATCGATCGGTAATTACGGGCTTATTGGCAGTTTGAGCAAACACGCAGAACATAAATTCCGTGCGATCGCGGATGGCAGTACCGCAGAAATAGGGGAAACTGATAGGTGGGTTAAATGAAAATAAGCGAAACAAAACAGGTCGCTGCTAGTTTCTCACGGTCTGACTCCCGGGGTGTATCTACCACTCAACACCTTTTTGGAGAACGGCATATGTTCACTTCTTTGACGGAAACAAATCCCGCCTCTGAATACCGAAATCCCCCATCCAGAAGCTCTGTATTCAATGGCTGCAGCATCAATTTCGGCAGGTATCTTATCTCTAGCATTTTGGCGGTTGTCGAATTAATATTGCGGAAGTCTAATTCTGAATCGATCGGGCAAATTAGCTCGGCACTTCAAAAATATGCCTCTATCCTGAGAGAGATTGACAAAGTTTGCATAATTTCTAGCGCAGGTTCAGATTACCTCAAACCAAGCAAAACCCAAATGCCCAAATGGCAGAGTCCCCTGAGTGAAAACAGCGGGCTGGGTTCGTGTTATGCCGGTCGAGATAGCGACACACTCAGCAGCGGCGGCAAGTGCGATCGGCTGTTTGCTAATAAAGAGAGTGATGCAACCGTCAATCATCAAGTCGCGATCGCGCTTCCGACTCCTCAAAACCAAGTTTGTTATCGTTTCGGCCAGCTATAACTAAGTATGTTCGTCCATCAATCCCGGTTTATCGCCGCCCGCGAGTCCATGACTCTCGTATCAACTCCCGCTAAATAATTGCGATCGCGTTTGCAGTGATACCAATTTAATGTGAAGTTGCACAAATCTCGATCCCCCTAAATCCCCCTTAAAAAGGGGGACTT
>JAUBOG010000125.1:0-14664 GCA_036700105.1 Microcoleus occultus BM001215583
AACCCAACATCCATCAGTGTTGGGTTTTCACTTTGTTCAACCCAACCTACTGCTAGCAATTGCAACTAAAGCTTGTTGATTACCTTTTCAAGCACTTTTTCAGCAACTTTTTCAAGAAGGGAATCCCAAGATCGATCGAGTGACGTAGATGAGGTTGTATTGCTTCTTACAACTCCCTCTTTTGCCAGTTGCTCAAGTACCAGTTCACGCGTACTAACACCAATAGAGAGAAGCGGAGAATCAACGAAAGCATTTACCTTTGGTAATCCCCAACCTCTGAAATCATGATTGGCCCCAGACAAAGCTGTTCCGTTTCCCATAACACCTCCTCGTGTCACTTCTTCAATTACTGCTTTGAATACTTCGGTTCCAACGGATGCTACTATGCTCTCCCAAAATCTAGTGTTGTTGGCTGAGGTGGGCGAAACAGCTCTGTTTCCTACAACACCTCCTCGTGTTAGTTCTTCAGCCACAATCTCGGCTGCTTTTACTGCAAGAGATACTGCAAAACCTTCCCAAAATCTGGTTTCACTAGCTATCTCAAAAACTCCTTTAGCAGGAATAGGGTTAGGGTTAACTGACATAGAATCTCCGTTGATTGAAATAGGGTTAACAATGGAAAAAGGAATTTGCTTCTCAAACTCTGAAGCATCAGCACCCACTGTGTAGTAGTTTGGAGTTTGCCAAGGGGGCATATTACCTCTTATCTGCTTATACATTGAGATATAGTTGCCTTGAAAACTTCCTGAGTTCCAAACTTTTAGGAGAGTTTCAGTAAATAGTCCATTCTTCTCTCCATCTGAAGATAATTGATTGTCTTGACAACCTGATAACAATAATACGGTTGCCTGGATATTCTCCCTCAAATTACGTGTTGAAAGAGATTTTTGAATTTGCTGATATCTGCTGCTGTGCTGCTTGAATTCCCCACGAGATATTTCAGGTGGCACAGCACGAAAGAAAACTTTTTCATCTGTTTTCTGAGCATTTCTTTCTTGCGGTAGTTCAAATCTTCTGAACACCCTGGGTTTTTCAGATATGAACTCAGTGGTGAAGGTTGTAAGAATTTCTTGTGCCCCTTGAGATTTCAATAGCGACGACAGCGGTCTGAGCATCGTACCACTATGACAGCTATCAGATAGTACAATAATCCGTACTCCTGCTCTAAATTGTCCAAGCAAATCATATAACTCATCATCTATGAGTTGACGATCGAACAATACCCAAGTTTCATCTAATCCATCAACCTCATCATCACTACCGATTAAAGAAGGTATTTGTGCTCCATGACAAGCAATAGTTAGGAAAAACGTATCTTCTGAAAAAAGTTCATGACTAGCTTTGACAATTGCATTGTGTATATTAGTGTAAGTTGCCTCCTCATCCAAAATTAGTTGCGATTCAAAGCCCTGCGACTTGGCAACTGCCTGCAAAGCTTTTGCATCATTTATACATCCTTTCAATGCGCCATCGAAACCATATATCGTTTTGTCGATATAGTTCAGTCCGACATGGATGGAAATTCCTTTTGCCATTTGTTTGTTTAGACCTAGTGGATTTTGCTAGAACTGCTCTACACAATTGTGAGCAGCTTGTTCTGTGACTTAATTCCAAGAATAAACCAACCCGATCGCCCTGGCGGTGAGAAAAAGTAACCATCTTTTGTAAACTTGCGTAAATTCCCCGATCGCCCTGGCGGTGAGAAAAAGTAACCATCTTTTGTAAACTTAAGTAACTTACCCGATCGATTTTAGATTTCACCTTATCCGAAATCCGTTAAAATACCCCTCTTATTTCTTAGTCTCGCGTTGCGCGGACTTTGTTTGTGCAGACGCGGTTTCAACCGCCGAGTGCAAGCGGACTTCGTGCGTGTAGAGGCGGTTTCAACCGCCGAATATAAAATGGACTACCTTCCGGTTAATTCAGTAAATTTATTTTCTATCCTGAAAAGCAACCCCCACTCAGAAGAATCAGGAAATTTACTGAATAAATCAAAATAACAAACTATGACAGCACAAGAGGCGATCGCCCTAATCGATAATCTGTTACAATCCGTTAACAAAAAGCAAAAACTCAATGACATTCAATCCATCGTCTTCCTAGAAACTTGGGAAGGACACTCTTATCAAGAAATAGCCGATCGCCACCAATACGAACACGATTATACGAAAAAAGTCGGTTCGCATTTGTGGCAAAATCTATCTCAAATCACCGGCGAAAAAGTCTCAAAACAAAATCTGCAAGCAGTCTTGCGCCGCTACCAGCATCGCAGCGCACCAAATAACTGCATCCAAGATTGGGGAGAAGCGATCGACGTTTCCTATTTTTACAACCGCCTGCAAGAATTAGAAACCTTAGAAACTTGGATTAGCAGCAATTCTACCCGTTTAATCGGGATTTTTGGACTTGGCGGAATCGGCAAAACTTCTCTGTCTGTCAAACTCGCCCAACAACTTCAATCTCAATTTGAATTCGTGATTTGGCGGAGTTTGCAGCAATCACCAACCTTAGATGTTATCCTGAGCAATATTTTACTGATTTTAACAGGTTCAGAAGCGACAAAAAATAACTCTATTTCCGCTCTCATGGAACAGTTGCGGCAAAAACACTGTTTGTTAATTTTCGATAATCTGGAATCGATTTTGCAAGGGGGAAATCGCAGCGGACAATACCAACAAGGTTATGAAGATTACCGACAGTTATTTGCCCGCATAGCTGACGAATGTCACCAAAGTTGTCTGATTCTAACGGGACGAGAACAACCGGGCGGATTTGCCCTGCGATCGGGCGAAAATTCACCCGCGCGATCGCTCCTACTCTTCGGAGTTTCACCGCCCGTATGCCAGAAAATCCTCGCCGATAAAGGATTGAAGGCAATGCTATTGCAGTGTCAAGATATTGTCAACTACTTTGGCGGTAATCCCCTCGAAATCAAAGTTGCTGCAACTGCGATTAAAACTATTTTTGGCGGTGACATTGATGCATTTTTAGCGCAAGGAAATACTGTGTTTAGCGATTTGTGGGATTTGCTCGATCGCCAGTTCGATCGCTTGTCTCCCCTGCAACAACAAATTATGTACTGGATCGCCATTAATCAAGAAGGAGCGACCCCTGCGAAGTTAAAAGCGGAAATTTTGCCCGAAGTTTCGGGACGGCAACTGATGGAAGCATTGGAGGCGCTGGCCGAGCGATCGCTGATTTTCGATGAGCGATCGCTCAATTGTACCGCATCGACAAGTTTAATGCTACAACCCGCGATCGCCGAGTATGTCAGAGAACGATTCCTCGAACAAAACTGTCGATCGAGCAATATCGAACTTTTAATAAATGCCCGGAATTAGTTTTTTGACTCGCTGGCTGTATTCTGAATATTCGGGATATTTCTCACTCAACCAAGTTTCTTCGCGACGAGCTTTGATGTCGAAAAAGGCGAATAGAATTGCAGTTGCTATTAAATGCGATAAACTAATTTGCCAAATCGACCAGCCGAAAGCTGCTAAAATTAAACCGCCGTACAACGGATGGCGCACTATTCCGTAAATTCCCGTTTGAACTAATTCTCCATCTTCTCTGGGATAAGGTAAAGGCGTGAGGTTTTCCCCCAAATCTATCAGCCCTTTGACAATTAAAATTAATGCGCCTAAACCGAGAATACTTGCTATAATCCAGGTCAGATAAATTAATTGAGTTGATTCGATTTTAACTCCCGGCGGTTGATAAACTGGTAAGATTGTAAATGCTGCGAGCAATGCTCCTTGCAGCAAAACCAAATATTCGCCGCGGCTGTTGTTGCGCCAGCCTTCGCGCGTGAAACCCCAGTCAGTTAAAATTTTCATAATTGAAGGAAGTTCGGCAGCGAGCAATGTACGGGATGTAAAGGATAGAAGGAAGAAGGAAGAAGCAGTTTGTAGTAGGGTGCGCACTGCGCACCTTACCCCTAACAATAGCGAATCAAATCATTTTTTGCGTCCCAGACTGCTAAAGTCAACTGTCAACAGGTTTATTCGAGCCAGGGACGTGTCATTAGTTCTAGTTGGTTGACTTCATCTTGGCTTAAATTCCAGCCTAAAGCGCCTGCGTTTTCTTGGGCTTGTTTTGCGGTTTTAGCGCCGGGAATCGGGATTACTCCGTTTTGAGCGATCAGCCAGTTTAGGGCAACTTGGGCGGGAGTTCGATCGCGCTTTTTGCCCATTTTCCGCAGAGTGGACATGACTAATTCGATTTTTTCAATGCCTGCTTTGCTGAAGCGGGAGTCCATTTTGCGGGCTCCTGTAGGCTGTTCTTGGGCGGTGTATTTGCCCGTGAGCAATCCTTGGGCTAAGGGGCTGTATGCTAAAATTGTGACTCCCAATTCCGAGGCGGCACTCACAATTCCTTGTTTTTCTACTTGCCGCGACAGCAAGGAGTAACGGACTTGATTTGTCGCTAGGGGAACGCCTCGGGCTGCTAGTATTTTGTGAGCTTCGCGCATCTGTTCTACTGAATAGTTGCTGACTCCTACTGCTTGAATTCTACCTTGTTTGACTTCATCGGCTAAGGCGTTCATCAGGGTTTCTTGACTCAGCAAAAAGCTGAATGGCCAGTGCACTTGGTAGAGGGCTATTTGTTCTACTTGCAAGCGTTTTAAGCTGGCACTCAAGGCGTCGGAAACTGATTTTCCGGTGAGGCGCCACGGTACGGGGCCGAACTTGGTGGCTACTTGCACGGGTTGGCTGGTGGTTTTGATAAACTGTCCCAGCAATTCTTCTGACAAGCCGTTACCGTAGACTTCGGCTGTGTCGAAGAAGTTGACTCCGGCATCGAGGGATGTTTTGAATGCTGCTTCAACTTCGGCGGCGCCGTAGTTGCTGCCGTAGTTCCAAAATAGTTTGTCGCCCCAAGCCCAAGTTCCGACGCACAGGGGAATGACGGCCGGGCCGTTTTGTCCTAGGGTGATAGTTGTCACGGTTGGTAAATCCACAGTTATTGATTCTCTTTATTTTTATACGAATTTATACGAATAATCGCATTTGAGCTTCTAGCTGTGGGAATAATGGCGGCCGGTGGCGATATCTCAGTTACTATAAGTTCAAAGTTGTGTTTATTTGAATAGTTATGTCGATCGACCGTTTGCCAGAAAATTCAAGATTAACAGATTCCAGGGCGGGCAATATCCAGAAAGTCAACCTGCTGACTATGTTCCGCCTGGGCTTGTTTCAGATGGGGTTGGGCATGATGTCGATTTTAACTCTCGGCGTGCTCAACCGCGTGATGATTAAGGAGTTGGCGATTCCGGCTACTGTGGTGGCGGGTACTCTGGCGATGCACCAATTTGTCGCGCCGGCTAGGGTGTGGTTCGGGCAAATGTCGGATGCTAAGCCTTTGTTCGGCCATCACCGCACGGGTTACGTGTGGATGGGAGGCGTTTTGTTTGCGATTTCCGCTTTTTTGGCGGTGCAGGTAATGTGGCGCTTGGGCGACAGCTTGGAGGCTGTGGGATGGACGACTCCTACTTACGGTTGGGTGGCTTTGTTGGGTTTGGTTTTTGCGACTTACGGTATTGCTATTTGTTCGAGTTCGACTCCTTTTGCTGCTTTGTTGGTGGATGTTTCGGATGAGGAAGACCGATCGAAGCTGATCGGTGTTGTGTGGTCGATGCTGATGGTTGGTATTATTATTGGGGCGATTGTCAGCAGCGGTTTGCTGAAGCAAATCGACGGGGATGTGCCGCGGGAAGTTTTGCAGGCTTCGATTAATGGTTTGTTTGTGAAAGTGCCGGCGGTGGTTTTGCTGTTGGTAGGAATTGCTACTTTCGGGGTTGAAAAAAAGTATTCGCGCTATAAAAGTCGATCGACCGCAGTGAATCGCGAAGATAAAATTACTTTGGGAAGTGCGCTGCGGATTTTGACAGCCAGCCGCCAAACCGGTTTATTTTTTACTTTCCTGCTAATCATGACAATTTGTCTGTTTATGCAGGATGCGGTTTTGGAACCTTACGGCGGGGAAATTTTTAAGATGCCGATTTCGGAAACTACGCGGTTGAATGCTATTTACGGTACTGGCGTGCTGCTTGGTTTGAGCGCTACGGGTTTTTTAATTGTACCGAGAATTGGCAAGCAAAATACGATTAGGTTGGGCTGTTTGTCGGTGGCGGCTTGTTTTGGTTTAATTATTGCATCGGGATTTACTGGTAATCCGATGTTGTTTAAGTCGGCTTTAATGTTGTTCGGGCTGGCTTCTGGAATTACGACGACGGGCGCGCTGAGTTTGATGTTGGATTTGACTGCTGCGGAAACTGCGGGGACTTTTATTGGCGCTTGGGGTTTGTCGCAGGCGATGGCGCGGGGCGTGGCGACGGTTAGCGGCGGTGCTATTTTGGATTTTGGCAGGAGTTTGTTTGGGGTGCCGATGCTGGCTTACGGGTTGGTTTTTACAGTACCGGCGGCGGGTATGATTCTGGCGGTTTGGCTGTTGAGTAGGGTGGATGTGAAGGAGTTTCAGGATAATGCTAAAAGTGCGATCGCCACTATTTTTGAAAATGAATTAGACTGAGAATACCGGGCGGTTGAAACCGCGTCTATACAGACCAAACCCGCCTCCGCGGGTTGAAGAAAGTTATCTTCAGTCCGCGGAGGCGGACTTCGTTTTTGTAGGCGCGGTTTCAACCGCCGTCTTCGTTTTTGTCAGCGCGGTTTCAACCGCCGTCTTCTCCTACAAACTAAATACAAATGAAAGATTTTTGGGATTCTATTCTAACTTTTTCTCAGATTACTGTCAACACAATTGGGCAGCAGTTTTTGAAGGATTTCGGTTCTGCACAAGCGGATGAGAAGTGTGATGGCAGTTTGGTTACTCAGTCTGACAATTGGGCGGATGCGGAAATTAGAAGTGCGATCGCATCTACTTTTCCCAGTCACGGAATTTTGAGCGAGGAAGGAGAACACGTTTTCCCGGATACTGAATGGTGTTGGGTTGTCGATCCTCTGGATGCTACGACTAATTTTGCGAGGGGAATTCCGATTTGGGGCATTTCTTTGGGTTTATTGTATCGCGGCACTCCGGTGTTTGGCTGCGTGTATTTGCCGCTGCTGAATCAGTCTTTTCACGGTTTTTATGCAGGGGATTCGGCGGGCGACAATGTATTGACAAATATGCCTCAAGGTGCGTTTTTGAACGATCGCCCGATTCGCCCGACTGCTGATAAAATGAGCGGAAATCATATTTTTAATTTGTGTTCGCGGAGTGTGGGAATCGGGCCTCATCTTCCGAGTAAAATTCGGATGTTGGGCATGGCTAGCTATAATTTTTTAACTGTGGCTTCGGGTGCGGCGATGGGAGGCGTGGAAGCGACTCCGAAAATTTGGGATATTGCCGGGAGTTGGGTAATTGTCAAGGCTGCGGGTGCGGTTTGGCTGCCGCTGGAGTCCCAGGCGATTTTTCCGCTGGAAGTGGGGAAGAATTACGGGAGGGTTTCTTACCCGACTTTGGTGATGAACCGGCAGGAGTTGGTGTCGGTATTCTTGCCGTTTGTTGAGGCTTGGAAGAAGAAAAAAATGGGGTGATTTAAGCTCGCAAAATTATTAAATAAAACTGCACGGCTGGTGTGACGGAGGAGTCTCCCACGCCTGCCGTGCGGTTTTTCGCTAATATAACCGACCGATGACCGATGGTTAAATTATGCTTGCTCTGGTCTATTTCTGCCAATGTGCGATCGGGTGGTTTTCTTTTAGGTCGATCGGGTGATGCGATGCTGCTACAATTTATGGTAGCGGTTCAACTAGCTATTATCTGTATGAAATAAAATTATAACCGTTTTCAAGTAGAGGCACAATAGAAAATATTGAAATAAATTAAGAAAAGTCTGCGGTTGGCGATCGAACTAATCTCCATAGCACAATTGTCGCATCCGAGTTGCTGACAGCGGCAGTCCCAATTCTACCAGCGTTTGCAAATACTCGTCAGCCGTTTTTGGCGGATTCTTGAGCCTGATTCTTTGCTTTTGGGCGGCTTTGCATACACCTTCAAACTTAAAGTTGAGAAGGCGCAGGATGAACTCATCTGGGTGCAGCGGTTCAATGTTATATTGTTTGAGATTCTCAGCAGGAAAATCCCTGAGATTGAAAGTAACGATAAAATTTGCGCGAGAATGAATTGCTGCTGCTAGAACGTGCCGATCGCCCGGATCTGGAAGTTCCAAGTCTGGTATAATTGGCTCGTAGCCTTGCACCACACAATTTTTAATGCTTGCATTCATCAGATTTTTAGTTCTGACAAGCTCTTCTAATGTGAGATTTGGATTGTTCAGAAGCACGTTTCTGATCCACTCGCCGTGAATCTCTTCTGTCCACCTCGGCTCAAACACATCACCCACGGCTAATTCCATCAGAAAATCGCGGAGTGCGGCTGAATACAAAACATTAGCATCGCAGACAACTTTTGCAATTTCCATGAGTTAGCCGTACAAACCGAGTGCTTCTGATTCTGCGACAAGTTCGTCAAGCAGTTTACTTCTTTTGTCATAATCTTGCTTTTTATATTTCATTACATCTTCGTAACGTATTCGGCGATAGCCGCGTACCATTATGCAAGGAATTTCCCCAGAATCTAGCAACTGCCACACATACTCGCGGGAGACATTGAGTATGGCCTCAACCTGCCAGATATCTAGTTCCTCAGTAATTGGAATCAGGTTAACAGTATTGCCGCTGCTTGTCTGTTGCAAAATCTCTAACAGCAGCGGCAATGCTGCGGCTGGTATGTCAATTGTCTTTCCCTCTTTTTCGCTTAAGATTAATTTCAGGGATTCGCCTGACGGATGATTTTGCAAGTGCGATTTTAAAGCGCGGCTGCTGGTTTTGGCAACCGCTGCTTCTTCGGGTGTTGGCAAAACAGGTGCTGACTCTGGATCTCCGGTGAATGTCATGTTAATTTGGGGGTTTAGTATGACAGGCAATCAACTATCATGATAGCAATTTTGCCACGCGATCGCACTCGCTCGACACTTACGCGCAAACTCTATCTGTAGTAGGGTGCGCATTGCGCACCTTACACTATGGGTAGTTTAAAAATTGAAAATTTGCTGGCCGATCGCACTTGATGCAGCCAGCAAAATAACAGATGCTGGGAATTGGGACACAACAATTACTAGGATTAGGACACAACAATGTTGTGTCCCTACTGGAAAATGAATTTATCGCCTCACGCGATTAATTTCGACAGCACATTAGACAACTTAGCACCGAGATTTTCAACAGACTCCTGCTGTTTGGGATCTTTGATCGTACCGTCAGGATTAAATACTGCAAAAGCTTGGGGAATTGCTTTCTGATCCGGGAGCACGAACACGTTAATATTCCCCAGGAGCGATCGCAAATGAACCAATCCCCGCAAACCGCCAAGTCCGCCTGGAGAAGCGCTCATAATTACCGCTACTTTGTCAGTAAATGCCACCAATCCCGGTTCGCCGGGAGCTGGGCGCGACACCCAATCGATCGCGTTTTTCAACACAGGCGTAATTGAACTGTTATACTCGGGAGAAGCTATCAAAAACCCATCGTGCGCTACCATCAATTCCTTCAACTTCCGGGCAGTTTCTGGCATTCCCGACCTTGCTTCCAAATCTTCGTCAAATAGCGGCATCGGCAAGTCGCGCAAATCTACATAAGTAACTTCTGCGCCCGCAGCCTGTGCCCCAGCCGCCGCAACTTTTACCAGCAGTTTGTTGTAGGATGCTTCGCGGGTACTCCCAGCAAAGGCAAGTATTTTTGGTCTATTTATCATTGGTTGTTCGCGATCGTTGTTTGCGAGTAAAATTGTACTATTCCGAGTGATGCCAAACAAAGTCAGCAATAGATTTATCTGCGGGCAAAGCAGTGTCTGCCGGCGAACGAAATAAGATCGATCGCGCTTTGACATTTCCGACTCCCAAACGCCTCTCGACGCGGCTGGGAATGCCGTAACCGTAAATAATGTGTCCTTTTCCCGCCAACACTGCAACTTGATAGTCGGGATTGGCTTTGACAAATTGGGCTATGCTTTCGGCCATAGTTTCGTCCCACAAAACTTGGGCTTGTAAAAATCTTTCAAAAGCCGTACTGTTTCCCTGTCCTGCCTTTTGGTGCTGCTGGTAAACTTCTAGCAGCAGTTGCCGGTATTCGGCGTTGTCGGTGCGAATTTCGGAGATGGGCGGAATGTGCTTTTTGTCCTCTGCTGTCAGGCTTTCTAAACCTTGAGACGCCACTTTTCTGGTTACTTCGGACGGTGTATTTAAGGCGATTACAGGTAGTTTGTTTTCTTTGGCAAACCGCAAGATGGGGGCGTAAGATTCCCAGGGAAAACGCCACCTGCGATCGTACTCTGTTTGCTCGACTAATTGCTCTTCTGTCAGTTTACCTGCTAAGTAGTTGTCGATCGCGCCTTGAAAAGGACGCTGAAACATCTCCATCGCGATCGCAATTTTCGGGTTTTGCCGCTGCATTTCTCGGATAATTTTCAGTTGAGCTTGGTGGTCTGACTCGCGATCGTGGGTTTCTCCCAGATACACGATTTTCGCCTGCACCAACTGTTGCAGAATCTCTTGGTTAGTGTAAGTCTGCTGGGGTTGAGGGTTCGCCGCCGGTTCCGCTGTCGCCGCACTGCTGCACAGCAGAAAGATGCTGAGCGATAAGGCGCACAGTTTGATGAGTTTGGTTGTTTTCATACAAATATTATGCCTGTTTCTCGCAGCAGCAGACACTGCCGAACTCTACTATTTTAGCCGATCGGCTAGAAAGCTCGATCCTTGATTTCACTTCATAATTATCCGCAGTTGATGCTCAAATTGTAAAGTTTAGTTGCAGGTACTTGCGCTTCTAGAAGAAGGTGCTAAATTAATAATATGAAGCAAACAAAAAGCTTCTCCGACAGATACCACGTCCAGATATCACAGCGAAGTTCACAATTGAATCTAAGGAGTAAAACGCTGTTTAATCTCACATCTGTCTCATTAAAAAACAATAGCAGCACCCACCAACAAAGCTGATACTTCCTCAACTGATTAGAGGGGAGCAATGCAAGTGAATCCGAGGATTATTGCAACTCCGCATCGAAGTTGAAAAAAGAGGAAATCACTCGGTACATATGGCTAGGGTGCTGTTGTTGTTAACATAAATTTTGGGTTTGTGATGTTTTTGTCAGTTGGATCGCAATGATAGTTCGGACACGGCAGTGCCGTGTCCTCCGTTGAGATAATTCCGCTGAATAGAGGATTTTATCTGACGAGCATCCAAGGAGAAAAGCTAAAAAAAACTAGACAATTTCTGAATAGATAAATTTACTGAAAAATTGTTTCGTCTTCCTTTCGCCACGCGGGATCGACGATACAAATAAATAGTAGCGGTTCTGAGCCGCAGTTGTAAATAAACTGCTTGGCATTTGGCTGAATGTAAACTGCATCTCCGGCTTCCACCAATTTATTTTCGCCGTCGATGTGCATTTCTCCAACACCGCTGATAATGTAGTAAACTTCTGAAGTTGTCAGCGAATGCAGCGCCGAAGTTTCTCCCGGTGGCAAAGTGGCATGGGCTAAACTGTAACGCAACTCGACAGCTTGTTTGTCTGGATGCAGCAATTCTCGCAGTTGAGTTCCGTCGCCAGCCATAAATTCGTCGCAGGCATTTAACTTTTGAACTAGCATTCTTTCTGCACTCCTAAAATGTTTTGACTACCACTTAAGTTTAATAGAAAGAGCGAAAAATGTTAAGAATTATGTCAAGCGGCGACGGATTTTTTGTTTCAACCGTAAATTCCCGAATGCGATCGATAATCGGGACAGTCGATCGCATCTTCAGACAAAGCTATTGTAGGCTGAACCGGACACTTGAGGTGATAGTCGCCGCTGAAAAATACGCAGTCAGCACAAGGAATTTGGTGCATCCGCCGAGCTCTGCGCGCAGAGTCGGTGACAGTACCCGCGATACTCGAACACACCAAAAAAACTAAGCCCCAAGCAGACACGAAACACAGCGGAACCAGAATAGGTTGTATTGCCTTTAGCAGATAGTAAAGCATAGGAGGAAAATTCAGCGGTCGAAGCCGCAGATACATTAGATTAGTGGCATTGGTTCGCGATCGACCAAAAAGTTGAGAATCATGTCAAGCTCGATCGAGAAACCGGGCAATTATGGGATGATAGAGAACTGTAGTTAAATACAATTAGAGGAAATCAGCTATGTCTCTGCGATTAGGCGATACAGTACCCAACTTTACCCAAGCCTCGTCCGAAGGCGAAATCAACTTCTACGACTGGGCCGGCGATAGCTGGGTAGTGTTGTTTTCCCACCCCAAGGACTATACTCCAGTGTGCACCACAGAACTCGGTGCTGTGGCCCGCCTCAAGTCTGAATTTGACAAGCGCGGTGTGAAAACTATCGCCCTCAGCGTCGATGATGTGGATTCTCACATGGGCTGGATTAAAGACATTGAGGAAACTCAAAATGTCACCCTCAACTATCCGATTTTAGCAGATGGCGATCGTAAAGTCTCCGACATTTACGATATGATCCATCCTAACTCGCTGAACAACCTGACAATCCGTACAGTTTTTGTGATTGACCCGGAAAAGAAACTGCGTTTGAGCATTACTTACCCGGCGAGCACCGGTCGGAATTTCAATGAGATTTTGCGAGTAATCGATTCCTTGCAACTTACGGACAAATACAGCGTTGCGACTCCGGTTGATTGGAAAGACGGCGACGATTGCGTCATCGTACCTTCAATTACTGACCCCGCAGAGTTGGCCGAGAAATTTCCCAAAGGCTACACGCCGGTCAAGCCTTATTTGCGGATGACTCCTCAGCCGAATAAATAGGTCAAAAAATGCGCAACTAACACAATTAGTAGGGTGCGTCAGTTGGTAAAGCCTTAATTTTTGGTAATAATCTCAAGACTGACGCACCCTACAGCCTAGCAAAAACGGAACCAAGCGATCGGGAAAATCAATTATGCTGTCATCCACAATCGTATTGCGAATCCCACCCAAATTGCAAATGACAGACGACGAGTTTTTCGAGTTCTGTCAAATTAACAGCGAGTTACGCATCGAACGCAACAAATCGGGAGAATTGCTAATTATGCCCCCTACTGGTTCGGAGACAGGAAACCGAGAAGGTAATATATTTGGCCCGCTGTGGGTTTGGGCAGAACAAGATGGTACAGGTTTAGCGTTTACTTCGAGTACGGGATTTACTCTGTCAACAGGTGCAGAAAGGTCGCCGGATGCTGCTTGGATAAAATTGGAAAGATGGAATGCTTTGTCACCAGAACAAAAGCAAAAGTTTGCCCCGATTTGCCCGGATTTTGTAGTAGAACTCAGGTCTGCTTCTGACAATCTCAAGCCCTTGCAAGAAAAAATGCAAGAATATATGAGAGAACCCGGAGTGCAGTTAGGCTGGCTGATAGACCGCAAAAATCGCAGAGTTTACATTTACCGTCCCGGTTTAGCAGAGGAATGTTTGGAGAATCCGGCGGCAGTCAGCGGCGACCCCGTTTTGCCGGGATTTGTGCTGAATATGAGCAAGATTTGGTAGCGCTGCTAGCAATAAATATCAATTTACTGTCAGAATTAATCATAAAATGTAAAAAAGCAAAAAATATGGATATCAAAAACGGCTTTGTAGGTACGATCGGCAATACTCCCCTGATCCGCTTAAACAGCTTCAGCGATGAAACGGGGTGCGAAATTCTCGGCAAAGCAGAGTTTCTCAATCCCGGCGGTTCTGTCAAAGACCGGGCTGCTTTGTACATCATCAAAGACGCAGAAGAAAAAGGCTTGCTGAAACCGGGCGGCACCGTTGTTGAAGGCACTGCCGGCAATACTGGCATCGGTTTGGCGCACATTTGCAACGCCAGAGGTTACAAGTGTTTGATCGTGATTCCCGACACCCAATCTCAAGAAAAAATCGATGCTTTGAGAACTTTGGGCGCCGAAGTTCGGACAGTTCCCGCTGTGCCTTACAAAGACCCGAATAATTATGTCAAACTGTCGGGAAGATTGGCTGCGGAAATGGAGAATGCCGTCTGGGCAAATCAGTTTGACAATTTAGCAAACCGCCGAGCTCATTACGAAACAACTGGTCCGGAAATTTGGCAGCAAACCGAGGGTAAAGTTGATGTTTGGGTGGCTGCAACGGGTACGGGCGGGACTTTTGCTGGGGTGTCAATGTTTCTGAAGTCAAAAAATCCGGCGATTAAAAGTGTCTTGGCAGACCCGAGGGGTAGCGGGCTTTACAGTTATTTCAAAACTGGGGAAATTAAGACTGAAGGTAGTTCGATTACTGAGGGGATTGGGACCAGCCGCGTTACTGCAAATATGGAAAATGCCCCGGTAGATGATGCCTTCCAAATAGACGATGCTGAGGCTGTGCGGGTGGTTTATCAATTGTTGAGGAAAGAAGGGCTGTTTATGGGCGGTTCTGTGGGGATTAATGTCGGGGCGGCTGTGGCTGTGGCGAAGCAAATGGGGCCGGGACATACGATCGTCACTGTACTCTGCGATGGGGGTGCTCGGTATCAATCGCGGTTGTTCGATCGACAGTGGTTGGCTTCCAAAGGTTTGTCACCAGATTAACCGCAGTAGGGACACTCCAAGAGCTCATAGGTGTCAACTTAACGTCAAACGTAATACCGATCTGCTGTTTGACGATTAGG
>JAUBOG010000896.1:0-1223 GCA_036700105.1 Microcoleus occultus BM001215583
AATATCGTCAGAAACGCTGGAATCACTTCCGACATATCATCCCAGGGAATTTCTTTAACCTCGGCCAACATCATCGCGCCCACTATCACCAGGGTTGGCGTCGTTGCAAAAGCCGGAATCGCTTTAAACACCGGAATAAAAAACAGCGACAGCGCAAATAATCCAGCTATAACTAAAGCAGTAAATCCAGTTCTACCGCCTTCGGCAACACCTGCAACTGATTC
Source organism: Microcoleus occultus BM001215583 (assembly GCA_036700105.1). Lineage (GTDB taxonomy): Bacteria > Cyanobacteriota > Cyanobacteriia > Cyanobacteriales > Microcoleaceae > Microcoleus. The sequence continues at coordinate 225 of JAUBOG010000896.1, forward strand.
AACATAAGTCGTCACGCTCGACGTACCTAATATCGGACTAATTGTGTTGCCAATAGCATCTGCCATCAGTGCTTTATTGGCACGCGGCAACTCGCCGTCCGGGCCGATATAGCCGGCCCGCATTCCCACACCCGTTAACGTCCCGATGGTGTCAAAAATATCCACAAACAGAAACACAAACAGCACTGCAATCCAATCAATAAAATTGTTGGCGTTCAGATTAGCAATTCCCAGAAATGCTTGACCAAAAAGGTCTTTTGGCAGTTCTGGTAGCGCAAAAAATCCTTGAGGTGGGGGTGAAACTTTGAACAGCCAAGCCCAAATTGCAGTGCCAAAAATGCCGAATAGTAACGCACCTCTGACGCCCCGCACCACCAATCCGGCTGTCATCGCTAAACCCGCCACAGCGAGTAGCGTGTTCGGTTCTGCTAAACTGCCAAACGCCGTTTTTGTGGCTGGATTTGCTACAATCAATCCGGCTCCTCCATTAGCAACATCTCCTGACATCCCGATGTAAGCAATAAACAAGCCAATCCCGCCTGCGGTTGCGTGCTTGAGCGACCTGGGAATTGCCGCGATCAATAACTTACGCACATCCGTCAGCGTCAGAAGCATAAAAATTAACCCCTGAACAAACACGCAAGATAGCGCCAACCGCCAATCGATTTTCAGTCCGATGACAACTGAGAAAGCAAAAAAGGCATTCGTTCCCATTCCAGGTGCGAGCCCGAAGGGATAGTTTGCTAAAATTGCCATGCAGAAGGTTCCAACTGCCGACCCTAAAGCGGTTGCTACAGCCAATTGCGCAAACAAATCTCCGGGCTGTTGCAGAAAAATCGCGTTTGACAGAATAATCGGATTGACGACTAAGATGTATCCCATTGTCATGAAGGTGGTGATACCTGCGATCGTCTCTGTTTTGAAATTGGTTCTGTAGAAATCAAACTGAAAGAACTCTGCCAGTGCTGCTTGCCAACCTGTGTAGGATTGCTTTGGTGG
>JAUBOG010000126.1:0-14640 GCA_036700105.1 Microcoleus occultus BM001215583
TGTCACGCATTTAAATTGCATATTCAGGGCGGGCGGGACGCCCACCCCACAAGACTTAGACTGTTTTTTGACATTCTGTGTAAATGCACAACAGCTTACCCGCAGTCAGGAGACGGCAGTGCCGTTTCCCTACAGTTAATCGGGCGATGGTTGCATCAAAAGTCAGGAGACGGCAGTGCGGTTTCCCTACAGTTAATCGGGCGATGGTTGCATCTTTAATCGAGTCATATTGATTATTTTGCGGTGCAAAAAACGGCATTGCCGTGTCCAGAGTTGCTGTATTGTCGAGGATTATTATCCGATCGCACTTTCGTTTGTGCAGACGCGGTTTCAACCGCCGGGCGATTTGTTAAAGCAACCAAGAATCAAAATAACCGACGGGCGGCGCCTCATCATACAAAACTTGAGCTTTCTCTAAATTAGGTACAGCCTCAAATAATTCCTTACCTACTTTCACCTCGCTCGCCCTATCGATTAACGAGAATGAAAATTGATGCCCATCTTGCAAATATTTAGCCCTAGCAACAATCTCATCTTTCTCCAAAATCGCGCTGTTGCTGCCAATCAAAACGCTGTTAATGTCCTTCCAAGGACACACGCAAACTTGAGAAAAAACGCTTTGTAAAGTCTTGACTTTTTCTGCATAAAACTCGTCTCTTTGCAGCAGGTTTACCAGCACAACTCCGTCCCTTGACAAGCGTTTCTCGCAGAGTTGATAAAATTCTTTGGTGGCCAAACTGTGCGGAAAGTAGCCGTTGCCAAAAAATACGTCTGTCATGATGATATCGTACTGGCGATCGGGTTTTTGCTGTTCCAGATAATCTCTCCCGTCTTGAATTGCTGCGGTGAGTCTGCTGTCAAATTTTACTCCAAAGCACTGTGTAGCTGCTTCGAGTGCGATCGCATCGATATCCGCACAGTCTATAACTGTTTCCGGCAAATAGTGGTGCAAAACTAGCGGAATTCTGCCGCCGCCAAATCCAGCAATGTAAATTCTTTGTGGTTGGTTTTGCCACACCAAACCTAACAGCATCGCCTGAGTGTATTCGGATACTAAATGTAAGGGAGCATTGAAATCAAATACAGATTGCAGTAAATCTGTATGCAAATTTACTTTTTCTACTAAAGATAGCTTGATTTGCGATCGATCTTTTGTAACTGCAACATAGTGAACTCCCGAATCTTGGCAAAAAATGATGCCGTCTGGCTGTTGTTGCAGCCAAGCCAGCCGCTGCTGTATGGCGGCTAAATTGAGAGTTTGCCAATTTGGGCGATCGTCAATTATCATAACTTAAGCCGATCGTTTATATGCGACCAATTCCAAACCGGAAATTGAAAATTCTACTTTTTCCAAATCTGCTTTTTCACCCTCCAACTTTTCAAACGCCGCAGAGGTGAGCAAAATTTCTCCCCGTTCCGCTAAATCCTCTCCCAGCTTCGATGCTAGATTCAATTCCGAGCCGTACATATCCTCTCCTTCCAGCATCAAAACCTCTCCGTAGCCGATGCCAATGCAGAGGTAAATATCCATTTCGGGCGGCAGAGTCGTGTTGACAGCCGCCGTGTGTTTCAGAGAGTCGATCGCAGCTTCCACCGCTGATTTGACATCAGGAAATACTGCAAAAATATTATCAGCTTCTTCCTTGACTATAGTGCCGCCGCCTTCGGCAATTACAGGCTTGACAATGGCGTGCATCCGGTGAATCATGGCTAGAAAATGGATGATGCCGTAGCGGACTGTCGTGCGGGAAAATCCCGACATATCCATTACCAAAATCGCGTGAGTTTGGCGGAAAGCTGCATTGATTTCAGCATCAATTTCTGCCATTTTTTCGGGGCGTTCGTTTCTTTGTTGCAGCAATTTTTGCAGGCAAGCACGGTTGTTTGTTTTCATTCTATTTTAATTGAATATTGATGCGGATCGGGCAGCGCTATAACTCGATTAGGATCGATTATATCAAGTGGCGATCGCTAATCGCGAGATTTTTGCCGATCGCTCCTGCACGGACTTTTGAGGACTGAAGTCCTGAGTGCAAACTTAATTACGATCGCTGAATGGAGAATATCTTGTTTGATGATGGATAGACTTCGATCGACTTCGGCGGACAATTGTTCGAGGTTTGAGCCGCAAATATTCGGCTTGTCAGCCTTAATAACGGCAAACCGTACTGGTGGCGGACTAAAACCTTGTTGAATTGCAACAGATAATCCGCTACTGTATACGTTGAACTTCTTCAGTACGACAAATGAATAAATTGCTCCTCACTTTATTGGTAAGTCCGACGCTGTTTGGGTCTGTGATGTCCATGAGCGCGATCGCCAACCCCGATCTAATTCCCGCTATAGCCAGCGAAATACCGGCCCTTTCGGCGGATTCGCCCCGCTGCGTGCGATCGCCCCACACTCAGCGCCTGACTTGCGTGCGGCTTCCTGGCAAGTCTGCGGCTGCGGCCTCTAAACCGAGAGTTACTTGGCAGCGCCCGGGTGAAGAACGGTTGGCGATGCTGGATTTTACCGAAGAAGAAAGCGATGCGGCGGCGGCGCTGTTTGGCTGCGACTGTCAGGCGTGTATCAACTCGCTGCGGCAGTTGCGCGGTTTGCCGCCTCTGGATCTGACTTGAGGGCGATCGTCCATACCGCTGCTGCAATCAAACAGGGGCTTGTTGTCAAGTGGTGCGATCGCAATCGCGATCGGCCCGACAGCATGGAGATTTAGCCTAATGTAGCTGTTCATCCCAACTTTGCAAGATTTAAGTGATACATATTTTTAAAAGGAGGAATTGAGAAAATCAAGCGATTGAATAAACTCATCCGCTGATAATATTTCGCAGGTGCATCTTTCATAAATTTCACTTGCCTGACTCGGTAGCGAGAATCCCATTTAGCGATATCTCGAATGTCTTTAATTCCCCACTGAAACTTGGCTGAATAATGTTTGATTGCGTCGTGTTGCTTCTGATTTTTTACCATAAAAGGCGACATCGCATCAAAAACCAAGTAGCAGCCGGGAAAGTTTTCGACTAACAAAGCAAACACCTGCTTTACCTGTGCTTCAGTAAAATACATCAACACTCCTTCTGCCACAAACATTATCGGGCCCGAACCGACTGCTTTGACTGCATCGACCCAACTATCATCTAGTACAGAAGATGCAATAAACTTGCGTCTTTCTGTCTCCTAAAAGTATTTTTTTCGGACTGCGATCGAGTCAGGCATATCCAAATCAAACCACCGCACTTGACCGTTATCAACTCTTTCAAAGCGAGTGTTTAAGCCGCAGCCAATCTCGACAATGATACCGCTGTTTTTTTTGCAAAAAAGATTTAACCCAGTCGTCATACATTAATCCGCGCAGGCAAACGCCTACTTGAGTGCCTTTGGCTTTCTCAAGTTTAGAGAAATCATAGTCAATTTGTTCGAGAATTTCTTGAGATTTTGGATCTCTCAAAATCGGGTCTGCTTTTGAGGCTTAGACGGCCCTTGCCCATAGGGTAATTAGCAGGGTTTCTTGGACTGTTCCTAGTTGTACTTGGGTTTTAGTCATGACTTTCTCCTGTAATTTTCCGTAAGAAAATTTACTTTTTAGCGATAACTTGTTTGAGTTTAGCTGTTGCTTCCTCGATTTTTTCGATGCTGCCTGGGTTGACAATTCCGTAGTAGTCAAAAACGTAAACTTGATTGTTTTTTGTGGCTTTTAGTTGATTCCAAAACCCATCGGATTTAAATTTTTCTAACATTCCTTCTCCCCGATCGACTATGATGATGACTTCGGGATTGGCTTCTAAAATTTTTTCGGCTGAAAGCGTGACGTAGCCTCGCATGGGGCTATCTCCTTGCAATTGCGCCGCGACATTTTTGACGTTGAACTTGCCCAGCAAATCTCCAGCCCAACTGCTTTGATTGGGCGATAAAATCGGTTGATGGCTGACTAAAACTAAAGTGGCGGGGTTTTGATTCGGGATGTCGGCTAAAAATGTTTGGTAGCGTTTTAACAGCGGTTCGGGGTTGGCATTGAGAGATTCAGCTAAGGTTTTGGTTAACTCTTCTAGGGATTTCCAGCTATCAACTTGAGTCAACAGCGTTTTAATTCCAAGCTGCTGCAATTTTTCCATTGTTTTGTCGTGAAATCCCGCCGCACCTACCACTAAATCGGGTTTTAATGCGATAATCTTTTCTAAGTTTGGGGGAGTGCGATCGGCAGTTACGGCGGTAATTCCGGTAAATTTGGGGTTGCTGCTGACTAATGTGCTGCCGGGAATTCCTACAAGTTTGGTTTTGTCTAGTTGATGGATAATATCGGCGGTTAAAGGTGTTAAGGCTACTACTTTTTGTGCTGATTCGCTGTTAGTTGCTTGCGGTTGATTTGCTGGCGGCGCGACAGCAGGAGTCGATCGCTGAGTTTGGGGCCCAGCGGCGATCGAGCAAGCGGTAAATGCTAAACTCAGCAACAGGATAGCGGTACGGGCAAACAAGGTTTTGTACATGATTTAGGGTGGAGTTGCTCTTAGTTGAGGCGCGGTTGAGGCAGAATTGACGGGAAGCTCGATCGCACCTTAACGCTTAATGACTTATAATGTCAATAGTCTGACCTAGATTTTGTCGAAAATCCGCATTTATTACCTGAATCTCGATCCCCCCTAGCCCCCCTTAATCAGGGGGGAACAAGAATTAAGTCAAAAGTCCCCCGGGAGGGGGATGCGAGGGGGATCGAAACTAAGTATGAGAAACAGGGGCGATCGCGCAAATCTGCAAGCCCACAGAAGTTTCTAAAACGATCGCTTCCACGCCAAAAATCTGAGCTAAATTATCTGGATTTAAAACTTGTGCGGGAGTTCCTACGCAAAAAAGTTTGCCTTTATTCAACATAGCAATCCGCGCACTGTATCTAGCAGCTAAATTAATTTCGTGCAGCACTGTAATCACGGTCAAATTTTGTTCTAAATTGAGTTTTTTCAGCAATTCCAACAATTGCAACTGATAGCAAATATCCAGATAAGTTGTCGGTTCATCTAAGAGCAAAACTTGCGGATTTTGAGCCAAAGCTAAAGCGAGAAAAGCGCGCTGGCGTTCGCCTCCTGAGAGTTGTTCCACGGGGCGATCGCGAAATTCCTCAATCCCAGTTTGACCGATCGCAACTTCCACCTTTTGGGCATCTTCTTTGCTCAGTTCCCACTGCCACCAACCCTGATGGGGAGCGCGTCCCAAACTGACTAACTGCCGCACTGTCAAACCTTCGGGCACTGTTTGCTGCTGCGGCAAAATAGCCAATTTTTGAGCGACAATCGCCGCAGGTTGAGTATGGATTGCTTTGCCGTCGAGCAACACGCTTCCTTGCTGCGGGGTGAGGATGCGGCTAACTAATTTCAGCAAAGTAGACTTGCCTGAACCGTTGGCGCCGACGAGACTCAACCACTCACCAGGGTGCAAAGATAAAGTGATGTTGCGGGCGATCGCAATTTCGCCGTAACCGCCAGTTAAATCTTGAACTTCTAAGGACATTATATTTGCTAATTGGTAATTGGGCATGGGTATGGGGCATGGGGCATTGGGCATTGTTGACTGTTAACCAACAACAAATAACTAATAACTAATAACTAATTACTAATTACTAGAACGCCGATAAAGCAGCCAAACAAATAAAGGAGAACCCAACAAAGCCGTCACCGTTCCCACAGGCAATTCTACCGCACCCAAACGAGCCAAAAAATCGGCAAAAGTCAACACCCAAGCACCGCCGATCGCACTCATCGGCAACACGAACCGATAATCGTTACCAACCAACAAACGCACCCCGTGAGGCACAACCAATCCCACAAAACCAATCAATCCGCCGATGCTGACAGCACTCGCAGCCAGCAAAGTGGCAATACCTCCAATCGCCAAGCGCGATCGCACTAGCGACACCCCCAAACTAACAGCCAAGTCGTCACCCAAAGCCAGCAAATTCAATCCGCGAGCCATAAAACATCCTAACAGCAAAGCCACCAAAATATACGGCGCAACAACCTGCACATCAGACCAACCCCGCCCGTTCAAACTGCCGATCAACCAATTTAAAGCGGCTTGCACCCTGCTATCTTCGGCTAACAGCAATAGTGTAGTTTGAATCGACCCGAATAAAGAGCTAACAGCAACACCCGCTAAAATCAAACGTTCGACAGAAATCCCGGTTTTAGTACGTCCTAAAAAATAAACTAACATCGAAGTTAAAATTGCACCGATCCAAGCGGCCAAAGGCACCCAACTTTGCAATACTCCCAAAGTCAGCATGGCGATCGCCACTAACCCCGCACCAGCCGAAATTCCCAATACGAAAGGATCGGCTAAACCGTTGCGGAGCAAGCCTTGCAGCAAAGCTCCCGACATTCCCAGCGCCGCGCCCACTGTCAGGGATGCGACGATTCTGGGCAAACGCAATTCCCAGAAAATAGTTTGATTGACGGCATCGCCTCGGTGCAGAAATGCTTGCCACAATTGAGCAGCGCTCATGGGCACTGCACCAAAAGAAAGCGAAAGGGCGATCGTTGCGAGCAAACCCAATCCTAGGAGCACAAAGGCCTGAAAAATTCGATGTTTGAGCCAGAGATTTTTCACAATATATTACACCGTTTTTATAAAAAAATCGCGTTTTTGCCGAGTTATTTTGGGGCGATCGCCCAAACTTTTAAGGAAAAATCCGGCTAATTACCAAATACCATATATTCTCGTGTTTGTGGATAAGCTGTTGTGTATTTAAATTGTATATTTCCAGCCCCGATCGAAAATCGTCAAATCTTCTCCCCCTCTCCCCGAATCCCCCTCTCCCTCTCTAATACCGCAGGCAATCTAGATGCAACACAGCTTAGAGCGCGCTCGTTAACTACAGTAACGTATTCCCTATTCAGATTAACGCTCGATCGGAGATATTGCACCGCTCTGTAATTGTAGAGCTTGCGCGAAACCGCATTTTCCAATATTATGATAATGATTATCACACAGCGCGGTCGGGCCGATCGCCCGTATCTGAGCAGAGGCGATCGCACCGGGCTTTGAGCGCTCGGGTGCGATCGGCTTTTCTTCTTGACAGCAGGGCTTCTACAATTAATCAACGAGGGACAATGACTAATCTCACCGTACAAACCCCAGATTTAATTTCCGATCTGCCAAAAAAAGGAATGCCAGTAACTATAATTACCGGATTTCTCGGCAGCGGAAAAACCACTTTACTCAATCAAATACTCAAAAATCGCCAAGACTTAAAAGTTGCAGTTTTAGTTAACGAATTTGGCGATATCAACATCGATTCGCAGCTTCTAGTTTCTACCGAAGACGACATGGTAGAACTCAGCAACGGCTGCATTTGCTGCACCATCAACGAAGGATTAGTCGATGCAGTCTACCGAGTTTTAGAACGGGAAGAACGCATCGACTGCATGGTAATTGAAACCACCGGAGTAGCCGACCCGCTGCCGATTATCCTGACATTTGTCGGCACCGAGTTGCGGGATTTGACCAGCCTAGATTCTGTGTTGGCTGTAGTTGATAGCGAAACATTCACTCCCGATCATTTTGACAGCGAAGCAGCTTTTAAACAAGTGGCATTTGCAGATATTGTGCTCCTGAACAAAACAGATTTAGCTCCTCAATCAAAAGTAGAAGAGTTAGAATCTTACATCCGCACGGTCAAGGAAGGAGCAAGAATTTTACACTCTCGATTCGGTGAAGTTCCATTACCCTTAATTTTGGGTGTAGGTTTAACGCAAGCAGAACTTTTCGACAGTGTTGAAACAGAGGAAAAACACGAACACCATCACGAACACCATCACCATCACGAACACGAACACCATCACGAACACGAACACCACCATCACGGACATCACTCCAATCACTTAGATAACGACGGATTTATATCGCTATCATTTCAGAGCGATCGACCTTTTGATGTCCGCAAATTCCAAGAATTCCTCACCGAAAAAATGCCCTTCGATGTATTTCGCGCAAAAGGAATTCTCTGGTTTGCAGACAGTCCGATGAGACACATCTTTCAACTCAGCGGCCCCAGATACGAACTAGATGCTTCGGAATGGTTTAGCGCACCCAACAATCAACTCGTAGTCATCGGACGCAACTTAGATACCGCTCAAATTCGAGAACAACTGAACAGTTGCTTAGTTTAAAATTTCGTCAACCCAAACACCGCGACCCGATCCCGACTTGTTGAAGAAGTCCGGGATCTAGTCGAGACATTTTAAATAAAATTCCGCCGTTGGTAGTTGAGCTTTTTTCAAAATAAAAGCTGTAAATGCAACGGTTAACTTGACATATTTACCGATACAATTACATAAAAGATTCAATAAATATGGTAATGTTGCAAATTGTAAAAAGTGCTATAATCCAAAAGTAACTAAAAGTTCATACCGCTGTAAAACATTTCACAAACTGCAAGCATGACTTTATCTACTCGTCCAGAACTGACTTCTCCCAATGGTGCAGCATCATCCATTCCTACCGGATCTAAACCCCCTGTCTCAGATGAAGAAATGAGGCAAGCAGTGCGTACATTGCTGCTGGGATTAGGAGAAGACCCAGACCGCGAAGGGTTGCGAGATACACCGAAACGAGTTGTCAAAGCCTTGCAGTTCTTAACTGGAGGTTATCGTCAATCTCTCGACGAGCTGCTCAACGGAGCAGTGTTCACAGAAAATGCTAACGAAATGGTGTTAGTGCGAGACATTGATATTTTCAGTTCCTGCGAACACCACATCCTGCCAATTATTGGCAAAGCACACGTTGCGTACATCCCCAACGGCAAAGTAATTGGCTTGTCAAAAATTGCTCGGATTTGCGAAATGTACGGCCGCAGATTGCAAGTACAAGAACGCTTAACCGCACAAATTGCGGATGCACTTCAAGGATTGCTAAAACCTCAAGGTGTAGCAGTTGTTATCGAAGCAACCCATATGTGCATGGTAATGCGCGGCGTGCAAAAACCAGGTTCTTGGACAGCGACTTCAGCGATGCGGGGAGTATTTGCTGAAGATTCCCGAACTCGTCAAGAATTTATGAGCTTAATCGCGCACAAATCAAGCTTTCACTAGAGTTATCGGCGAATAAAAATCGCTGATATACAAACTTTCGTCCCAGCAGAAGAGAGCAAAAGAAAAGAGAGCCATACTTAACTTCCATCTTTTTCTCTCTTTTCTTTCCCCCTCCTCCCTCTGCGCCCTCTGCGCCCTCTGCGGTAAAAAATCTTACTTGAGAAAATACAACTTTTGTAAACTCAATATGGATCAAAAATATTTGTGGATAGAAGCTTTAAAATTTAATCATAAAGGTTTGATTCCGGCGATCGCCCAAGACGAGCGAGATGGTACAATCTTAATGATGGCGTGGATGAACAAAAAGTCGATCGAGCAAACTCTAGCTACAGGAGAAGCTCACTATTGGAGCCGTTCTCGGTCTGAACTTTGGCACAAAGGCGCAACATCCGGGCACATCCAAAAAGTCAAACAAATATTTTACGATTGCGATGCCGATACAGTGCTGCTAAAAATAGAACAAGTGGGCGAAATAGCTTGTCACACAGGTGCGAGGAGCTGTTTTTTCAATGCCGTAGCGCTACCGCTGCGAGGAAAGTGACCGATCGCTCCTGCTAAAATTAAATGTATAATATCAGCGAAGTAAACCGCTACGAATCAATCATGTCCGCAAACACCGCGCTACCCGCCACCCTAGCTAAAATCGTCCAGCGCTTTGCGCGGCATTCCGATCCGAAACAGCGGTACGAACAACTGCTGTGGTATGCCAAGCGACTTCCAGCATTTCCCGAAAGCGACAAATTGCCGGAAAACAAAGTTTCCGGCTGCGTGTCGCAAGTTTATATTACCGCAAATTTGGCAGACGGAAAAGTTTTGTATCAAGGCGATTCAGACGCTCAGCTAGTCAAAGGATTAGTCGGCTTGCTGGTGGAAGGTTTGAGCGGATTGACGCCTGCTGAAATTGTCAGCATTACCCCGGATTTTATTCAAGATACGGGATTGAATGTAAGTTTGACACCTTCGCGCGCTAACGGATTTTACAACATCTTTCAAATGATGAAAAATAAAGCCGTTGGTTGCGAATTAACTAATCGAGCCGAAGCAAATTAACAGGATGACTGACCGTGACTCAAACTACAAATTTAACACAAACTAATTCTAGCAACTATCCCGCGACTGCTGGAGAATATCTCTGGAACTGGAAAGAAACCCAGATAAAAGTTATTTACGAAACCAGAGGAAAGGGAAATCCCGTATTGCTGCTGCCGGCATTCAGTACAGTTTCGACGCGACAAGAAATGCGTCCTTTAGCAGAAATTTTAGCTCCCAACTTTCAAGTTGTGAGTGTAGATTGGCCTGGTTTTGGCGACTCTTCCCGCCCGCGCGCCGACTACGAACCGCAATTATACCATCAATTTCTCAAGGATTTTGTCGGGGCAGTTTTTAACAGTCCTGTGGCGGTAATTGCGGCGGGTCACGCGGCGGGTTATGTCATGGCATTAGCGCAATCGAAGCCTGATGTTTGGTCGAAGATTGTGTTAGCGGCACCGACTTGGCGCGGCCCTTTACCGACGATGAGCAAACAGCAAAGCGGGTGGCACTCAATTGTGAGAGAATTAGTCCGATCGCCCTTACTCGGACAATTCCTTTACAAACTCAATACTGCGCCGTCTTTCCTCAGTTTCATGTACCGCAGGCACGTCTACGCCGATGCGGCTAAAGTCACCCCCGATTTCATCCACAGCAAGTGGGAAGTTACGCAAAAACCGGGCGCTCGCTACGGTTCGGCGGCTTTTGTGACTGGCGGTTTAGATCCGGCAAAAGTGCGATCGGAATTTACGGATAATTTTCAACAGTTAGCAGTGCCGGTGATGGTTGTTATCCCTGAAAATGCGCCGCCAAAATCTAAGGCTGAAATGGAAGCATTAACGGAATTACCTGGTGTTGAATCGCGAGTGATTCCAGGTTCTTTGGGGATGCACGAAGAGTATGCAGAAGCTTTGGCGAATGCGATCGCATCTTTTATTTGAAAGAATTAAGAGGATTGAACCGCAGAGGGCGCAGAGAGGTGAAGAGGGGATGAATGCAAGCTGTTTTTTTAATGTTAGTTTGGATTGTTGGCTATTGGTTTTGTCTCCCAGTATATGCTGTGGGATATCCGCAGTTTTATGGTTCGCCAAAGAGTACGATCGAAAGTGCGATCGACTTTCACATTCATTCTTCTCCTGATGTGATTCCCCGCAGATTAGACGATTTTGAAGTAGCAAAACTAGCTGCTAAAGCGAAGATGAAAGCTGTCGTCTTGAAAAATCACTATGCCAGCACAGCAGGTCGGGCAGTTCTAGTTAATAAAATAGTACCACAAATCGAAGTTTTCGGAGGAATTGTCCTCAATAATTCTGCAGGCGGCATCAATCCCGACGCTGTAGAAGCCATGCAGCGGATCGGCGGCAAATACGGTAAAGTAGTGTGGTTGCCCACAGTTGATTCCGAGCATCATTTAAAAGTTTTTCACAAGTCGGGAACCGGGATTAAAGTCGCGGAAAACGGCAAACTTTTACCGAAAACAGAAGCGGTACTCAAAATTGTAGCCAAGGAAAATTTAGTGCTGGAAACCGGGCATATTTCTTCAGAAGAAGTGATGCTCGTTGTCCGGCAAGCCAACCTCCTCAACATTAAAAACATCCTGATCACCCACGCAATGGCCGATGTACCCGGTTTGTCCCTAGAAAATATGCAAACAGCCGCCCAGATGGGAGCTTTCTTAGAACTCGCATTTGTCAACGATTTGATGGGAGAAAATGCCGCCGATCCGGGACACAGAAACTGGCACCAAGTTTCAATTGAGCGGATGGTAGCAGCGATTAAGCTAATCGGAGCCGAGCATTTTGTTCTCAGCACAGATTTGGGCAGAAAACCCGATCCTTTGCCAGCCGAAGGTTACGAATTATTTGTGAAAAAATTGATGGGCGAAGGCATTTCTCTGCGGGAAATTGATTTAATGATGAAGGAAAATCCCGCTAAATTGTTAGGAATTTAGCCAAAAAGTGTAGGGAGTTAAGGATAGGCGAGTGTACTTCATCAATGTGGAATCCGCTGCAATTAACGAAGCAAATCCACAATATGAGGAATAATCCCGATATGTTGAGTCAGCAAATAATCCAACCGATCCGCCAGCAAACTCAAAATCAAATCGTTATAACTCATGCCGTATTCCGCCAAACCCAAAGCTACCAAACTCGTCACATTTTCCGCTGGGTGTTTCAGATCCGGTTTCGGATTTGCTTCCAAAACATAAAGCGATCCGTCAGCACCGCTTCGGACATCAATCCGCACCAAACTGTTCAAACTAAACTCCCAATAAATTTTTCTAGCTAACTCAATTAACTCTTGTTTTAGTTCGGGTTCTTCAGCGTCCATCAACCGTCCGCGATCGGCCGTTATCGCCTTTTTATCCATAGAAGTAAAGATGCGTTCATCCGACTCCAAAACTCGTTCGATCGTCGAAAAAGCAAAGGGTTTCGGATTTTTAGAAAAACCGCCTTTAGCATAAGTAACATAGCCGCAAACCGCTACACAAAATTCTCGTCCCGGCAAATACTTTTCAATTAAAGCAGTATTGTGAGTTGCTCGGTGAACTTCGGAAACCGCTTCAGACAAACCCTCAATCTTGTCTGCAAAATGAACGTGCAGGGAAGCGCGGCCGGATACGGGTTTGACAACAAAAGGCCCTTGATACTCGCCGAAAGCAATGGCAAAGCGATCGTGCAAATGAGGCTGCAAAATCCCCTGAGAAGGATGCCAAGTCATAAACGGAGCAGTTTGTATCCCTACTGATTGCAGTTCTCGTTTAAAAGCGTGTTTGTTATCTAAAGTTGAGCTGTTTAAAGGATTGTGGCCGACATAGGGCATTCCCAACATTTCCAACAAGGCGGGAGTATGGCAAACAGGATTGTAGCCCTGGACGCCGCCAGTATTCAGCCACACTAAATGGATATTTTTTTGTTTGAGTTGTTCCGGCAAGTTCATGTCGTCTGGGATGACAAAGACGTGCTTGAAGCCAATTTCTGCTAATGCTTGAGCAATCTCGCGGGCGACGGTTTTGTAACTTTTCCAAGACCGGGGATTGTGAGTTTTGTAGAGCACAGATCCGGGGCGATCGCAGTCGCCGCCGAATACCACAGCAATCCGCAGTTTAGCAAACAGCACCTCTAAATATTCAGGTAGCAAACTAAACTCGTAATCCCAGGAATTCATGTTAATTGATGTTGCAATCATAAGATATAATTTTTCTGATTTGAACTCATTCTGTAGGGTGTGCAGTGCGCACATTACCTAATTTTGTAGGGTGCGCACTGCGCACCTTACCCCTGATGAATAATCATTTTTTCTCAGCATAACCGCTAGATTTCGCTAAATAAATTCCAGCCAAAACTACAGAAAAAGCCAACCAGTTGAAGAAAGTCAATTGTTCGGCAAATAACAGCCAAGCCAGAATGGCGGTGATTGCGGGTTCTAGCAGCAGGAAAAGAGCGACAAAGCCCGATGACAAACGACCGAGGCTGTGGATCAAAAGTCCTTGTCCGAAAGCTTGGCAAACAACAGCCAAAGCAATTACAGCCAGCCATCCCTGCCAAGAATAAGGGAAAACCCGATCGCCTGCAAGCAACACCAGCGGCAAAATCAAGATACTGCCAATAAAACAGCGCCACATTAATATGGTTGTCGCCGGGAACTTGGCGCGCAAATGTTCTGCAATCAGCAGATTTCCTGCATAAAATATCGCCGATAAAAGAGCTGCAATATCCCCGGCAAAATTGTCTCCCGCAGTTTGCAAATCGTCGATGCCGATCGCGATCGCGCCACCCACAGCCACCGCCAGTCCCAGCAAAAACCTACCGTCAAAGCGCCGCCCCAACAGCAGCCAACCGCCCAAGGTAGTAAACAAAGGAGTTAAATTCCGCAGTACAGTAGAATTAGCGACATTCGTCTGAGTCAGCGACCAAGCCCAGAAGCCCAAGGAAGCAGAAGAAACCACGCCTACGGCTGTTAACAGCAGGAAATCCCGCAGAGTGTAACTGTAGTTCGATCGCCCTTCAACTTCATCCCCAGACAATCGGCGGCGCACAGCAGCGGCACCCTTCCACAGTCCAAATACCGCAGTTGCTATCCACAAACGGTTAAAAACAGTAGCATTCGGGCTGATTTCCCGTTCGCTAAACCGAATAAAAATGGCGGCCAGAGACACCGCCAGCAGCGCCGCCGACAGCCAGACGATCGCCCAAATTTTACTTGTACTGTCAGCTAATTCGCCGTTTGTTAAATTGTCCGCGTTTCCCGAAACAATAGTTTTGTCTTCAGTTTTTAAGGCAGATTTTAACTGATTTTCCTCCAAAATATTGCCCTGTAGTTCAATATTTTGTTCTGGCAATTCCAGGTTTTTTGACATTATTAAAATTTCCCGCGAATGCTGAAGAATGTTTGCTCTGGTGGGTGAAGAGATAAGATTTGGGCGGCGAATCGATTGATTCATATCAATTCCGGCTGCGGCCGAATTATATAGAGGACACGGCACTGCCGTTTCCCTACCGCGATCGATTGTAGGGACACGGCACTGCCGTGT
>JAUBOG010000897.1:0-1217 GCA_036700105.1 Microcoleus occultus BM001215583
TTTAGTTAACTGCAACAGCGAGGATCTTAGTCAAATAGTCATCATCCCACCCGGCCCTAAGTCGCTTATTTTTTGCTCCGGTTTTTGAGGTTTTTTCTAAATTCAAAAGATTGAGGGAGATGTGTCTAAGGATGGCAAAGTTTTGCGGAGCATTATCTTTTCTGATCCGACAATCATCTTCACGAAAACCCACATCTAATACCCAATGTAAAGAATTTTCAATTCCCCAATGGCTGCGGACTGATTCACCAAATCTTTGAGCATTATTTGGTGAACTACTAATGTAATAACGAGTTTCATTCTTTTGTTTTTCCCTTCACTATTCTCACGGATTCTATCATACCTATACTATGAAGTTTCTCCCATTGATTATCGGGGTCAATTAGCTCTTTGATGTCACTTAACATTAAATGATGTCGGATTTCTGAGCGACCATGATTACTTTCTTTATTGGTCGAATAAGCTGTATGTGTAAATCCCAAAAATCCTTGTCTAATTGCTTGTTTAAATAACTCTTCTACTCTGGCATACAGGGATGGTTGGTTCTTTTTTAAGGTGATTATGTAATCTCCTTCTTGTTCGATAATTGACTTCACAATTGACTTCTGACAGCCCATAGCATCAATGGTGACAATGCTTCCGTTTAATTCTAATACTTTGATTAAAGCCGGAATAGCTGTGATTTCATTGGATTTTTTATCAACTTTAACTTGTCCTAAAACTAATCTTTGACTGGTGGCCCAAGCACTGACCATATGAATTGCTTTTCTATCTCCTCTCTGATCGTAAGAATGGCGGAGAGTTTTGCCATCAATTGCGATCACCTCTCCTGGATTAAAGCAACTAATAGATTGAATCCAACTCAAAAAACATTTCTGAAATTGCTCTGGCTTGAGCCGAGAAAATACTCTCGCAATTGTGTCGTGTGAGGGTATGCCATTCGGTAATTCTAAAATTTTTTTTAACCATTCGTATTTAGCTCGCCCGTAACTTTCGATATCCACCCATGTATCAGCACCGCAAATCACGGCACAAATTGAGATGGTGATAATATCAATTAATTGATGATGTTTCGTCCGCTCAATTCGGGGATCTTCTAAGTCAGCAAAATGGTCGGCGATGCTGATTTTAGGTTTAAGTTTCATGCAGGGCAAACTCTAATTAAATATTTTTTGAGTAATCAAGAACTATCCTCCAATATACCATATTCTGTTAAC
>JAUBOG010000898.1:0-1212 GCA_036700105.1 Microcoleus occultus BM001215583
TTTTTTGATCTACCCCCTTGACAATTTGCACTTTTTCTTAACTTGTCACAAATGCCCAGAGAGAGGTAAGCGCCTCCCAAATTGCCCAGTGCCCCACCTTCCCCTTGGCGGTTTTTGATTTCGCGGGCGATGGCTAAATGTTGCTGTGCATACTCAATGGCTTTGATATAGTCGCCTAGAGAGCGGTAAGCGACTCCCAAACCGCCCAGTGCATTACCCTCCCCTTGGCGGTTTTTGATGGCGCGATAAATTTGCAGTGCTTGTTCCCAGGAATTCAGCGCTGCTCTTAATTGGCCAGTCTGATACTGTTGAATTCCCTGCTGCAATAGCCGATCGCCCTCTGCTTGACGAGGATCGATCGCCTGAGCAACAACCGGAAGTTGAGAGTGCCGAGGAATGTAAAAGGCAACAGACAACAGGCAAAAAGCGAGGGGAAAGAGGAAACGCGATCGCGCCTTACGATCGCTTGATTTGAGTAGTTTTAGCGAGTCAGGCTTCATGGGATTTTCGGGTTTGGGTTGAGGGGGTTAGCGCTGTTCTTGGCGCGATCGCTCAATTTTCTGAATTTGGATTAAGCGATATCCTCCCTGTAACTAACTTCTACAGTAATCAACAATCCACAAACACAATAGGGGACTACCCGCAAACTTTGTTGCGGGAAGGTGCAAAGATCAAAGATATGGACTTACGCATGGGGTCGCAGAAACCGGGTTTTTTTACAAAAAGACGCGTTGCAGCCCGCAGATTCGGTAAAAAACCCGGTTTCTTTTTGTTCAATAATGTCAGCAGCTTTCTTGACTCTCGGGCGATCGCACAATTGCCTCTTGCAGCTCGTTGGATGGACTGAGCGATCGGACGGACTTTAGTCTTTGCAGGAGAGTATTAGCAGTCTATAGTTGTGTGCGATCGGCGATACCTAGCCAAAAGTTCAGGTTGTTACCCGATTTTATAGCCAGTTATTAGCTAGCTTTTTAATAGGTTCAAAACTCAACTTTGAGCTAGCTACTTTAGCGGGGGAATTCAATAAACTAAAAGAATGAAAGAGGAATTAAGCAAATACACAGTTTGATTCCATGACAACAAACTTCATCTACAAGGGTAAAAACAATGTCTGATACTACAACAAATCATGACCTGAATTTTAATTCTGAGCTTCTCACAAACGAGTTGGCTGATGGTGAACTGGACGATCGCGATCTTGAAGCTATCAAT
>JAUBOG010000127.1:0-14565 GCA_036700105.1 Microcoleus occultus BM001215583
GCACTGCCATGTCCCTACAATTATCATGGTAGGGACACGGCACTGCCGTGTCCTCCATATCATAGGTCGTTGCAACCGGAAATGATATAACTAACTGGGAAATTGTTCGACTTTCGCTTCAGCTTGCAAAGTCAGCAAACCAGCTTCCACATCAAGCTTTTGAATTCGCAGCGACATTCCCTCAATTTCAAAATTTCGCAAGTTTAAAACTTCACCGGCTTTATCCGCCAAAGCAGCAGTCAACTCCGGCGAAAATTCCTTGTTTTCGGGATACTCGACATTTTGAAGAGAAATTGCCCAACCGCCCGCATCTATCTGAGGTTTTGCTGTAAAATAAATCTTTTCTGTTGAGGCTGTTTCGCGCACCAATACCTCAGCATCTAAAGCAATTTTTCCCTCGGACAGCAACTTGCACTCCACAGATTTAACATCTACTGTCACCGTTTGTCCGTCCCGATGAACTTTTAATCCCCGCAGCTTGTCGCTGATGTATTCTGAATTAAAAGCGCGGTTGATGTCGCTTTCTTTTAAAACTGCGCGCGCCGTCCCCAAAGCTGGGCCGTTCAGTTCGATTTTGCCAAACATAGCGCTGAGGGGATTGACGGAAATATCCTTAACCTCTACCTGCAATTCGGTCACGCGCAAATCTTGCTTCATCACCAAACCTTCACCCTCAATGGTGACTGAATCTACCCCGCCCTGAGCTAACTGAATCGGTTGGGTTTCGACCGTGACAGACAAACTTTCCGATTCGTCGAGTTGGCTGGCAATCGCAATTTCAACTACTTTGTCGATCGCCTGTTCCCCTAAATTCCGCTCTTGTTGAACCACGCTATTATTTTCCAGTTATTGTTTTAAAAATAGTAAAGAATAGTTAAGTTGCAAAGCGTCTTCCTCAAGACGGGTTTATGAAATACCGCAAATAAGCCACAGAAATAGACAACCGACAAAATTGCCATCGCCGATCCCCGCACCGCCAAAGCTTCCGAATCGTCCCCCTGGGGTGAAAAATCAAAAATCCCGATTTTGACGATCCGAGCCTTTCTATAAGTTCGATCGCCCGCTACAATAAATAAGAGCCGGCACCGCCATTTGCAATGAATCCAGAATCAACTCTCGCCAGACTACAAGCCACACTTCCCGACGGAAAACTGCCTTCTAGCTACGGGGTATACTTCAAAAACACCCTAGTAGCCCTGTGTCACGCCCTAGAAGACCACATCTTGCAAACCAGCAGCGGGGACGATCTCGCACTCAAACCCCTGGTTCTGGTAACGTTTCAGCAGGGAAAATGGTATTTGCAGGAAGCCGATCGCTACCTAGATATTGCCTCATCCTCTCGGCGCGTTGTCATCGGCGCAGTAGCCGACAGCGGTTTCGCTACCCACAAAACGGGTCAATTAGAAAATGTATCTTTAATCGATCTCGATCCGATCGACCCGATCATCCAAGAATGGAATTTAATTATCCTCGCCCCGACCTACAAAGCAATGGTGCTTTGCCGCGAACTTTCGGCCGAGGAATACTTGCCAGAAGGCAAGCCAGAAGTCGATACAGAGCGAAAATTCTACGGTTTGTGGTCGTTTGACCAGTCCTTAGTGTCGGCGGCTGCTGAAATTTTTATAGAACAAACGCGACATTACAATTCCCCCCTAGCCGACAGTTTGCTGGAAATTCATCACGAAATTCTCGCAACCGTCGGCCCGCCCTTGGCAGACATTAGCGGCGTAGTCACCCGGATCGTCACTTACCTGCAAACTTCTCAGCAGCAAATGGTGGCAATTAACCGCCAAACCCGCGATTTGTGGGAATTGGAAGGTCAAGCTTTGCGCGTCAGCCGCAATTTGAACGCTAACAAACTGCAAGCTTTTCTGCGGATGGCCCAGCGTGTGGACGAACGCGATACCTCAAATCCCACAGCGTCTTTGCAGGTGGCGGCTTTGTCGGAAACTTTAGGTCAACTTTTGGATTTGCCAGCTTTGCAGTTGCGGAGGCTGCGGCTGGCCGGATTGCTGTTTCGAGTCGGCTTGGTTTCGGCCCCGAATCAGGTGTTTACTCAAACTTCCGATCGATTCGACGAACAGACTCTGGCATTTTGGCGCGATCGCAGTTTCATCGGTTCCCAACTCCTGCAAGCAATGCCGGAACTAGCACCGGTCGCCGAAATTGTCAAGCACAAACTAGAAAACTGGGACGGCAGCGGCAGGCCGGAGGGTTTGCGCGGCGAAGAAATACCAGTTGCTTCGCGGATTATCGGGTTGGTCGCTTGTTTTCAAACTTTGACTCAACCGCGGGGCGATCGTCCGGCTTTGAGTTTGACTGACGCCTTGGAAAAGTGCCGGGAACAGTCGGGCACTCGCTTCGATCCGGTTTTGGTCGAAACTCTCGCCAACGTGGTCAGGCTCGCAGACATGGGTTTGATGGAGTTACCCACCCGCCCCAGCCAACTGCCTAATATCTGGTTGGAAGATGTGAGCGATCGTACGACCGCGGCAACTCCGGCATTGACAGTTGACAGTTGACAGTTGTCAGTTGACAGTTGACAGTTGGTTCACATTACCAATGACTAATGATTGTTGACTGTTGACTAATAACTAATAACTAATTACTGATGACTAATGACTAATGACTAATGACTAATGACTAAAAACTAATGACTAACGACCTCGAAGCCATACGCCAAGGCAAAATTCATATATTGGCCGGCATAGATTTAGCTGGCGCAAACTTAGCGGGAGCCGATCTCGGCGGTGCCGACTTGTCTCAAGCTAACTTGAGCGGAGCTAATCTCGCCGGTGCTAACTTGCAGCGGGCGGTGCTGCGAGCAAACCTCCGCGGCGCTGACTTGAGCGGTGCTGACTTGCGAGGTGCAGATTTGCGGAATGCGGATTTGCGCGGAGCTTCCTTTGCTAACGCTTTAGTCCGCGATGCAAGTTTTGGGGGTGCTTTTTTGACTGCGGCCTCGATCGGCAATTTGGATCTGACCGGTGTCGATTTTCGCGGCGCTGATTTGCGGGGCGCTAATGCGGTTCGAGCAATTTTGCAGCAGGCAGATTTGAGCAATGCCAATTTGTCCGGCGCTGATTTGTCGGGAGCGGATTTGGAAGAAGCGATTCTGAATGGGGCCGTACTCCGCGGCGCTAACCTCACGGGCGCTAATTTGCTCTGCGCCGCGATCGAACATACCGTCTGGGATGGAGCTTTGCTCGATCGAGCTTGTCTCCAAGGCACTCCCCTGAACCTTTAAAATTCACGCGCAGTCGAAGTGTGATTTTGATGGCAGAAAAGAACTACAAGATATGCTTATGAAGTGAATAAGGACAAGATATTTTAACAATTCTTAATAGGAGGTTATAATGGCGACTGTAGATGAGCAAACGAATCAATGGTAGCAGCTTTGTTTAGCGGTACATCCTTTCAAGGTCAAAGTGGCGATCGCCTTGTCAGCAAAGTAGCAGGAGCTGCGATCGCAGCCTTATTCAAACGTTCTGAAAAGGCAGAAGCCAACATCCGAGTCGAACCTGTAGCCAAACTCTTGCAGGGAAGCATCGACGGTTTCGACTTCGTTGGCAAAGGTATGTTGATGTACAACGGCCTGCGCATAGAAGTGATGGAACTCTACCTGCAAGCACTCTCAATTGATTTTGGGGCGATTTTTGCAGGCCAAGTAAAATTGCGGCAGCCTACCCAGGCGAATATGCGAGTAGTCTTAAGCCGATCGGATTTAACCACCTCATTCAATACACCTTTTGTAGTCGAAAAACTCCAGAAGCTGAGTTATCAAGAGCAATCTTTGCACTTTCAAAACACGGAAGTCAGCTTCGGAGCGGACAAATCAATTCGGCTTCAGTCCCAGATTACGATCGGCGATGCCAGCGAACCGGTCAACATAGATATTACTGCCCAATTGCAAGTAGAAGAGCGACGCAAAATTCAATTTGTCAGCGTTACTTACGGGGGCGACGGGCAAGCAGTAGACTTGGGTCAAGCTATAATTGCCCACGTAAATAACCTGCTAGACTTAGACAAATTTGCCCTAGAAGGCACTCAACTGCGAGTAGACCGCTGCCGAGTTCAGAACGACGAGCTGGTTTTCTACGGTTGGGCTGGTATCGAACAGTTCCCCAAAGGCAAACGCTAAACCTCAGCCTGCTGAGCTAGACAAATCCGATTGGTTTGAGGAATTTTACAGCTTAAGCACAAAACCCGCACAGGCGGGTTTTGCTATTTTAGCGACAATTGATCCCAAATCCGGGTTTACGTATCCCTTTATATTTTCACTCTTCTCTCTGTGTTCCTCTGCTTCTTGAGAAAGGTAAATATATCAAGGAGGTATCTAACGCGGATTTAGTATCGCTCAGTTGTTCGAGTGAGAGTTAACACTCAAGACTCAACAATCACTTGACGGCAAACCGGATTTGATATCAAATCCGTTTGCATCGGAACGATATAAACGGAGGAGACGGCAGTACCGTGTCCTCGCTTGCCATTCCGGCACAGCCGGAATTGATATGAGTTCCCCGCGATTCTCGCCACAAAATCAGCACTCAGGTTGATGCGATCGCCCAAATTACCTGAATAAACTGAGAACAGGACTTGCGTACAGGAAACGATCGACCCAGTTTTTTCCCAGATACTCTGCGATCCAACCTCTTATATATCCTAAAAACTGAGTTTATGAGCGTAAGCCCTAGAAAAAATAAATTACCCATAAAGAGGAAAAATGCTCGGATTTTATTTATTTTTGATTTACGTCGCAGTCTTGTCCGTATTTGCTGCGCCGAGCCGCGAGCCGCAGAAATGGTGGGTAGAAATTGTCACAGACTCGCCCCGCTGTACCTACTATTTTGGCCCCTTCGACACAGACAAAGAAGCATCCAGCAATACTCCAGGCTACATCGAAGACTTGGAAAGCGAGGGAGCCAAAAGAGTTAGCATCCGCATCAAACGGTGTCAGCCGCAGGATCTCACAATTTACGAAGATAGAGTCTCAGAGGGTATCGCGGCTTAATAATTTGGAGAGCCAAATATACAAGTTAAATGCAGTACAGCTTAAGAACATCCTAATCCTCGGCTGCGGCTGCTCTAACTCAAGCCTCAACATTAATATTAAGCAGCGTGTTGTCCTAGTCTTTGCTTCGCCGAGTTTATATTTGTAGGGACTGATTACAACTCGGTATCTTATAGCGTTTCCGGTTGCATCGGAATGATAGGAGAGGACACGGCTTTTTGAGTGTCCCTTTAGCTCGTTCCGAAGCTAGCGGATTTGATATTATCCACCAAAATGCAGACTGTGACAAGCATAAAGTGCCAAAAATTACTATTGCTAAATCAGCACTGAGGACGATCCGATCGAGCTATTTGTCCTGATAAGTTGAGAATATTCAAAACTACTTGACTTCAGGGATAGCTACTATGTTCGGACTTTATCTCTTCGGTATGTACGTTGCAGCTTTCTGGATACTGACTCAACCGATGGGCAGCAGTAGAGGTCGCGAGTGGTGGGTGGAAGTTGATACGGATTCGCCCAAGCGCACCTATTACTTTGGCCCTTACGACAGCAAAGATGAAGCTTCTAACAGCACGAACAGCTACATCCAAGACTTGGAGAAGAAAGGAGCGAAAAATATTAGCATTAACTTCAAGCAAGGTCGCCAACCCAGTCAGCTAACAGCTAGTGATGAGTAATCTCAAATCCGGATCCGAAAACCCTTTTATCCTCTATGAATGCGTAGGGTACGTCGCCACTGACAATTCTCGCGAATGGCAACTATATATCGAGCGACGCACCCTACCATACTAATTGCCAGCCTCGATTAGCTGCCAACGGCGATCGATAACTTTCAAAACCGGGCGCTCGAACTGCAAACATTAATTGCAACCCAATATTCTGCGCCTAATTCCCAACATAAAAAGTACGGTTTGTGTTAATGGTCTGCAAATAACACCCCCAACTCAGAAAACGCCCCGCCAGTTCGCAATTATCGATGATTCTAGCTAGGGAGTGTTCGAGTTTTTTGAACAGAGCGATCGCCTATATGACAATACGGTTTAGTTAAAAAAAATTGTAGCGAAAATGTTGGGCGGAGTGAAACGCAGGGTTCGTTCCACTCCGCCCAACCTACGCACTGATTCAAATCAGCATTTAGGCAGATTCGATCGCTCCCGTGGCCTTGATAAATTGATAATGGTAAAAACTACTTAAATTTTTCCAGAGGTAAATATGGTTGAATTTCCAGTTGTGATGTTTGGCCTGTTTTTGCTTGCCTTGTGGGTGCTAGCTCAACCTGGTAGCGGTAATCGACACGGCGAATGGTGGGTAGAAGTTCGTACATATTTGCCAAAGCGTACCCACCACTTTGGCCCCTATAAGAGTAGAGAGGAAGCTGCTAAAAACTCGACCGACCACATCAAAGACTTAGAGAAGCAGGGAGCTAACAAATTTAAGACCGAGATATTACACGATAGCCAACTGAGCGAGCTAACAGCTAGCGAAGAATCTTGAGCGTCTGGTTTGAAACTGCAAATTAGGGACGAATCAAATTTGACTTGTTAACAGGGTTTTTGGCACATGAGAGCGCAATGGCACGAACTAGGGACACAGCATTGTTGTGTCCCTATTGAATTTTTCAGAAATGCGAGGATTTGGGCGTGACCAATGTTAGCTGGTTTAAAGCAGCATTTCGTTGAGATTGCTCCGGGGATTAAAAGTACGATTTGTCTTGATTTTTTCATAGCACTCTCGTTCCTGGGCGGTGAGTTCTTTCGGCGGCACGATCGCAATTTTGACCAACAAATCAGTCCGTTCATCTTTCTTCGGTTTCGGCCATCCTTTTCCCCGCAACCGCAAAGATTGACCCGATCGCATCCCGGCTGGAAATTTTACAGTTATCATACCTTCTGGGGCCGGCACTTCAATCGATCCTCCCAACACCGCTTCGTCGGGAGTTATCGGCACTTCGCACACCAAATTCTCTCCCTCGAACTGGAAGAAAGCGTGAGGCAACACTTCTAATTTTAGGTACAAATCTCCCTGCTGCTTCGTATACGGGTCAACCTGGCCTTTGCCTTTTACCCGAATTTTGCTGCCGGTTTTCACTCCCGCAGGGATCGAAACTTCGCCCGTGGCGACTCGCTTGGAAGTACCCCGAAATGCTTCCCCCAGAGTCAGGGAAATCGTCACCTCGGTGTCGAGAGAAGTGCTGGCGGCCCGATTTTCGTAGCCCGCAAAATCTTCAAATCCGCCAAAACCAGTCGGCCCGCCGCTGCTAGTGCGGTACTTGCTGTAATTCCACTGGCCGTTGCGGTTAGCACCCCCACCAGCACCGGCCGCGCGGCCGAGCAAAGCATTGATAAATTCGTCAAAACTGCCGTACTGGCTGAAGTCAACGCCGCCAAAATCTACCGCAGTACCGCCTCCGCCGGGCCATCCGCCGGGAGTTGCTGCTGCTTGCTTCCAATATTGACCGTACTGGTCGTATTTTTTGCGTTTTTCTGGGTCTGAGAGCACTTCGTAAGCTTCGTTAACTTCTTTAAAACGAGCTTCGGCTTCTTTATTTCCTGGGTTCATGTCCGGGTGATATTTCCGGGCTAGTTTGCGGAAGGTTTTTTTTATTTCATCTGCGCTGGTGGTTTTGTTGAGTCCCAGAATTGCGTAATAGTCTTTAAAATCTGTTGCAGCCATTAATCAATCCCCTCTTTATTAGTTGTTAGTTGTTAGTTGTTAGTTGTTAGAAAGAATAATTCACAAATTAGCAGGATAGCGAATTAGTTTGATGTCGCGGGCAGAAGTGCTCGCGGTAGCTTATTCAAATTATAGGTTATCAAAGGTTGGGACTCGATCGAGTTCGGTTGTTGCTTGGCTGCCGATCGCAATTTCCGCACTCCGCTGCTATTTGAGATTTTAGAGGATTCGGCTCTAGAGCCGTGTTTTTTGTGCGGCCGAAAGCACCGGGAACTCATATGCTTTCGGCATTCGACCACAACAGCCGAACTCGATCGATTGAGAACTTCCTCACCCTATTGGCGGTTGTTCTAACTTTGACCTTTGAGACGGTGAAACTTTTGCCGCGACAAGTTTTGAGGAGTTGCGCTGGCGTCTGGACTTTCGGCTGCGGCGAGAGCTTTAGGCCCCGGCCCTTTTGAGTCGCCCTAAAACTGAGTCGGGTTGACTGGCGCGGACGATCGATCTTTTTTGCTTTTTTTGCGGTTCGCAGTGCGATCGAACTGAGAGCATCCCTATGCGGTAAAAAGCGTTTGTTAAAAGTGCGAGCGGATCGCCAGCGATTTATGCGGCTCGCGATCCGCTCGCATTTACATCATCCAAATATATTATTCTGATGCCGCTAAAAATCATCTGAAAGCAAAAATCGGATGCTCTCACCGAACTTTTCGAGCTGAACTTTTCACCGATTGCTAATCCTAGCACCTTCTCATCACCAAGTTCCATCGCATCTGCTACCTAGATGGTGAACGCATGATATCATAAAGCGCGCCGTAATTCCACAACCTTTCGATAGATTTTTTCCTCATCCCTGATTAGTTCTCTAAAATTTTATTTTTACAACCTCTGAATAGATGGAAGTCAACAAAACATCACAAAAAATTTAATTATTTTTGTCAACTAGAATACACAGATTTAGAAAAATTAAGATAGGATAGTAACTCAATACGTTTTTAACTATACTACGGTGCTAACATGATTGATTATTTGCTGAGTTGGCCTTGCGGCTGCTGCGACGATTGGAAAGATAGTTCCGAGAGTTGTATCGTGCTCAGAAACGGGCAGCGCATTTGTCAGTCGTGCTACGATCGCAAATACAAAAATCAGAAGCTATCCGCCAGACGCAGGCGATCGAACATATCTTTATCACCGCAGCCACTAATAGATACACTCCCTCATTAAGGCGCGATACTTTGAATGCAGCCAACTATTTCGACAAATTCAACAAGCAGTTGCAATTAATAAAAAAAACAATTTAGTCATCAGTCATCGGTCATCGGTAATCTGTCACTAATTTAGTCATTTATTATCAGTCACTTGCCAAGCAGGTAACAGATTTTAACTTAAAAAATTAATGACTGACAACTAATGACTAATGACTAATAACTAAATGATAGTTCCATCAGGAATTGTGGCGTTTTTCAGGACTACGACAATGCCGCTGCGGATGTAAAAACCTTGGCTCTCGCGGTTGGCTTCTTCCACTCCGTCTTTATTAATGATTTGAACATTGCGACCGATGCGCGCATTTTTATCCACAATCGCGCGGCGAATTGTAGTATCTGCACCGATACCCAGAGCGACGCCGCCGCTGTCCAAACTCGAATGCCGTTCGGCGTCGGGTTCGTAGAAGTCGGCACCCATTACCAGGGTGTCTTGAATCGTACATCCAGCTTCAATGCGCGATCGAACTCCCAACACAGAATGGTCGATCCGGCACTGTTTGAGAATGCAGCCTTCAGCAATAATCGATTCCGTCACGTGACTGTCTAAAAGCTTAGTCGGCGGCAAGAAACGCGGGCGAGTGTAAATCGGCGCATTTTCATCGTAGAAACTGAAAGGCGGCTTAGGCTGTTTTGTCAGAGCCAAGTTAGCATCGTAAAAAGCCTCAATGGTTCCGATATCTTCCCAGTAATCGTCAAACAAATAAGCTTGAACGTTGTGGTCTTTTGCAGAATTCGGAATAATCTCTTTACCAAAATCAGTTTGGTTGGGAGATTCTTTCAGCAGTTTGATCAAAACTTCTTTTTTGAAGACGTAAATCCCCATCGAAGCAATGTAAGGGCTTTCCTGAGCCTGCTGCGGTGTCAGTCCCAGTGTCGTAGTATCCACCTGCATTTGTTTGAGCGCATCGCCCTTCGGCTTTTCGCTGAAAGAAACAATACGGCCGTTACCGTCGATTTTCATCAAACCAAAATCCGAAGCCCGCTTCTCGTCCATCGGCAAAACCGAGAGGGTGATATCGGCCTTGGTTTCGCGGTGTCTCTCCACAAACTTCTGGTAGTCCATGCGGTAGAGGTGGTCGCCTGACAAAATCAGGTATTCGTCCACGTCCCACTGTTCTAGCAGCGACAGATATTGGCGAACCGCGTCGGCTGTCCCTTGAAACCAGTCGGGGTTTTCCTGAGTTTGCTGGGCGGCGAGCACCTCGACAAATCCCTCGGTGAAGCCGGAAAACTGGTAGGTGCGAGAGATGTGACGGTTGAGAGATGCCGAGTTGAATTGGGTGAGGACGTAGATTTTGACTATTTCGGAGTTGATGCAGTTGCTGACTGGAATATCGATGAGGCGATATTTGCCAGCAAGGGGAACTGCGGGTTTGGCTCGCAGTTTGGTTAGGGGATAAAGGCGGGTGCCTACACCGCCACCGAGGATGATGGCTAAGACTTTTTTCAAGGAACTTTCTCCCTAGGGTCGATTAACTCTCCAAGTCCAGTGTCCGATGGTGAGGGCTTCTTGACAAGGGGGGTAGCGAGGAAGTTTTGAGTTTTGAGTTATGGGTTAAAATACTCATCAATCCATAATCGATATTTAAAAAAGTTGCGAGTTGTGAGTTAAAATACCCATGAATAAATAAGGGCAGTTTAACGAAAGAATCAGGTTTGAGGTTTTGGTAGTTTGCCGATCGGCAAACTTCGATCGAGTATCTATTCTCTACCGAAAGCTAGATCCGCTAGAAACCTCTGCTACTGTAGCCTAAGCCGTAAAAGCCAGGAAAATTGTATGCAAATTCAAACGCCGGACTGGGTTAAACACGCCGTATTCTACCAAATATTCCCCGATCGCTTCGCCAAAAGCAAACAGCCCCGAAAACGCCTGCTGCAAAACTTCATGTGGGAAGAATGGCACGAAATCCCCACCCTGCAAGGCTACAAAGGCGGCGACTTGTGGGGCGTGATGGAACAGCTAGACTACTTGCAAGACTTAGGCATAAACGCAATTTACTTCACCCCCATATTTCAATCGGCCTGCAATCACCGCTACCACACCCACGACTACTATCAAGTCGATCCCATGTTGGGCGGCAATCCAGCTTTTAAAGAGCTTCTAGATGCCGCCCACGACCGCAACATCAAAGTTGTTCTCGACGGCGTATTCAACCACGCCAGCCGCGGCTTTTTCTTCTTTCACGACATCCTCGAAAACGGCCCCAATTCTCCTTGGTTGGATTGGTTTAAAATTGAAGGCTGGCCGCTATCCGCCTACGACGGCAATTTTCCGGCTAACTATGCCGGTTGGGACGGCAATCGAGCACTTCCTGAATTCAATCACGACAACCCCGAAGTGCGAGAATACATCATGGAAATTGCCGAATACTGGATTAAATTCGGCATCGACGGATGGCGGCTCGACGTTCCTTTTGAAATTAAAACTCCGGGATTTTGGCAAGAATTTCGAGAACGAGTCAAAGCAGTTAATCCCGAAGCTTACATTGTCGGCGAAGTTTGGGAAGATGCCAGAGAATGGCTCGACGGCAGTCAATTTGACGGGGTGATGAATTACCTTTTTGCTGCGCCGACTATTGCTTTTGCAGCGGGCGACAGAGTAGATTTAGCTCAAATAGAAGGCCGTTCTTACCATCCCTATCCGCCGCTTTTCGCTAAAGAGTACGGCGACAAAATCCAGCAGGTTTTGGAACTGTACCCGTGGCAGATACAGCTAACTCAACTTAATTTGTTGGCAAGTCACGATACAGCTAGATTGATCTCAATTGCTGGAGGCGATAAAGCTAGCGTCGAACTCGCTAATTTGCTGCTGTTAACTTTTCCCGGAGCTCCCAGCATTTACTACGGCGATGAAGTTGGTTTGCCCGGCGCTCTCGATCCCGATTCCCGGCGCGGTTTTCCCTTAGAAACTCACTGGGAACTTGATGTTTTAGATTACCACAAGCAGTTGATAGCTTTGCGGCACAAATACGTTGCCCTCCGCACTGGAGATTACCAAATTCTCTTTGCTGAGGGAACGGTTTACGTTTTTGCCCGCATTTTGGGGGATGAGGAAATAGTTGTTGCTGTCAATGTCGCTACCGAAGAAGCTAATATTAGTTTTGAGGCTGCTAGTTTGAAATCTCCTCACGAGAAATTGCTGTTCGGTAAAGGCGAGTTTGTTTGGAAAGGCGAAGGGGAAACTCGGCAGTTAGAATTGATGCTGCCTGCTCGTTCTGGCTTGATTTTAGGTTCGGATAATTAGTTTAAAATGTCGGGGAAAGCGCGCCATGCACAGCGGAAATTTATCGGCGCTTTTCCCCGCGCATCCTAGTAGATTTATTATAGGTGTAAGGTGTCCGAGGCGCACCCGATATTTATCGGTAAAACCGCCATTTTTATGCTGCAACTAATGCGGGTATTAGCACGGCATCAATGACATGGATGACGCCGTTGTCGGCAATAATATCTGGAGTGAGAACTTTAGCATCATTTACTTTAATCCCGTCGGAAGTATCAATTCCGACCACAGAACCTTCTACTGTTTCAGCAGAAGTTAACTCTAGCAAGTTCTCAGTTAGTACCTCGCCAAATAGAATGTGATAGGTGAGAATTTTCTTGAGCTTGGGCACGTCTTTCAGCCAAGAGGCAATAGTGTTCGCCGAAATTTTAGCAAATGCTTCGTCAGTTGGTGCTAAGACAGTGTAGGGGCCCGGACTTTGCAGTAAATCTAACAAACCAGCCGCTTCAATAACAGTGGCGAGTGTTTTGAAAGAGCCGGCATTGGTGGCAGTCTCGACAATATCAGCCATGATGTTTTTGGGGAGTGTAAATAGCAGAAAATGAATCGGAGCGAACAATCATTTTAGCAATTTACAAGCAGCAGAAAATGAATCGGAGGGCTGATGATTGTTTGAGCTATTATAAGTTAATTGGGCAGCAGGATCTGATGGCGAGGCGCGATCGACCTTTTTAGCTTAAGCTGTACTGCATTTAAATTGTATATTTCGATCGCCGATCGAAAATCCTCAAATCCTCTTCCCCTTTGGGCTTCTCATACCGCAGACAATCTAGATGCAAGCGGGGCTTATCCTGGATTCGCACCCTCCCCCTTGCGGAAAAACTGCTTTAAAATCTCTCCGGGTTCTCTGTCCCAAGTGTCGATATGTTGGTCAATTAAACCGTTCTCATCCAGCTTGTAAGTAGAATAGCCGTTGAAGAAGATCCGAGCTTTCCAGGGTACGCGCAGTGTACCGCGAACAGTCCAATTTGCCACAATAGTATCAGGGGCTGTCTGACTTGCGCCGTGCAGGTCGAAGTAAATCTCGGTAAAGAATAGCTGGCCGTGAAACCGCAGAGTCCAAAAGATAATCCGATAGTTGATTTTTCCTTTAAATGTGTTAACAGGATCTTGAAAATAGACACCTTTTGTGTAGATGTCGTAGGAGATGTCTTTCTCAAAAAGGGTCGGGAGATCCGCTTTCAGGGTTCCTACTGCTTGTTCTACCTGTATTTGATATTCGATCGCGCTCAAGATACCACCTTGTGACAATATTGTTTGTAAGTTTAAATTAATCAGTGCGATCGATCGCTGGATTATCCCAGATTTGATACTCGATCCATCTCTGATTTTAGCTTTAGCGATATGATCCGCGCCGGCTTTTTTTGCTGACCCGGACTTGGGACTTTGAAACCTTGGCACAGATTTGACTGAACACCCCGACTCCTCTCATCTTCTCGCAGAAATCAACAGTGGCAAACTGTTGATGGTTGATAGCCGTCGCCGGAACGGTCTAATTTTGATTAAACGCTTCCACGCGGAGTTTGCCGGGCCAGGGGCTGCTGTTGGGGGTGCTTTTGATATTGACTCCCTGCAGGCGATTCCGGTGGGCGATTTTTGTTTGGTTTCCCCTCAATCTCCCGAAGCAAGACAGAAAGCTTTTGGCATTCGGCGGCATTGGGTGCGGTTAACGGAACAGTTAACTGCAAAGCCGGCTGCTGTGGAACGCGCGCAAATGCTTTTAACTCAGTTTGAACAATATTTTGATGCGGAAACAGTGGCACAAATTCCCGATCGGGCTTTGGCGCTTTTAGTCGGCGTATTTCCCCAAACTATTCGCGCGGCGCGGCAAATTGATAATTAAAAATGTTATTACATCATTTTACCCGTAGGTTGGGTTGAGGAACGAAACCCAGCGCAACCGATGTTGATGTTGGGTTTCTACTATCGTTCCAACCCAACCTACGCAAGATTTGTTGCAAAACTAATATTCATCATTCCTGACCAACTTCATTGTCCCATTCAATTGATGGCAAAACAATGAAACAATCTTATGACCGAAATGACCAGCAAAAAGCGCTACATATAATTACTGCCTGGTCTTCATCTCATCAATTGGTTCTAGCGGGAAAAAATCGCTAAAAAACCTAACGAGCTGACAGCAATTCCGGAATTAATAGAAATGTTAGAAATTGCCGGAAGTGTAATAACCATAGATGCTATGGGGTGTCATAAAGAGATAACATCTCTACTTGTTAAGAATAAAAAAGATTATATTTCAGCTTTAAAAGGCAATCAAAAACGGGTGCATCTCATTTTTGCAAATATCTTCGTAGGGGCGAAGCATTTCGGCAGTA